>DATATJ010000263.1:0-22902 GCA_036268855.1 Vicinamibacterales bacterium
GAAGTCACGGCCGAAGGTCGGCCTGGTTCGGGTGAAGACGACAGGCGTGAATCAGCACGGCACGCCGATCATCGAGTTCACGCGCACGTTCATGGTGTGGAAGCGGGGGCACGTCCCCAAGAGCGGGCGCGACACGGCCCCGCCGGCCTGATCAGGTTTCAGATGCGTGCGGCCGCAAGACGGAGGTAGCGCGAAGGCTTCCACCTCCGCCGACGCTCCGGCGGACAGGTCAGCCTAGCGTGTCGGGGATGGAATCGGCAGGCTGTCGAAGTCCGGCGGCACGATGTACGCGTGCTGCCGGCACACCTCCTCGAAGCGCGCGGTTTCTTTGTAGAAATTCCCCATGGCGTAGCCGCACAGGAGCGCGAAGCCATAGTCCATCGCCAGCTTGTTCCACAACATTTCGAGACGAATCGCCGCGTCGCTCCGTCCGGCCCTCCAGAGGACATCCACCATCTCGCCGTACGCACGCACCATCGTGCGTTTGGCGCGCCCGCTCAGCGCGCGATCGACGATGCCGCCGACGGCGACATTGAATGTCGCGGCATCCGGCACGTCGCCCGTCATGAACAGGTCGAGGGTCTCCTGCGCGTCCAGAACGACCAGATCGCCCTTGCCCTGCGCCTTCTCGACGTCAATCGCCCGGTCGGTGAGGTGCGCGAGGATGGCTGACTGATGGGATGGGGTCGCGATCAGAATGGCAGGCTGACCGTCGATCAGGCCCTGTCCCAGAAAAGTCGAAACCGTCTTGTAGAGGCTCTCTTCGCTTTCGTAGAACTGGACGGCGTGTTGATGGTGTGTCGGCGCCGGCTCGACGTCGTCCTTGGTCACGGGCACGAGCATAGCACTCATGGTCGAGATCCCAGCTCATCGCCGGAACGCAGCCGATCAGGCGCCGACGAGGCAATCCGTCAGCGGCCGGAGGTCGTCGAGGCCCTCGATCGCCGTCAGCAGCGCGACCGCCCGAGCGGCGCATTCCGGTGACAGCCGGCGCTCGGCGCAGGCACGAAACTTTGCCCTCAACGCCTCGTCGCTCGCTGGATGCGCGGGGTAGCCGCGCGCGCCGTTCGCCTCAGCGCTGAGCTCGCGGCCGTCGTTGAGGCGTACATGGATGCGCGCCTGTGTCAGCGGCGGAGCCTGTCCATCGAGCACGGCGTCCACGCGCATCGTGACACGCGGCATGAGCGCCGCGATCGCCGGATCGTGAAGGCGCGAGGAATCGAACGTGTCGATGCCCACGCGTCCATCGAGCACGGCGGCGGCGGCGCAAAACGGCATGCTGAACTTGGCCTCGAGACCCGACGCGGGCCGGTCGTAGATCAGCACGGTCGGCGTAATCGAATCGACGACGACCTCGATGCTCGCGATGTCGGCCCCCTGGAACCGTTCGGTGCGGCGGAGCTCCAGCAGCGCGTCCAGCGTGGGATGCGTGCCGGCGCACGAGGGATACAACTTCACGGTGATCCCCGTGTCGAGAATCTCCCAGCGGGCACCCAGATCGGCGCTGACGCTCTCGAGCGATCGCTGCTCGCTGTCCATCGCGGCGAGAAAACCCTGCGGACCGTCGAGCGCCTGGCCGCTCGCAGTGAGCCCGGCGCCGGCGAGCCGCGCGGCGAAGACGCCGTTGCGCGCCGCCAGCCCCGCGTGCAGCGGCTTCACCATCGTGCCGAAATTCTCCTTCAGTCCGGACGCCTCTGACGCCGCGATGGCGAGCGCATGCGCCGTCGTCTCCGCGTCGAGGCCGAGGATCCGCGAGGCGGCCGCGGCGGCGCCCACCGAGCCGATCGTCGCGGTGCAGTGCCACCCTCGCTCGTAGTGCCGCGGGTTCATCGCCCGGCCGAGCCGGCCCTCGAGCTCGAAACCGGCGACGTAGCCGTCGAGCAGCGCCGCACCGGATGCGCCGGCCACTTCACCTGCCGCCAGCGCCGCGGCAACAAGCGGCGCGCTCGGATGCGCCAGCGAGACGAAGCACATGTCGTCGTAGTCGAGGGCGTGCGCGGCGGTGCCATTGGCGAGCGCGGCGTTCGACGCGCTCGCGCGCAGCGCGGTGCCGAGCACATGGCACGCATCCCCGCCTTCGTCGGCGACGACGGCTTGAACGCTGCGGGCGGCCGGCTCGGCGGCGCCGGCCAACATCACCCCGACCGTATCGAGCACGGCGGCGGCCGCGCGGCGGCGTGCGGCCGGTGGCGTCGTGCCCCGCGCGACGAAGGCCGCGAAGCGATCGAGGACGCTGGCCGTTCCGCTCACGCCGGCTCTCCGCGCGTCGCCGATTCCGGGTTCCCGATCGCGCTCATGAACCGCTGCTTGATGAACACGCAGTCGAGCGGCGGCTTCGCGCGCGGCGCCGACTCGGTGACCTTCGCGTTGATCATCCAGGGGCCCGGTGCCGTGCGCGCACGCGCCAGAGCGGCGCGCAGCCCGTCCGCGTCGTTGACGGTCACGCTGGCCGCAATCCCCATGGCGGTTGCAGCGGCCGCCAGGTCGGCGCCTTGTGCGGTGGCGGTCGGCTGACCGCCGGTGGTCGCGTACTCCTGGTTGTCCCACACGATCAGCACGAGATTCGGCGGCGCCGTCCAGCCAATCGTCGCCAGCGATCCGAGGTTCATGAGCAGCGAGCCGTCGCCGTCGGCCACGAAGACACGCAGGTCCGGACGTCCGATCGCGAGGCCGAGGCCAATCGACGAGGCGACGCCCATGCTGCCCCAGGTATAGAAATTCGAGGAGCGGTCGCCGGCCGCGAACAGATCGTAGGCCGGATGGCCGAGGCTCGCGACGATCGGCGCGTCGCCGGCGCACTCGACGAGGATGCGGGTCGCGTCGAGGCGATTCATGCCGGCGCGCTCGTCATGCGCCGGGCGAGCAGGCACGCACCGAGCGTGCGCGTGCCGAACGCAGTAGCGGCGGCCTGGCGCGTCAGCGCCTCCGCGCGATCTGACGTGTCCACCGTGACGTGCGGGACGCCCATCGCCTCCAGGATCGCCGGCAGCGCCCGCCCCATCGGCACCTGCGCCGCGTTCCATTCCGACGCGTCTCCGCGCATGCTCACGATCATCAGCGCGGGTATCTGGTACGGCAGCAGCAACGAGGTGATCGCGTTGAGCGAATTCCCCACGCCGCTCGACTGCAGCAGAACGGTCGGCCGGGCGCCGGCGAGATACAAGCCGGCAGCGATGCCGAACGCCTCTTCCTCGCGCGTCGCGAGCACGAGGCGCACGTCGGCGTAGGACTGTTCGAATGTCCGCACCACATGCGACAGCGGGTTGTCCGGAACGTAGACGACGTGCCGGCTGCCGGCGGCGTGTACGCCGGCGCAGACGCCGGAGGCCCAGACGGGAGCGATTGATGCGACGGTCACGAGCGAAAAGTTTACTTGATGCGCTCGGCGCGTGCCATAGCGCGCAGCACATCCTCGAGCGCGAGCATGCCTTCGAGGCGCGTGCGATCGGCACGGTGGACGACTGGAATGAACGGCCGTCCGTGCAGGACGCGCAGTGCGGTCACGGTGGACTGATCGGGATACAGGTATGGGAGCGCCAGAGGCGCCGCTATCGTGCGCAGCAGCACGTCGTGTGCACTGATCGCCTGGAGATGATCGAGCTCGGATCGCGAGAGACCGCCCCAGACTCCGGCACCGAGGTCCACGAGGAAGAACCCGGCGGCGGGCACCTGCTCCGCGCGGGCGATCCCGGCTGCCAGCGACTCGTCGCCGCTCAACGTGACGCCGGTGACGTCGCGCATCGCGTCCTCGACGGTCTCCACGTCCGATTCGCGCTCCTCTTCCATCGAGGGGAGCACCGTGCCCTCCTGGCGCGCCAGGACGTCGAACAGCGCATGCTCCTGGAACTGGCGCGACACCAGGTACGCGATGGTGTTCGAAATCATCACCGGCAGAATGATGGAGTAGTTGCCGGAGACTTCGACGATCATGAAGACTGAGGTCATCGGCGCGCGGATGATGCCGGCGAAGAGCGTCCCCATACCGACCAGCGCGTACGCGCCAATCGGCCCTGTGATGCCGGGCGCGACGAGCCGCTCGATGGCGCAGACCGCGCCACCCAGCATCGCGCCGATGAACAGGGTCGGGGCGAACAATCCTCCCGGCGTGCCGCTGACGAACGACGCGGTCGTCGTCACGACCTTCAGAACGCCCAGTGCCAGCAGCACCCGCCAGCCGTACTGATCGTGCATCGCCTGATCGATGAACTCGTAACCGGCGCCCATCACCTGCGGAAAGCGGAGGCCGACGAATCCGACGAAGAGGCCGGCGACCGCCGGCTGGAGATACCAGGTCCACGGAGGCAGCGCGCGCAGCCGCGGCCGCAGCGCCGCCACCGACTTGACGAACACGAGCGACACCAGGCCGCCGATCAGGCCGAGCGCCGCGTACGCGAGCAGTTCCGCTCCGTGCGCGAGGTGATACGGCGGCACGCGAAACAGCGGCTCGTCGCCGAGGAACCACTGCTCGGTGACGACGCTCGCCACCGCCGACAGCACGACCGCCCCGAGCACGCCAGCGGTCCAACGGCCGATCACCTCTTCGATGACGAACAGGACGGCGGTAATCGGCGAGTTGAACGCGGCCGCCAGACCCGCCGCCGCGCCGATCGGGGCGATGTACCGCATCTGGTCGCGCGGCAGCTTCAGCCATCGTCCGAGCGCCGACGCCAGCCCGGCGCCGATCTGGAGCGACGGATCTTCCGGACCGAGCGACTGGCCGCTGCCGATGGCGACCGCGCTGGTCAGGAACTTGCCGATCACGGTGCGGAACGAGATGTAGCCGTCGTAGATGTAGAGCGCGGCTTTCGTCTGGTTCACACCGCTGCCGCGAACCGCTGGAAACGCGAGGACGACGAACGCGGCAATCACCAGGCCGCTGGCCGCGGGTACCACCGCGATCCGCGGAAAGGACGGGTTGAGCGAGGAGCCCAGCAGCATCAGCCGCAGCCACTGAATGGCGAGACGGAAGCAGACGACCGCCAGCCCTGCATAGACGCCGATGAGGATCGCCGCCAGCAGCAACAGCTGCTCATCGCCGATCGCCATCCGCGCGGCGAGGAACGCCTTTCGAGGCGCGTTCATGAGGCGGACCGCGGCTGGCGCAGCACGAGCTGCAGGGCCAGCGCATCGCCCTGTGGCGGACCGCAGGAGGCGGACGACGCGGTCTCAACCGCCGTCACCAACGCGATCGCCTGGTCTACGAGGTCGGGATCGCGGGCCAGCGTGCGCTCGGCGACCTTCGGCTGCAGCGCGTCCATCTGCGCCTGAAGGCTCTCCCGCGACCCTGCGGGGCATCGGGCCAGCTCGCCGCGCGCCACGGCGTACGCTCGAACGACGCGGCGCAGCCGCTCGCGCGAAGTGATGCGGCGAGCGAACGGATCGAGCGCCAGGACCCGCGTGCTGAGGTCGAGCATCTGCTGGCCCTTGGCGTCGAGCGGCGACGCTCCGGATGCCGCCTCGAGGTCACCGCGGGCGGCTCGATAATCTCCCGCGCTGAACGAGGCCTCGCCGGCCAGCCGCAGCGCCCGAACGTTTTGCCGATCGAGGTCGAGGGCTTTCTGCAACAGCGCCATGGCCTGTGCGCGGTTATCCACTTTCAACAGCAGAGCCGCGGCGTCGGTCATCGCCGCGGGATCGGGCGGCAGCTCTCCGACGAGCGCAATCAGCTCAGCGTTCGCCTGCGTCGTATCGCCGCGCTGCAACAGGAACTGCGCGAGCTCCGTGCGCGTCTGCCGCCGTTCGGCCGCCGCGGATCCCGGCCACGCGCCGTCGATCGCACCGTGATAGTAGCGCAGCGCGTTGGCGACATCGTCGTCGCGCGCGGCAATGCGGCCCAGCTCGCGGTTGACGACGCCGTCGCCCGGCGCCTGCGTCCAGAGTGTGAGGAGCTGCGACTGCGCCTCGACAAACCGGTTCGCTGCGATCAAAGACTGCGCGAGCTGCAGCCGGTACTCGCCGCGATCGCGCGCATACTCCTGCGCCGTGCGGAAGTCTTCGGCGGCCTCCGCCGCGCGGGCGGCCGCGAGATCGCGCTGGCCCTGACGCGCCCAGTCGACGGCCAGCTGCTGCCGCCGGTCGCGCGAGCGATGGACGAGCGACTGGGTGACGCCGAACGCGGGAATTGTGCCGACGATGGCGAGAGCCAGGATCGTACGGCGACGGCCGAGCGCAGTCGAAAAAGATAGGGGCAGCATCAACGCGGCTCGCCGTGCAAGCCTGCCTGACAGTGTACCGGCAAACCGGCACGTCGCGAGCGGCGTGGAGCGGATCCACGCCTGCTGCGCTGGAATCGGGATCGGATCAGAGCTCAGTTGGCAAGGCTTTTTTCACCGCGCGTCCGACGAGCCAGACCGCTCCGGCCGTCGCGGCGAGGCCCGCGACGTACATGCCGGCGCGCCAGCCCGTGTACCCCGTGCCGCGCGCGACCGACGCACTCAACGATCCCATGTAGAGATACAGCACGGTCGGCGGCAGCATCCCGATGGTCGTCGCGACCACGTAGACGCGCAGGCTCACTTGGGTGACGCTGAGCGCGTAGTTCAGCAGGTTGAAGGGGATGACCGGCGAGAGGCGGAGCAGGAAGACGACCCACGGCCCTTCGTCGCTCACGGCCCGGCTGATGGCGACCAGGCGTCCCGATCCGGCCATCCGCCGCTGCGCCCAGTCGCGCATCGTCGATCGCGCCATCACGAAGACCGCGGTCGCGCCGGCGACGCTGGCGGGCGTGGCAATCAGCAACCCGCGCCAGATGCCGTAGATCGATCCGAGCGCGACGGTGAGCGGCCACGCCGGCAGCATCGCGAACGCGCAGACGGTGTACCCCGCGCAGGCGAGGCCGATGCTCCCCCAGCCGGGATGCCGGATCAGATCGAGGAGGTGCGTCATCGCGCGCCGAGGGGCGTCAGCGGCGCCGGCCTGCGCTTCGAAGCGTTGCCCGCACGTGGACCGGCTGTTGACCGCCGCGGTGCCGGCGCGGATGACCGGCTGCCGAGGCCGCCGCCACAGCGCGGATGCCGGCCAGCGAGAAAGTGGTGATGTGCTCGGTGAGCGCGTCGATTTCGTCTGGCGTGAATGCCGACTTCACGCCCAGCCGCGCCGCGATCGGGTTCGGCATGTAAAACAGCGATTGCGCCTGAATGCTGGCCACGCTGTGCAGGACCAGCGGATTGTCGCGCCCGCACCCGGAAAGATCCATCACGATCCGCGCGAGATACTCGACGCGCGGCCGGATCCCCTGCTCGACCAGCCTGTCGAACGCCGGCGTCGGATCGGCCATCTCCCGGTGCACGAGCCGGTAGATCCACGTGATGCCGCCAGAGGCGAGCACGCGCTCGAGGAAGACTTGAATGAAGCAGCGCAGCTGCTCCTCCGGCGGGAGCCCTTCACCCGCGGCGCGCGCCGCTTCGCTCGTCGATTGCATGGCGTCGATCGCCGACTGAAGCACTTCGCGGTACAGCCCGGCCTTGTCACCGAAATGGTAGTTGACGGCCGCCACGTTGGCGCCGGCGGCGCCGCAGATCTCGCGCACGGTGACCTTCCGGAAGCCCTGATCGGCAAACAGCTGCGCCGCCTCGGCCAGGAGCCGGTCGTGGGTTTCGCGATCGGCCCGTGGGGTGCCCGTCACAGCGTCCGCCGGAACAGCTTCGTGGCCAGCGTCATGGCGACCACCGAAAACAGCGCCAGGAACCCGAGGTCGCTGGCGATGGCGTCGAACCCGGTGTTCTTGAGCAGCAGGCTCTTGAACGCGTGCACCGCGTAGGTGAACGGATCGGCGACGGCAATCACCTGCATCCAGCCGGGGAATCCCTGCTGCGGATACACGGCGCCGCTGGGAAAGTACAGCAGCGTGTTCAGCACGCCGAACGTCGCGCGCGGAATCAGCGGATCGGTCACCCGCACCATCATCAGGAACATCAGGCTGATCAGCGCGAAGGCGGTCATGACGATGACTACAAGCATGCGCACCATCCGCATCGGATCGAACGGGTTCGGGATGCCGGCAATCAGCGACCCGATCGTCATCAACACGAAGCCGGCGAGCACGGCCTTGATCGTGCCCGACACGTTGAAGCCCGCGATCAACTCGAGCTTGGTGATGGGCGTCACCAGGTAGCCCTCGTGCAGCCCGCGGGCCTTGTCGTCGATGTAGATGATACCGCCGCCGATCATCACCATCATGAAGATCGACATCACCACCGATCCCGGCAGCAGATACTGGATGTAAGGCACGTACGGATACACTTCGACCACATCCAGCGTCGCCTGGCTCTGCACGCGCGCGCTGTTGCCGATCGGCTCGTTGTAGGCCGTCACCAGGCTGTTGACGGCCGCCGCCAGCGTGGCCGAAACGAAGTTATCGGTGTTGTCCTCGATCAGGGCGACCTGCGGCTCGTTGTGCTCGAGCACGCGCCGCGAGAACTCGGGAGGAATGGTCAGCACGCCGTTGATCCGGCCGTTGCGCAAGTCGGTGAGCGCCCGGCCCGGATCCGCGTATTCGATCGTCTCGAACGTCCGCGCACCCGCGGTGATCGCCGACGCCATCTCGCGCACCTTCACCGCCGGCACGCCGTGATCCTGATCGACGACACCGACCTTGAGATGCTTCACGTTGCCGCCGAACGCGTAGCCGAGCACCACCAGCTGCACGATCGGGAAGATCATCGAGATGACGATCAGCATCGGGCTGCGCCGGAACCGGCGCAGCTCCCGTTCGATGATCGCCCAGGTGCGATTCATATCAGTTTCGCCTCATGACCATGCCGCGGTCCATCGGGTTCGCTTCCTGCAGGGCGTCGCGCAGCGCCCGTCCCGTGTAGTGCACGAACACATCGTCGAGCGTCGTACTCTGGACCGACAGCGACTGGATGCTGACGCTGGCGAGCGCCGCCGCCTCCATGAGCGCGAGCGTCGTCGCCGGCCCGTTCTGCGACGAGATGCGATAGATGCCGTCTCCGCCCGACACGCTGTCGACCGCCGGCAGCGCCTCCAGGCGCTGCTTCCAGCCGGCTGGCGTCGACGAAAAGCTGACGTCCAGGATGTTGTTGCCCGGAATCGACGCTTTGAGCTTGAGCGGCGAGTCCAGCGCCTTGAGCTCGCCATGATCGACGATGGCGATGCGATCGCACAGCTTGTCGGCTTCGTCCATGTAATGCGTCGTGATCAGAATCGTCAGGTCGCGCTCGGTTTTGATCTTCTGCAGCATTTCCCAGACGGCCACGCGCGACACCGGGTCGAGCCCGGTGGTCGGCTCGTCGAGGAAGAAGATCCGCGGCTCGTGGACGAGGCCGCGCGCGATCTCGACGCGCCGCCGCATGCCGCCCGACAGGTTCTTGACCTGCGCATCGGCCCACTGCGTGAGCTCCACGGCTTCGAGGAGGTCGTGAATCAGCCGCACGCGCTTCTCGCGCGGCACGCCGTACAGCTTGGCGAAGATCAGCAGGTTCTCTCTGACGCTCAGCTCGAGATCGCTCGTCATCGCCTGCGGGATGACGCCGATGGCCCGCCGCACGCCGTCCGACTCCTTCACGACGTCGCAGCCGTTGATGATCGCCGTGCCGGAGGTCGGCAGCAGCAGCGTCGTCATCATGCGGATCAGCGTGGACTTGCCGGCGCCGTTCGGCCCGAGCAGCCCGAAGATCTCGCCGGCCTCCACGTGAAAAGTGATCCCCTTGACGGCCGTGAAGTCGCCGAATTTCTTGACGATGTTCTTGACGTCGATCGCGTTCATGGCTCGTGGGGCACCCGCACGTCCGCTATTTCACCGGCAGCAGGACGTATGCCGTCATCCCGACGGCGAGGCGGCGATCCGTGTTGTCGCAGCGCAGGCGGACTTCGAACGTCTTGATATCGCGCTTGGTGCGGCTCACGTCGCGCTGTGTGGCGTAACCCGCGTCCGCTCCCCGATAGAACACCGTGCCTTGCCGCGTGTCGCCCGACGGCAGCCGCACCGTGAGCTTGTCGCCGATGCGGATGCGATCGATGTAGGTCTCCTCCACGTCGGCGCGCACCCACAGATCGTCCGGGTTGATCAGCGTGACGATCGGCTGTCCGGGCGTGACGACCTCGCCCACCCGGACCGGCCGGACGTCCACGAGGCCGGCAATGGGCGCGTGAATCTCCGTGTACGACATCCGCACGTCCGCCTTGGCCTTCTGCGCGGCGGCGGCGGCCACCTGGTGCTGGTTCGACTGCAGCTGGCTCCGCTTCATCGCAATCTGCTCGGCGTTCGATCGGGCCAGCGCCACCGCGGCGCGCGCGGCCTCGACCTGCTTCTTCAGCGAGTCCAGCTTCGCCCTGGCCGAGTCGTACGCGGTGCGCGACTGATCGAACGTCTCGACGGTCACGATGCCCTGCGCCTGCATTTTCTGGTTGCGCTCGAAGGAGAGCCGCGCGTTCTCGAGGTCGGCGGCCGCCGACGCCTGCTGCGCCTCGGCCGATGCCTGCGACGCCAGCGCCTGGTTGATCTGGTCGCCGGTCTGCTGCTGCTGAAACCGGAGCGCCGCCTCGGCCTGCGTCACCTGATCGGCAAGCCCCTCGGTGCTCTGCGCGTAATACGAGACATCGGCCGTCATCTCGCCGGGGTTAATCACCGCGACGAGCTGATCCCTGGCCACGGTGTCGCCTTCGTTCACCAGCAGCCGGCCGATCTGCCCGGAGATCTGCGGGCTCACGACGACATCGTTGGTGGTGACGATGCCGGTGAGGACGAGCGCCGCGGGGTCGCGCGTGAGGTAGTAATAGACGCCGCCCGCGACGGCGGCCAGCAGGAGCAAGGGAAGCGCTTTTTTCATGGCGTTAAACATATGTATAAAACATCTGTTTGACTCTTGTCAACCCGGGCGACCGCGCCATTCGATTTCATCAACAGATATTCCGATGACTGGTTTTTATAACAATTAAATGACGCCGGTCGCGCGCCGCCTTCCTACGCTGTTTCATCGAGTATCATCTCCGCCGCATGGAGGCGATCGTCGCGGCGGCGCTGTCGTTGATTGCGCTGACGGCCGCCGGCCTCGGCTGGGGCATCGGCTTCCGCTCGATCGGTGCGTACCTCCTGTTCTGGCTGCTGAGCGCGTGTGTGGTGCTCACGGCGTGGCGGGTGACCCGGCGTGTCTTCCCCGACGACACGCTCGCCGGCGCGATCCTTCGGGCCGGCACGCTCGCCCTGGCGATCGTCGTCGCAGGCGAGATGCTGCTCGGAAGCCTCGGACTGCTCTGGCTGGTCCCACAGGTTGTATTTTTCGCCGGCATCTACGTCGCGTCGCGGCGACTGGTGCCACCGGCGGCGCCCGCGCTCCGGATCGCGCGCGGGGCGCCACTGCTACTCGCCGGCGTGCTGGCGCCGATGGTGATCTTCGTCGTCGCGACCGGCATCACGCAGTCGCCTCTGACCCTGTACGACAGCCTCAGCTACCATCTCGTGTTTCCGGCGCGCTGGCTGCTGGAGCACCGCCTGTCGATCGTGCCGACGCCCTTCAGCGACGAAGCGCAGGCATACGCGCCGGCCAACGGCGAGCTCTATTTCCTGTGGCTGATGCTGCCGTTTCACGGCGACGTGCTGGCACGAATCGGCCAGCTGCCGTTCTACCTGCTCGGCGGCGTGGGCCTGTACTCGCTGGCCCGAACAGCCGGCGCGGCACCGGCGCACGCCGTGTATCCGCCGCTGTTCTTTTCGTTCGCCAGGCCGATCGTCGAACAGGCCGTCGGCGCCGACGTCGACCTGATCTGCTGCGCGCTGTTCCTGGCGTCCCTTGTCTTCGGCGTCGTGGCCGCCGATCGCGACCAGCGGCGCGACTGGTGGTTGTGGGGCGCGGCCGTCGGGCTTTTCTGCGGCAGCAAGTACGTGGCGCTGGTCTATCTGCCGGTCGTCCTGGCGTTCGCCCTGCATCGCGGCGTCAGCCGGCGCGCGGCGTGGGCGCTGCCCGGCATCCTGCTATTCGCGGCTCCGTGGTATGTGCGCAACTGGCTCATCGGCGGCAGCCCGATCTACCCCGCCTCTCTGACGGTCGCCGGCGTCACGGTGGCACATGGCGCGTACTCGCGTGCCGCCATGGAACACTCCGTTTTTCACACGGCGGACGTGAGGCTGTTTCCAGTGGTGCTCGCGCACGCGATGGGCGTGGACCTGGCGCTCCTCTGGATTCCTGCCGCGCTCGTCGGCGGCCTCGCCATGCTGGCGAGCCGGCGCCGCTTCGCAGGGCTTCTCGCCGCGGCGCCCGCGGCGATGTCGCTGCTCTTCTGGTTCGGCGTGCCCGACAATGTGGACTCGCGCCTCCTCGTGCCAGCAGCGATCGTGGCGTTGCTGCCATTCGCTTTCGTGTTTCGCGCGAACCGCGCCTGGAACGCGTGCGTGCACGTAGCGCTGGCCGCGGGCGTCGTGTGGCTCGTCGTCGGCTCGAGCGGTGCGCTGCCGTTCGCGCTGCCGTGGTACATGGCCGACTGGCTCTCGCTTCGAGGCATCGTCGCCTACGGGTACGGACGATGGTTCGTCGCGATGGAGCTGGTGGCACTCGGTCTCGTGTGGTACCTGGCGCGCACACGACGCCGCGCGGCGCTCGCATTGGCGGGAGTGTGCGCCGCCTGCGTGGTGTGTGCTGCTGGAGCCGACCGGTGGTGCGCGCCGGATCGGTGCCGCTTCCTGACGCCCTCGTCGATTTCCCTGCGGAGCGACGTCGTGCTCGCCTGGCGCTGGGTGAGCGACCACACGACCCACGCGGCGATCGCCTACGCCGGCACCAACGTCCCCTATCCACTGTTCGGCGATCACCTCTCGAACCGCGTCTACTACGTCAACATCGATCGTCATCGCGACTGGCGGTTCGACGACTACGACCGGGCGCACCGGCGCCGCCGGGCGAATGAGCCCGCACCGGCTCAACCACTGGCGGTTGCGTCGGGCGTGCTGCTTCCGATCGATCAGGCGCAAGTGTCGCAAATCGATGCGGTCCGTCCACGTCTGGCGCGGGCCAATGGCTTGAAGGATGCGTGGATCGAGAACCTGAAGGCGCGGGGCATCGACCTGCTGTTCGTCACCGCGCTGTCGCCCTATGAAATCGACTACAACTGGCACGATGCCGGCGGATTTCCGATCGAGGCGAAATGGGCTGCCTCCGACCCGGCGGCGTTCACGTTGCAACTGGAAAACACCCAGGTGCGGATATATGCCGTGCACGCGCCTTGAGGCCTTGCGCTTTTCTTACAAGAAAGTATTAGCATGATATTTTTCCGCGGATAAACAGACAGGACATCGTGGTGGTGAGCGCCTCCGCCCCTTCGCGGTCGTTGTCGGTGGTGATTCCCGCGTACTGCGAGGCCGACAACATCCTGCAGACGCTCGAACACGTCACGCGCGCGCTCGACGGCCTGCCGCTCGCCTACGAGGTGCTCGTCATCGACGATGGCAGCATGGACGGCACGGCGGCGCTCGTGGCCGCGCAGGCGCAGCGATTTCCGCGCGTTCGACTCCTCGCCAACGATCGCAACCGCGGATTCGGCTGGTCGTACCGGCGGGGTGTCGAAGCCGCCGCCCTCGACTACATCGTCATGGTGCACGGCGACAACGCGTGGGGCCACGAGACGCTGCGAGAGCTCTTTCGCCGGGCCGGCGAGGCTGACGTCATCGTCGGCTACACGCGGGCGATGTTTCAGTCGCGTACGTGGGCTCGCGCGATCATCTCCAAGATCTTCACGGCACTGCTGAATGTGATCACCGGGCGGCGCCTGCACTACTACAACGGATTGCAGATTCACCCCGCATCGGTGCTCAAGACGCTGCCGATCGAGTCTGCCGGTTACGGGTTCCAGGCCGAGGTGCTCGTCAAAAGTTTGCGGCAAACGCGGACGTTCATCGAGGTGCCCATGGACCTGACCGAGCGCACGCGCGGCGAGAGCAAGGCGTTCCGGCTGGCGAACGTCGTGGACGTCACGCGGACCGTCGTGCGCTTATACGCGCTGGAGCGGACCGCGGCCGTCACAGCCGCTTCGGCGCCGGCGGCGGAGCCATGATCGGCACCGCGACCGCCCCGTTCCTCCGGCAGCACAAGATCGTCGCGGCCAGTGCGCTACCCGCTCTCCGCGAGCGGTTGCGCGACCGGACCATCGTGCTGTGTCACGGCGCCTTCGATCTCGTGCACATGGGCCACCTGCTGCACTTCGAGGAGGCCCGGGCGCTCGGCGACGTGCTGGTGGTGACGATCACCGCCGACGTGCACATCACGAAGAAACGCGCGGTGTCGTTCAGCCAGGACTCGCGGGCGCGCCAGCTCGCAGCGCTCGAGATCGTCGACTACGTCGCCGTCATCGACGAGACGTCAGCCGTGACGCCGATCGAGCTGCTGCACCCCGACGTCTACGTCAAGGGTCCGGAATACGCGAAGCTGCTGCTCGACCGGTCCGCGAATATCTTTCGCGAGAAGCACGTCGTCGAGCAATACGGCGGACGCCTGCACTTCACGACCGGCGATACCTTTTCCTCCACGAAGCTGTCGCATTTCCTCCTCGCGTCGCCCGAGGCCGCGCAGGCCGATCCATTGTTGCGGAACGACCGCGTGCTGTTTCAGGATCTCTCGTCCCTCGGCTTCAGGCTGGAGGAGCTGAAGGCCTTCATCGTGGACGCCAGCCGGCTGCGCGTCTGCCTGATCGGCGAGACCATCGTCGACGAATGGGTGGATGTCGCGCTGACCAACCTGTCCGTGAAGTCGCGGTGCGTCGCGGGGCTCGAGACCGGACGCAGCCGCCAGATTGGCGGGACCGGCGTGATTGCGCTGCACCTGGCCGGCTTCGTCAAGGAGGTGCACTGCGTCACCAACGGCCTCACCGATCCGATGCCGGCCAATGTCACGGTGACGCGCCTGGCCGAGCCGTCGATCGTCAAGACCCGGTTCGTGGATCGGGACAGCGGCTATCGCCTGTTCGAGTCCAAGAGCCCGGACCTGCAGGACGTCCGGCCGGGCGGGATTCCGGACTTCGACGAGTACGACGTCGTGCTGGTCGCCGACTTCGGCCATGGCCTGATCGACGCACGAGCGATGAACGCGAGCATCGCGGGCCGCCGCACCGCTTTCGTCGCGGCGATGGCGCAGGCCAATTCGACCAACTACGGCTACAACCTTCCGACCAAGTACAAGGCGGCCGACTACTACAGCGTCAACCGCACCGAAGCCGAACTCTGTCTGCACGAGCGGCACCTGCCGCTTCGCGACGTGGTCGAACGGACCGCGGCGGTCTTGCGCGCCTGCGCATTGTCCGTCACCGACGGCGAGCACGGCGTGATGACCAAGCGCGGCGATGACGTCTTCGCGCTGCCGACCTTGAGCACCAGCGTCGTGGACACGATTGGGTGCGGCGACGCGTACTTTGCGCTGAGCAGCGTGGCCGCCGCACTGGAGCGGCCGGCGCGGCTCGTCGCGCTGGCTGGCAGCATCGGCGCCGCCGCCGTCGCCCAGTGGCGCGGCAACGAACGAGCGACGTCCGAACAGGAATTCCTCACCATTGGCAAAATTGTCATCTGACGTCGAGCGGTGGGCCGACTATGTCCAATCGACGGCGTTGGCCCTCGGCGACCTGTCGGTCACCGATCGCGGCGGCGCGCCGCTGACGGCGGCCGTGGGCTTCGACCAGTGGCTCGAGATCACGCACCGGGGCCATGCGTGCGCGCGCGGGATCTACCTGGTCGGCAACGGCGCCAGCGCCACACTCGCGAGCCACTTCGCGGCCGACGCCTGCAAGAACGGCGGGCTGCGCGCCACCACCTTCAACGAGCCGGCGCTGCTCACCGCCACGGCGAACGACGTGGCGTTCGCCGACGTGTTCGCGCTGCCGCTCAGCCGCATCGCCAGGAGCGGCGACCTGCTCGTGGCGATCAGCAGCTCCGGTAACTCCCCGAACATCCTGCGGGCGCTCGAGACGGCACGATCGATGGACATGGCGATCGTGACGTTGACGGCCCGGAGCGCCGACAACCGCGCCCGCCAGTGCGGCGACCTCAATTTCTACGTGCCAGCTGTCCGCTATGGCTGGGCGGAGTGCGCTCACCAGCTGCTCCTCCACTACTGGATGGATCAGTACCTGAACCTGTACCGCGGCGGCGCGCTGTGAGGGTCGACGCGTGAGCGTGCTCGTCACTGGCGGCTGCGGTTATGTCGGCACCAAACTGACCCAGGCTCTTCTCGCGCACACCGCTTACGACGTGACCGTGCTCGACGTGCAGTGGTTCGGCAATCGCCTGTCGGCCCATCCGCGCCTCACGATCCTCGCGATGGACGTGCGGGCGATCGACACGGTCGATCTATCAGGCGTCGACACGATCTTTCATCTGGCGAACGTCGCCAACGATCCCGCCGTCGAGCTGAACCCCTCCGCGTCGTGGGAGATCAACGTGCTGGCGACGATGCGCCTGGCGGATCGCGCCGCCCGTCAGGGCGTCCGGCAGTTCGTGTTCGCCTCCTCCGGCAGCGTGTACGGCGTCAAGTCCGAGCCGCGGGTGACCGAGGACGTGGAGCTGCTGCCCATCTCCGAGTACAACAAGACGAAGATGGTCGCCGAGCGCGTGATCATGAGCTACGCCGGCTCGATGACGACGACAATCATCAGGCCGGCCACGGTCTGCGGACTGTCGCCCCGCATGAGGCTCGACCTCACGGTCAACCTTCTGACCGTGCAGGCACTCACCAGCGGGTTGATGACCGTGTTCGGCGGGGATCAAGTCCGGCCGAACATTCACATCGACGATCTCGTCCGCGTGTATCTGTTCGCGCTGGAGCGCCGGCTCGCCGGCATCTACAACGCCGGATTCGAAAACCTGTCCGTGCGCGAGATCGCAGACCACGTCGCCGAGCGCGTGCCGGCCGCCATCACCGTGTCGCCCTCGAGCGATCCGCGCTCGTACCGCGTCTGTGCGGACCGCCTGATCGCCGCCGGCTTCTCTCCGGCCAAGAACGTTGGCATGGCGATCGACGAGATGGCCGCGGCCTTCCGCGCCGGACGGCTGCGGGACGATCCGGCGGCGCACAACGTGAGCTGGATGAAGGCTCACAACCTGGGATGACGATCGTGAACCGAGGGATCCTGGTGCTCGGCGGCGGCGTGGCGGGGTCGGCGATCACGTACTACCTTTCCGAGAAAGGCTACGACGTCACCGTCGTCGAGCAGCATCGTGAAGTCGGCGGCCTCGCGCGCACCTGCTACTACAGCGGGCATCCCTACGAGTTCGGACCGCACATCTGGTTCTGGCCCGGCGGCGAAGCAGACCCCATCAACCAGACCATCGTCAGACTCACCAACGGCGAGCTGCTGCACGTCGACCGCCGGCTGTTCACCTATGTCGAGGCCGACGGACGCAAGTACCGTTACCCCGTGCACTACGATGATGTGGATCGCATGCCGGAGCGGGAGATGATCCACGACGAGCTTCGCCAGCACCGCGACGAGCAGCTGAAGCTGATCGAGGATCGCCTGCCGGAGCTGGGGCAGTGCACCTTCGCGGAGTACTTCGGCGCGGCGCTCGGACCGACGCTCTACGGGAAGTTCATGGCGAACTACACCTGGAAGATGTGGAACATCCCCGGCGACGAGCTCCAGACGTCCATGGTGTGGGCCGATCGCTTCCGGCACGCCTACACGCAGGCCGGCGCGAGCAAGGCGCGAGGGCTTCGCGGCTACGATCCGCTGAAGTTCGAGGACCACACGCTCGGCCAGGGCATCGCGTTTCAGGTGTACCCGAAGCATGGCTGGAACGCCGTGTGGAACGCGATGGTCGCGCGCGCGACCCTCGTCCGCGATCGCATCCTTGGCATTCGAGACGAGCGCGGCCGTGCGCACGTGCTGATGGCGAGCGGCGAGAAATACTACTTCGCCGACTACCACACGGTGTTCTGCTCAATCGACATCGACGCGTTGTGGGGCGAGAACACCCTGCCCTATACGGGCCGCATGATGATTCCGCTCCTCATCCCCGGACTCCGGCACGCGTTTCCGGAAGGCGCGGAGTCGCTGCACTACTCATCGTGCGAATTCCAGACGCGCGTCACCGAGATGAAAGTGATCACGCGCCACGACAGCCCCGACACCCTGATTCTCATCGAGGTGCCGGTGCTGCCAGGCGCGGCCGCCGCGTTTCCGGCCAACACTGTCGGATACGCCCTCGAGCACAACCTGTTCGCGGAAAAGGCTTACCCGCAGCAGTCCGAACAGGCGTTCGCCACGTACCAGCACTACGTCGATCGCGGCCGGCGGATTCCGAACCTGCGGTACGTCGGCAGGCACGCCGAGTTCAAGTACTGGGGTATGCCGGAAACCGTGAACGCCGCTTACCAGAAGGCGCTCGCCTTCGACCCCGTGTGACGACGCGGGTGCTCGCGTCCACGACGTCGCACAAACGCGAGCCACTGGCCGAGACGCTGGAGGCGTTCGCGCGACTCGGCTTGCGCGAGATCGACCTGAACCTGTTCCCGGCGATCGAGGGCGGTGTGCCGATCGACGCGGTCGAGCAGGGGCTCGCCGCGCACGGCCTGCAGGTGGTCGTCGCGTCCGGCGGGTGGTGCGACTTCTTTCAGACTGCGCCGAGCGCGGCTGCGACCACGTCGTCCGTCGATCGCCAGGTGGCGCTCGCACGCCGGCTCGGCACTGGCATGCTCCGCCTGTTCTTCGGCCGGCTGCTGCGCGCCGACTACGGCGAGGCTTCGCACGCGCTCATCGTGAGCAATCTCCGCCAGCTCTCCGATCGTCATCCCGACATGACCTTTGCCTTCGAGAACCACGATGGCGCGTCGCTCGTTCCAGCGATCTGCGGGGCGGTGCTCGAGGCCGTGGACCGGCCGAATATCCGGATGACGTTCGATCCGATTAATTTCGAACGCGCTGGCGTCGGAGCCGCCGCAGCGCTCGCCGCGGTGCGGACCTTCGTCGCGCACGTCCATCTCAAGGGGCTCGATCGCGGGGCGCTGTGCGAGTTCGGCGCTGGCGACGTGGATCTCACGGGCGTCCTGCAGTCGCTCGTCGACTCCGGCTATTCGGGAAGATTCACGGTCGAGTACGAGCGACCCTTTGACGCAATGGCGCATCTCTACCGCGGCGTGGAACACGCACGCCGTGTGCTGGAGCGTTTAGGAGCGGGCGCGGGAGGACGCCCGTGACGTCTTCGCGCCGGACGCGCGAGGGCGGCGGCGTACGTGCACGCGTTCCACCACGATGATGGCGCGCGAGTGGAACCGCAGCACGCGATCGTGCCGCCACGCGCGCAGCTGCGTTCGGAGGCGGCTGAGCGCCTTGCGTTCGGCCGGATCGACCCTCGGATCGTCCAGCCGATCGAGCACGGCCAGTTCGAGGTCGGTCATGCCGCGGGTCGGCTCGAGCGCCAGGATGGCGCGGTGGCCCGTGAGCGGAATAATGTTGATGCCGGGCAGCGTCTTGAAAACCGCACGGTTGACGACAATCAGCGATCGGCGGTCCGCGATGGCGACGAGCTCGGCGTCGGGTTGCGGCTCCTCCACCGCCGTCGGCGGCCGCTTCTCGAACAGGCGGACAATCGCCCACGCGAGATCGGGGTGCACCTTGCGCAGACCGCGCACGACCTCGTCCGGCAGGGTCAGCGCCACGACCTGACTCGGGCGCCCGAACTTCGGCGGACGCCCCCGCCCCCGCTGCGGCGACGCGCTCACGTCAGAACCGGACGCCGAATCCGATACCGGCGCGGCTGACGTTGAAGCCGGCATCGCCGGCGAAGATGCGGCCGTACCGGTAGTGCACGTCCACCGCGAGATGCTGCCAGACGGGCACCGTGAGGCCGGCGCCGAGCACGAGGAGCGGGTTGGTGAACGTGCTGGACAGATCGGTGCCGAGCACGATGCCGTACTGCGCGAGGTTGCCGGTGACGTCCGACCCGCCCACCGAGAATGTCGCATCCTGCTTGACGCGCGCGATGCCGAAGCCGCCGAGCACGTACGGCTGCAGGCTGGTGCCGCTGACTGGCACGAGGTACCGCACGCCCGCGTCGCCGAACACGACCGGCTCCTTCGCCGAGTAGCCGACCTGCGACTGCGTCTGGCCGAGGCTGCCGGCGATCAGTTGCGCGGCGGTGGCGAAGGCGCTCGACGCCACGTTGTTGACGCGGCCGCCCTCGACGAAGACTTGCAGGTCCGGCCGCACGGTGACGCCCGCTTCCAGGCCGTACGACTGGCTGCTGAGATTGCCGAACGTGGCTTCCACCAGCGCCTGCGCGTACCAGACGCTCTCCTCAGGCGACGGCTGGCTCCGCGCCATCTGCGCGTGGGCGACACCCGCCATCGCCGACATCAGGAACACCCCCGCCAGCAGGGCCGGGCATCCAAACGATCGCATGCTGAGACTCCTCGCCGACGCGCGCAGAGATTCGCGAAGCGTCATGTTCTACGCGCCAACCCGGAGGACCAGTTCCCACGCGCCGTTGACGAACGCGAGGTACTGATACGCGAAACCGAACGACTGCACGGCGGGGTACCAGACGGACGTCGTCGGGTAGCCGTGGCCGTTCAGCCAATCGATCACCGAGCCAGGATCCATGCCGCGATCCAGCAGATCGAAAATGCGGCGCTCCTCGAGCGTCGGACTGTCGAAGCGTGTGCCGTCGAATGAGGTGAGCGTCTGCGGGTCCCACCCGGGTCCCATTTGCGCGTGCCCGCTACCGCTCGGCGGCTGCTGCCCGGGCCAGAGCGCGTTGGTCGCGGTGAAGGTCTGCACGGCGCTCGGCGGGCTGGAAAGGTCGTCGGCCCGATCGACCGCTGTGACGCGCCAGTACAGCGTCTTGGCCGTCGGCAGCGAGCTCGTCGGCGCGAACGACGTCTGCCCCGGGGTCTCCGCCACCATGCCGGTGACGAGCACCGGATTGAACGCCGAGTTGTCGGCGATCTCGAACACGTAGGTCAGTGCCTGGACCTGTCCGGCTGTGGCCGCGTCGTTGGCGGTGAACGTCGGACGGTCGCTGGTCCCTGCGCCGGTCAGCGGAGAGACCGGCCCCGGCGCGCTAATCGCAATCGCCGGCCCTATCGTGAACTTGAACGCCGCGCCGAACACGCCCGTCGTGCCGCCGCCGGACGCGCGGACGTGCCAGTAGTAGTCCTTCGCAGCGGGCAGCGCGTCGAGGGCGACGCTCGTCTGCCCTGCACTGCCTTCCGCGATGTTGTCCTTCACTTGCACCTTCGTCGTGAACCCGGCGTCGGAGGCAACCTCGAACGTATATGTGACGCCCGGCTTCGTGCTCACCGCGTTCGATACCGCGAGCGTGACCGGCTGCTGGACGTTCTTGATCGCCGCGTTGTTCAGCGGCGAAAGCGGCTTGGGTGCGGCAATCGAGGCGGTCAGCGACCCGGAGTCGCTGCTCGACGTCCCCGACGGTTGTGCGGGATTGCTCTTGCTGCACGCCATAGCGGCGGCGATCATCGCCGCCGCGACACACGTGCGAATAGTTCGATGGTGCATGGCTGTCATCCGCGAACGGCGCCTGCGCGCACGTTCTGATTGTCTGATTTCCTGAGTGAAGAGCCTTTGAAGCGTACTGGACGATGCGATCGCCGTCAACCGCCCCACGTCCTGCCGGGTTCCGAGCGGCGCGGCTAGTCCGATCGAGATCGCCGGGCGGCCGCCGCTCGCGCGGGGCGCACGAGGAGCGCGCGCACCATCGCCTGCTCGGCCTCGGGGCGCGTGCGCAGATAGCAGTCGATCGCATCGGTGATGAGGCGCCACTGCGGGCGCGCGCTGACGAGGCTGATCGCGCGGAGCTTCGCCTTCGCTTCCGCCGGCAGCCGGATGCTCAACTGCGGATAGTCCTTGACCTTTTCTCCGACGCGGGCGCCGGCGGGCGGACGGCCGATGCGACGAGGTGCGATGGGGACCTTGGGGGCCATGATGAGTGGGTTCGACGGTCGGGTCCTATGGCTGTGTTTGTGCTATCAACAATCCGCGCTTATAATCCATGCTCACTGCGCATGGTCAAAAAGCAGGCGCCCGCATCGAGGGCGCGCCAGACAAAAGTCGGACGCGGGCGGCCGCCGGTGCACAAGGAAACCTGGTCCAAGGTGTCCGTGGTGCTCTTCGACCGACAGATCGTACATCTCGATCGGCTCGCGATCGACATTCGCGGCGCCAACGGCAAAGTGCTCAATCGCGCCGAAATCATCCGCGCGCTGATCGACGGGCTCATCGACAGCGGCATGGACGTCACCAGCACTGCCTCTGAATCCGATCTCCGCGCGCGCGTCGCGCGGCGGCTCGGCACGCCGTTTCGCTGAACGCGCGATTCTAGCATTTCGGTAGTTAACTCCATACCCTTGTCTCCGGCGCTCCGCAGGGCTGGGCGTCTTCTGCGCGATCGCGCCGGCGCGCGCGCGGCCGCCCTCGGACCCCGCGAGCCCGGCGAGGTAGACTGAAAGGATGGGTACCGTTCACACCGACACAGCTTCCGCACGGCTGGAGCATCTGGGCGATTTCACCGTGACCACGCGCGTCCTGCCGATTGCCGCGATGGCGATCTGCATTGGCGTGTTCGCGGCGTACATCGCGCTCGCCTTGATAAAGCTGATTGGCTTCTTCACGAATCTCTTCTTCTTCCAGCGTATCGACAGCGCCCTGATCTCGCCGGAAGGCAATCACCTCGGCCTCCTCGTCATCGCCGTCCCGATCGTGGGCGCGCTCATTGTCGGCGTCATGGCGCGTTACGGATCCGACAAGATTCGCGGCCACGGTATCCCGGAAGCGATCGAAGCCATCCTGATGAACGGCAGCCGCGTCGAACCGAAGGTCGCGCTGCTGAAGCCGCTCTCCGCCGCGATCTCGATCGGTTCCGGCGGCCCGTTCGGGGCCGAAGGGCCGATCATCATGACCGGCGGCGCCGTCGGATCGCTCATCGCCCAGTTCTTTCACCTCACCAGCTCC
>DATATJ010000264.1:0-9283 GCA_036268855.1 Vicinamibacterales bacterium
CGCAGTCATGGAGCGCTTCGCGTCGGCCAGATCCTCGTCCGACACCGGCTCGTCTCGGAGCGTGGCGATCTCCCCGAGGAGATCGCGGAGCGCCGGCTCGGTGACGTCGGTCCGCACGCTCGTCGCCGCCTGCCACTCGCCGCGGTAGAGCGGCGCGTTGAGCGCACTGCTTGCACCGTACGTGTAGCCTTTCTCCTCGCGCAGATGAATAAAGAGGCGGCCGGTCGGACCGCCGCCGATGATCTTGTTCATCACCTGCAGCACGTCGTAGTCGGGGCTGTCGTGGGCGATGGCTTGTGTCCCGACAATCAGGTTCGTCTGCACCGAGCCCGGCCGCGCGACGAACAGAATCTTCGCGCCCGCAATCGGCGCCGGATCCGACACGGCGCCCGGCGCGGCGCCCTGCTTCTTCCACGGAGACAGTTTCTGCTCGACCACGAATCTGGCCTGCGCCATCGAGACATCGCCGGCGATCGCCAGCACGGCGTGATCGGGGAGGTAATGCGCGCGGTGGAATGCCACCAGATCGTCGCGCGTCACGCGATCGAGTGCGTCCACCGTCGGTCCCACGTGCGCCGCCGGGTGCCTGCCGTACACGGCTCGCGAGAACATCTCGGCCGCCAGGAACGAGGGGTTGGTGCGCTGCTGCGCGACGGTCGCCCGCGTGCGTTGCGTATAGCGCGCCAGTTCGGCATCGGGAAAGGCTGGGTGGAGCAGCACATCGGCCGCGAGGTCGATCAGCTTCGTCGCCTGATCGGTGAGGCAGGATCCGGTGATCGCCGCCTCTGTCGAGGCGGCGCCGGCGCCGATTGCAAGGCTGGCCGCCATCACCTCCAGCTGCTGCGAGATCTCGCTCGACGTTCGCGACGCCGTTCCTTCGCGGATGAGCGCGGCAGTGATGCCCGCCAGACCCGGCTTGTCGTCCGGATCGTAGTAGCCGCCGGCGCCGGGAATGAACAGCTGAAACGAAATCTGCGGGAGCCGGCGATCTTCGAGCACGATCAAGTGCAGGCCGTTTGACAGATCCGCTTCCGCCGGCCTGGGCAGCGAGATCTTCACCAGGTCGCTCGAGATCGGCACATGGTGCTTGCGCACGACCCCTTTCGTGGAAGGCGCGTCCTGTGCCTGGGGCGGCTGCGCGGCGAGCGACGACAGCCCCGCAACGATGGCGGCCGCGGCCAGAGGTGCAGCCATCCGGCGGCGGGTCGCCATCACCGATCTCCCTTCGAAGCCGTCGCGGGCTTCGGCGTGGTCATGACGACAACGCGGTTCTCGGGCGCCAGATACTGTTTCGCCACACGGAGCACGTCGGCGCCGTTCAGCTTTCCGACGCGGTCGTAGAGCGTGTTGATCTTTCCCGGATTCCCGTAGAGGAGCGTCAGCTCACCGAGCAGGGAGGCGCGCGACAGCGAGCTGCCGAGCGCGCCGACGAATTGCCGGCGGACGCCGTTGCGCGACTTCTCGATTTCCCAGTCGGCAATCGGTCCGGCCTTCAGCCGCTCGAGTTCCGCGTACAGGCCCGCTTCGACGTCCGCGACGGTCTTTGCAGGCGGCACGCTCACGATGATCCGCAGCAGGCGCGGCCCGCGGCTGCTTTCGGCGAATGCGCTGACGCCGAGCGCCAGCTGTTTCTGGCGCACCAGCACTTCGTACAGCCGCGAGCTCCGGCCGGATGCCAGCACGTCGGTCAGCAGATCGATCGCATCATCGTCCGTCGAGAGGCTCGACGGGATGTGGTAGCCGATGTCCAGGCGCGGCAGGCGGGCGAGCGGATCCTCGAGGGTCTGTCGTCGCTCGGCCGTCTGGGCCGGCTCCACAGCGTCCACGGCAGGAGGCGCCGGCTGGGCCGCAATCGTGTCGAAGTATTGGTGGATGCGCTCGAGTGCCAACGCGCTGTTCACGTCGCCGACGATGGCGATCGTCGCGTTGTTGGGCGCGTAGTAGGTCTTGAAGAACGACGCGACGTCGTCCACCGACGCCGCATCGAGGTCGGTCATCGATCCGATGACGGAGTGCTTGTATGCGGGATTCTCGAACGCGAGCTCGTCCACGGCCTCGTAGGTGCGGCCGTACGGCTGATTGTCCAGTCGCAGCCGCCGTTCCTCCTGCACCGCCTGGCGCTGGTTGTCGAGATTCTCCTTGTTGATGGCGAGCGAGCGCATCCGATCGGCTTCGAGAAACAGCGCCATGTCGAGCTGATTCGACGGAACTTCCTCGTAGTAGAGGGTCCGTTCCTTGTTCGTGGTCCCGTTCATCGTGCCGCCGTTGCTGAACACGCTGTAGAAGTGCTCGCCGGCGCCGACCTTCTCCGATCCCTTGAACATCATGTGCTCGAACAGATGCGCAAACCCCGTGCGGCCGGCGCGTTCGTCACGCGAGCCGACGTTGTAGAGCACCACCACCGACAGCACCGGCGCGATATGATCTTCCGAGATCACCACCCGCAGGCCGTTCTTCAGCGTGGTGTCGGTGAATTTGATGGTGGGCTGCGTGGCCGCTGCGGCCGACACCGCCAGCGCGAGCGCGACGGCGGCGGCCACACCAAGTCGACGCGCCAGGACAGACCACATAGGCACACCCTCCGATGACCGAGCGGCGATTATAGCCCCGCGAATGTCGGCGCTCAGCCGGGGAGTTGGGCGGGAGCCGATCGCTCGAGCGCCTGGAAGAGCGCCGGGGCGTCTGCGCCTGGCGCCGCCTGGATTGCGCGCGCCACGAACGCCGATGCGTTCGCCACCGCGAAGCTGATGCCTCTGAGATTCCGCTCACGCGGGACGCCTGGAATATCGCGTGGGTAACCCGACGCCGCGATGATCGATCGCCTCTGCTCTGACAGAATCCGATAGGCGTCGCGCGCGCACGACCAGTCGAGTTGCACCGGCATCACGCCGGCCAGATCTCCAGGCAGCCAGCGGACGCCGGCATCTTCGATCGCCGACACGATGCGCACGCCTGCCGCTTGCGCGCGCCCGACAGCTGCGGCCAGTTCTGCGCGATGCCGTCCATCTGCTGTCCCGAGGCTGAGATTGATCACCGCTGCCTGGCGCGCGATCGCTTCGTCGACAGCGCGCACGAGGACGGCCACGCTCGTCGCCAGGCTGCGCCAGAACACCTTGATGGCCACGATCTCCGCCGCCGGCGCCTTCTCGCGGATCGCCGCGGCAACCGCGGTGCCGTGGCCCAGCCGATCCACGAAGTCGTCGTCGAGCGTCCCATCGTCGCGGATCGCCACGCCGCCCGAGACGCCGCCGACGTGCGGATGCCCGGCATGAACGCCGCTGTCGATCACGGCGATGCAGACGCCTTTTCCGGTGTACTCGTCCAGGTACATGGTCTAACGCCGTTGAGCAATCACTACGCGAAGAGCTTGGCGAACGCACCGCCCCGCGCCTGCAGCTCGCGTGGGCTTCCGTGCTCGACGATGCCGCGATCGGAGAGTACAAGCACGCGATCGGCCGATGAGGCCAGCGCCAGGCGATGGGTGATCAGAATCGTCGTGCGACCTCGCAGTCGTGACATGTAGCCGGCCAGCACTTCCTGCTCTTTGGCCGGATCCAAAGCCGCGGTCGGTTCGTCGAGCACGAGGACGTCCGGTTCTGTCAGCAGCGCGCGCGCGATCGCCAGGCGCTGCCGTTCGCCCGCCGAGAGCGCGGCGCCGCGCTCGCCAGCGATCGTCTCATATCCCCCGGGCAACCCGATGATGAACTCGTCGATGCCGGCCGACGTCGCGGCCGCGCGGACCTCCGCGTCGGTGGCGTCTGGCCGCGCGTATCGGATGTTGTCGGCCATCGACGCGTGGAACACGCACGGCTCCTGATCCACCAGGACGACGTGCCGGCGCAGATCGTTCAGCGACACCGTCCGCAGATCGTGTCCGTCGAGCCGGACGATGCCTTCGTCCGGGTCCACGAGGCGAAGGAGCAGATCCGCGATCGTGGACTTGCCGCTGCCGCTGGGACCGACGAGCGCGAGCGTCTCGCCGGGCTCGACGGCGAACGACACCGAGTTGAGCAGCTGGCCGCGCCCGAGATCGAGCGAGACGCGGTCGAACGCGATCGCGCCCGCGACGTGATTCAGCCTCACCGGTTCGGGCGCTTCGGTGACGTCCGGTGGCGTGTCGAGCAGCTCGTGGACCCGCGCCAGCGACACCTGCACCGTCGCGAGGCTCGCATACAGGCCCATCAGCGCCTGCACCGGCTGAAGCAGCCGCATCTGGTAGGCCATGAATGCGACGAACGCGCCGAGCGACAGCGTCCCGCCAATCACGCGGCGGCCACCGTACACGAACACGCCGGCGTAGCCGAGCGACAGGATCAGCCCCGGCACGCTGCCGGCCAGATACGACCAGAGCTGCATGGACATCAGCGCCTCGATGAACGCCGCGTTCTTCCGGCCGAAGCGTGCCACCTCGCGCTCCTGCGCGTTCGACGTGACGATCAGCCGCATCGCCTGCAGCGTCTCGATCAGAAAGGTCCCGACGGCCGCGCTCGCCTCGCGCACAGCGCGGACGCGCTCCGCCAGTTGGGTGCGCACGCGCGACAGTGCCCAGACGCTCAGTGGCACCAGGGCGATGCCGACCAGCGCGAGGCGCGCGTCGAGCCAGAACATGGCCGCCACGCTGCCGATCAGGAATAGCGCGTTGCCCACCCAGGCGAGCAGCGACTCGGCGGCGACGCGCTGGATCTCGCCGACGTCGTTGTTGACGCGCGCGAGGACGTCGCCGAGCGGTGTCCGCGCGTAGAAGCGCGGCGACAGCGTCTGCAGGTGCCGATAGACCGCCAGTCGCATGTCGAAGAGAATCTCGGCCGAGACACGCGTGTACCGCAACCCGGTGACGGCCGTCAGCGCGAAGCCGGCAGCCGCGCTCGCCGCAAACCAGCCGACCGTCTCGTAGAGCGCGGTCAGGTCCCGGCCGATCAGCGCGCGATCGATCAGGATCTTCGAGAGATACGGCAAGACGAGCGAGAGGGCGGTGCTGACGAGGCTCAGCGCCGCGACGAGCGCCAGGCGGCGCCAGTACGGCACGACATAGCCGAGCGCGCGCCGCAACTGCGAGGAGATCAACAAGCGATCACCACAAAGGACACCAGGGACATAAAGGAGGATTCATCCGGCTGTCATAAACGGTCGTCGCCCGGCGGACGGCCGTTGCGTCGGGCTACTGTGACGGACGCGCCTTCTGCGCTTCCGGCACGACGATCAGCTCCGTCGTCGTGTCGGCATCGAGCGTGATCGTGCGGAGATACTTGTAGCTGGCTGCGTCGTAGACGTCGATCGTGTTGCCCGCCTGGTAGATGTAGAGCAGCTTGCCGTTGGAGCTCGTGCGGAGCGCCATGCGCGGCCGCCCGGAGAACTCCATCGTCGATCCGAGCTTGTGGTGCTCGAGATCGAAGGTCCAGAACTCGTAATGGCCGATGTCCTGCAGCAGGCCGTAGGCGTGCTTACGGTCGGGAGCCAGCGAAAATCCGACGGGCCGTGCCGGGCCGAGCGGCCAGAACTCCATGTTCTTCGCCGACAGGTTCACGCGGGCCACGCCCATGATGCGGCGGTTCTGCACGGGATCCATCACCGTGAAGACCCCGCTGTAGAACCCTGGTTCCTCGTACGTCGTGTCGCGCGGACCGAAGTCGAAGCGGTTCAGTCCCTCCTCGATCGGCCGCGACAGCTCCCATTTGTCCACCTGCTTGAAGTCGGTGGTGTCGTAGATGAGCACGTCGTCGGCGAAGAAATACAGGAGCTTGCCGTCGGGCGAGATCATGACGTTGATGAACTCGCGTTCCTCGTTGTTCGGCCAGGGAATCGTGCGCGCGACCTTGTGCTGCTTCAGGTCGTAGACGACGAGCGTCGGCGCGCCGATCTCGAAGTGGTCGATCTTCTTGTCGGCCGTCTTCGTCAGCAGAACGACGAATCGCTCGAGCGGATCGGGAATCATGCTGCGAATGCGCACCTTCTTGCGGCCTTCGCTCAGCGTGAAATGATCGATGCTCTTCTTCGTGGCGACGTCGAGGATCTCGACTTCTTCGCTGACGGAGTTGACCAGGTAGAAATGCTTCTTGTCCTTCGACAGCGTCAGCTGCTTCGGCACGCCGGACGCGACGTCGATGGTGCCGGTGAGCTTCTCGGTCGCTTCGTCGATGACGAAGATCTTGTTCGGCCAGCCGCCGATGTAGAGCGTGCCGGCGCCGCCGGTGAGCGCGGGCGGCGCGGCGCCCGCGAACAGTACGAAGGATCCCAGCAGGGCCGCGAACGTCAGCATGCGTGTCAGCATCGTCGTTACCCCGGAAACACGAGATCCAGCTTGCGCCAGTCTTTCTGGGCGGCGGCGCACTTGCCGGTCCAGTCGGGTGCGTGATTGAGCTGATCGGGGACCTGAGCGGGCCAGAAACAGCCGACGTGGCAGTCGAAGATGTCGCGCTCGACCGGCTGGCACAGTCCCGCCGTGCCGCCGGTGTGGTCGGCTTCCCAGCCGGGCGAGAACACGAGCGAGCAGCCCAGCGGGATGTGCGGCTTCGGCTGCTGCGGCGGTCCCTGCTGCAGCGCGACGACGTCCTGCTTCGCCTCGCTGGCCGCGTCGACCACGCGATGCGCTTTCCGGTTGATCGCCTTGAGATGCGTCATAGAACTGCCTCCGCTTTGGCCTCCTCGCGATCGAAGCGTGCGAGGACTCCGGGGTTGCGTTCAGAGAGCTCGCCGTAGATTTCGAGGCACGTGTGCGTCCAGCCGCGGATCCAGTCGCAGTAGTGCAAGTTCGGGTGCGTCGTCTCGCCGTAACGCACGTGCGCCTCGTGATAGCAGCCGCCCGAGCAGAGCGGGCGCGCCCAGCACGTGCGACAGTCGGTCTTGTCCGCGATGTGATGCTGTTCGAGGAAGGAGGCCTGCGCGCCTCGATCGAGTCCGTCCTTCACGGTGCCGAACTTGTGCGCGTCGGAACCGGCGAAGCGGTGGCACAACGCGACGTCCCCTTCGGTGGAGACGCCGAGCAGCCCGAGCCCGGCGCCGCACGGATACGCCTTGCTCACGCCCTTGTGGATCTCCTCCAGCGTGTCCTTGACGTTCGAGAAGCCATGATGCCGATTCGCCGCGACGCTTTCCGTGAAGTCGCGCGCGAGGGCGCGAAACTGGTCGAGCATGCGGTCGAAGCCGCGGTCGCCGATCGCGTACTGCTGCTGCGGCGACGTCGTGACCGGCGCGAAACCGACCTCCCAGAAGCCGATCTCTTCGGTCAGGTGCCGATAGATTCGCGTGATGTCCAGTGTGTCCGACGTCAGCGTGACGCGGGCGCCGATTGGCCGCGTTCGATGCCGCCGCAGCAGCTCTTTGATCTTCGGCGCGACGATGTCGTAGCTGCCGGTGCCGTTGTGGAAGACGCGGAACCTGTCCTGCATTTCGCGCGGACCGTCGATCGACACGGTGACGCCCACGTTGTTCTCCGCCAGGAACTCGATGATGTCCGGCCTCAGCAGCGTGGCATTCGTGGTCAGGCTGAAGTCAATCTCCTTGCCCGCCTCGGCGGCCCGCCGCCGTGCATACGCGATGGTGGACTGGAGGACCGGAAAGTTCAGCAGCGTCTCGCCGCCGAAGAACGTGAGGTGGGCGACCTGTCCGCTCTCGCGCAGCAGGAACTCGACGCTGTCGCGCGCCGTCTGCTCGGCCATGAACTTGGCCTGCTTGCCGTGCGCGGTGTCCACGATTTTGTCTTCGCCGTACTCGTAGCAGTACGTGCACGCGAGGTTGCACTGGTTCGTCACGTTCAACACCATCGTGTTGAGCGGGAACGGCATCAGCGGCAGCACGCGCGGCACGACATCCTCGGGCTGGTGCTCATAGCCGATCGCGCGGACGTCGAGCAGCTCGGCGACGGCCGCGCGGACGACGTCTGCGGCGAAGCGTCCAGCCAGTGCCGCGACGACGCTCTCTTCCGGCTGTCGGATCTCGCCGACCGTTCGCAGCACCGCCGACGTCACGTCGTCCAGCGCAAAGATCGCGGCGCTCGGCACGAGATAGAGGAAGCTCCGGCCGCCCGCCGTGAAGAGGTGAAATTCGCGAGGTGCCAGAGCGATCATTTGCCCACCTCCGGCTCGTCCCATTTCATGTAGAGCGGCACCGTGACCAGCAGGTGGGCCCTCGCCTTCAGCGGACGGGCATCCGCCGCGGCGTCGTTCTTCGGCTGGTACGTTGCGACGACCCAGACGTCGCCGTAGTTGTTCGCGTTGTGCTTCCGCTTCGGGTTCGGCCCGTCCACGTTGGGCGTGAACAGGCCGGTCGCGCCGTCGATCGCACCGACGAAATCCTTGTCGTCGTCGTCGAACGTCGCCGTGTACTCCTCGACGCTCCACGAGGCGCCGACCGGGCCGAGCTCGATGTCGTCTTTCGTGTCGGGCTTGCCGTCCGGTCCGTTCGCATACGCGATCGCCTCGAACTGCTGGAGCTGCTTCGGGAAGTTGACGCCGCCGACGCGCGCGAGGCCCGCTTGCGGCGTGACCTTGATGAAGTCGACCGCGTCGTAGACGGCAACGGTCGCTTCGCCGGTGGCGCCGGCGAGAAGCACCGATCGGCGTCCGGGTGTCGCCGCCTTCGCCGCCGAGACCGCGACGACCACCTCCTCCGGCTGCGCGCTGACGATGCGGTCGACGGTCACGCCGGGTCCGAAGTCGAAGTCGGCCGCCGCCGGCCGGTTCGGCAGGTTGGCGCCGAACACGCGCAGCTCCTGGCCGGTTGCGCCCGCGTGGATCATCGGCTCCGAGACGCCGGTGATTACCGGGTCGGCGCCGAGGCGATCCAGCCGGACGTCGATGCCGGTCTCGTCATAGGCGCCCGCGAACCATCGGCCCTCCGCGCGACGCCAGTCGCGATCGATGAACATCACCTCGCGCAGCTCGTGCTGCGTGCCAGGTTCGCTGCTCCGGCCCCGCCACTGATAGCCGGTGTAGACCAGGGCGCGCCCGGTGCGCGTGACGTGCTCGCCGGTGCGCGGAATCGTGTACGCCGCCTGCGTCGTGAACTCGCCGCTGCCGTCTGCGCCTTGTGGCGCAATCGTGACCGTGCCGAACACCGGGCCCTTGCCAGCCTGATAACCCGACAGCGCCCACGTGCCCTTCAACTGTGGCGGCCGCATCGTCGCCGACCACGCCGACCACTCCGGCGTCGCCAGCGGGAACGCCGTGGAGAGATGCGCGATGGCCACGTCCATCGGATGGCGGTTGTCCGGCGGCCGGCCGTCAGGCCCCGGATCGCGCTGCGGTGGCCCGGTGCGGCGGAACGCCTGGAAGTCAGAAAGCCAGTA
>DATATJ010000265.1:0-3301 GCA_036268855.1 Vicinamibacterales bacterium
GAACGCATACTGCGACCCGCCGGCACATCGGCGGAGATGCCACCTGTCGAAGTGGTGCCGCGCCAGGCCACCGAGGGGGGCGGGCGGACGACCGCCGACGGGGTCGATGGATCCGATCGCGTGCTGCGCGTCACCGCCGAAAGCCTGAACCGGCTGCTTGGTCTCGCCAGCGAGTCGCTCGTCGAGTCGCGCTGGGTCAAGCCGTTCGCCGACTCGCTTCTTCGGCTGAAGCGTCTCCACGACAACTCGAGCCGGATGCTCGACGAACTGGGCGAGACCCTCTCGATGCGCGGCGAGGATGACCAGGCGCACGTCGAACTGGCCGCCGTCCGGCGCCGCTTCGTCGAGTGTCAGCAAGCGCTGGCAGGCAGGCTGTCCGAGCTCGAGATGTACGATCGCCGGACGAGCGCCCTGTCGCACCGGCTCTATGACGAGGCGCTGGCCTGCCGCATGCGGCCGTTCGCCGATGGCGTCCGGAGCTTTCCGCGCACGATTCGAGATCTGGCGCGCTCTCTCGGCAAGAGCGCACGCCTCGAGATCGTCGGCGAGACGACGCAGGTGGACCGCGATATCCTGTCGAGGCTCGATGCCCCGCTCGGCCATCTCCTGCGCAATGCCGTCGACCACGGCCTCGAGCTGCCGGAAGAACGGGTCGCGGCCGGAAAGCCGGCGGAGGGCCTCGTTCGCCTGGAAGCCCGCCACCGCGCCGGCGTCCTTCAAGTGATCGTGTCCGACGATGGACGCGGTGTCGACGTGAACCGGGTGCGCGACACCGTGGTGGACCGGAAGCTGGCGCCGCCCGAGGCGGTCCGGCTGATGAGCGACGCCGAGCTGATGGAATTTCTGTTCCTGCCCGGCTTCACCGTGAAGGACAGGCTGACGGAGGTGTCGGGCCGCGGCGTCGGGCTCGACGCCGTCCGGGACATGGTGCGGCAGGTGCGGGGCAGCGTTCGCGTGTCGTCGCAACCGGGCCGCGGCGCTTCGTTCCTGCTGCAGTTGCCCGTGACGCTGTCGGTTGTCCGGACGCTGCTCGCAGAGATCGGCGGCGAACCGTACGCATTTCCGCTGGCCGCGATCGTCCGCGCCTTGAAGATCGAGAAGGAGCGCGTCGAGGTCGTGGAAGGACGTCAGCACTTCATCCTGGACGGACGTTCGATCGGCCTCGTCACCGCGCATCAGGTGCTCGGCGTGGGTCCCGCTGTGTTCGGCGACCAATGGCCGGTGATCGTCATCGGCGATTCGGCCGGCCGGGCGTACGGTGTCGTCGTCGATCGTTTCCTCGGCGAGCGCGAGCTCGTCGTCCAGCTGCTCGCTGCCCGGGGCGGGAGAGTCAAGGACATCGCCGCCGGCGCCCTGATGGAGGACGGCGCCCCGGTCCTGATTGTGGATGTCGGCGATCTGATCCGGTCCGTCGAAACGCTCGTCGCCGCCACGCCGCCCGTCGCGGCGCAGGGCAGCGCCGGCCGGGACGCCAGGAAGAAGCGCAAGCGCGTCCTCGTCGTGGACGACTCCCTGACCGTGCGCGAGCTCGAACGCAAGCTGCTCGGCAGCCACGGCTACGACGTCGAGGTGGCGGTGGACGGCATGGACGGCTGGAATGCCGTCCGGACCGGTCAGTTCCAGCTCGTCGTGACCGACGTCGACATGCCGCGCATGGACGGCATCGAGCTGGTCACGTTGATCAACAAGGATCCGGCGCTGAAGTCCGTGCCGGTCATGATCGTGTCGTACAAAGATCGGGACGACGACCGGCGCCGCGGCCTCGACGCCGGCGCGGCGCACTATCTGACGAAGGGCAGCTTCCACGACGAAACGCTGGTGCGGGCGGTCGTCGATCTGATTGGCGAGGCGGACGCATGACCGGCAGGCCGGCGGAGCGTTCCCGCTGGGCCCCGCTCCTGGCCATCGGCGCATCGGCCGGCGGCCCGGGCGCGCTCGCGACGCTGCTCGGTGGCCTGCCGGCGGACTTCCCCGCCGCGGTCGTCATCGTGCAGCACGTGGACGAACACATGGCCCAGGGCATGGCGGACTGGCTCGGACAGCATTCGCCGATCCCGGTCCGCATCGCGCTCGAAGGCGATCGGCCGCAGCCGGGCATCGTGCTGCTCGCAAAAACGTCGGATCATCTCGTGCTCAAGACGGCGGCGACCGTCGGCTACACGATCGAGCCGCGCGATTACGTCTACCGGCCCTCGGTCGATGCGTTCTTCCACAGCATCAACCGGCTGTGGAAGGGGGAAGCGGTCGGCGTGCTGTTGACCGGCATGGGCCGCGACGGCGCGCTCGGGCTGAAAGCGCTGCGCGAACAGGGGCGCTATACGATCGCGCAGGACCAGGAGAGCAGCGCGGTCTACGGCATGCCGAAAGCCGCGGCGGCGATCGATGCCGCGGTCGAGATTCTTCCCATGGCCCACATCGCCTCGAGAATCGTCGAGACGCGCGGCGTCCGCTGGTGATTATGCAGCCAACCCCCGTTCCGTCAGGCGAATACATGGTCATGGTACTGCTGGTCGACGATCAACCGATGGTCGGGGAGGCCGTGCGGAGAATGCTGGCCCACGAGGCCGACATCGACTTCCACTACTGCGCCGACCCGCTCGAAGCCATCGAAGCCGCGCAGCGCATCACGCCCACGGTGATCCTCCAGGATCTGGTCATGCCCGGCGTCGACGGGCTGGCGCTGCTGAAGCAGTATCGCGCGAGTCAGGCGACGAAGGACATTCCTGTCATCGTTCTCTCGACCAAGGAAGATCCGGCGATCAAGAGCGAGGCGTTCGGTCTCGGCGCCAGCGACTATCTCGTCAAGCTGCCCGATCGCGTCGAGCTCGTCGCACGCATCCGCCATCATTCGAAGTCGCGCGTGAACCAGCTTCAGCGCGACGAGGCGTATCGGGCGCTCCGCGAGAGCCAGCAGCAACTGACGGTCAGCAACACGGAGCTTCGGTCGCTCAACCAGAGGCTCGATTCGGCCACGCGCGCCAAGTCGGAATTTGTCGCGCACATCAGCCACGAGATTCGCACGCCGATGAACGGCATCGTCGGCATGACCGCCCTGCTGCTCGAGACCAGCCTCACCGCCGGGCAGCGCGACGTCGTCGATACCATCCGCGCTTCTGGCGACAGCCTGCTGGCCATCGTCAACGACGTGCTGGATTTCTCGAAAATTGAATCCGGCCGGATCGACGTGGAGCGCCGCGCGTTCGTGCTCCGGCAGCCGATGGACGACGCGGTGGCGGTGCTCGCGCCAGCGGCCTCGCGGAAGGGACTGGCCCTGCAGGCGCACATCGAGCCAGGCGTGCCG
>DATATJ010000266.1:0-10095 GCA_036268855.1 Vicinamibacterales bacterium
CGACGGCGCATGACGATCGTTCCGTCCGAGCGCGCCTGAATCGACGGCGCTCGCGGCCGCTGCGACGAGGCGTGCGCGTGCCGCTCAGGGATGCAGCGCACCCACCTTCACGAAGCCGACGTTTCCCGCGGCGTGGCAGCCGTTGCATGTCGCCGTCACCCGCGCCACTCCCTCACGAGCTCGGGCCCAGTCCTCGTCCCAGATCGCCTGCCGCAGGAACGGGAAGTCTGAATCGATGAACGTTCGCGCGAATGGCTGGAGCCGTTCGCGCCGGGCGGTCTCCGGCGGTCCGGCCTGAGGCAGATCGTCGCGCACGCTGCGCAGCAGCCCGAACAGCTCGTAATCGGCGAGGTCACCCCGCTTCTCGCCGACCGCCTCGCCGACGAGCCTGAACCGGCGATCCATCTCCACCATCACGTCGCCGTAATCGCGCGTGGGCAGCGGCCCGGCCGTGCTGGACGCGGCCGCGGGCTGATCGGCGGCACACGTACGCGGTCGGTTGTCCACCCTGATGCGATCGCTCGGGATGCCTGCCTGAGCGAGAATGGGCACGGCTTCACGCACGCTGTCCGGCGTCGGACAATACGTGGCGCTGTCGGCGTCGATCACGATTTTCGAGACGGTGTCGCGAGTGTGCACCACCGTGATGCCGCCCGCGGTCACAACGGCCTCGCCCAGCGCGAGAATTTCGTGCGCGTACGGGTTGTGGCTCGCATCGGTGGGCAGAGGCGCGACTGCCAGCACGCCGTTCCGCCGCACGACGAACGCGTAGCGCTTCCCCGAAACGAACTGCAGAAAATCGCTGCTCCGCCGCGGCAGCTTCACCTGGTCCATCGATCCGTGGTCGGCGGCGAAACGCTGCCGAAGCGCGGCGGTCTGGACGCGGGTATCGAACAAAAGAACCGGCCGCGACGGCGACCCGCAGCCGACTGCGAGCAGGTACGCGAAAAGCCCCAGGGTCGCCGTTGATCGGAACCGCGCCGCCATCCGCGCCCCGATGTTATCAGGTCAGGAGCTGATCCATTCCGGGCAGACGCCATCCCCCTAGGGGTTGCCCCAGGCCGGCGCGAGCGTGCGCCAGTCCAAACTAATAGGGCGGGCCCGGTGTCCCCTTCGCTCGGTCGTTCGGGACACCCCATCCATCAGAGGAGCCCGCACGCGCGATGTTCTGCGTGGCATAGCATCTGCGTTGATACCCGATGGTCCGGGCTGGCATCCCATTATCACAACTCATCCCTGGAAAGGTGACAAACGTGCTCATCACTCGAGCCCTTCGACATACCTCAACGGCGGCCATCCTCGTGGCATTGTCGCTTGGCGCTCCGGTCGCCGCTCGAGCTGGTAGCCCGCACCCCGTAACCGCGGCCGTCAGTACTTCAGCTTCGGCGATCAGCATCGACAATTTCGGGCGCGTGGACGCCGCGTATTACAGGGGTGCTCAGCCGGAGGGGGACGACTATGCGGCGCTGAAAGCCCTGGGGGTCAACACCATCATCAACCTCACGAGCGACGATGCCGACCCGACGGAACAGGCGATGGCCGAGAGCGCGGGTCTGCACTACATGCAGATTCCGATGACGACGCACGAGCAACCCACGACGGAGCAACTCGCCCGGTTCCTGACCATCGTCAACGACCCTGCCAGCCAGCCGGTCTACGTACACTGCGTCGGCGGACGCCATCGCACCGGTGTGATGACGGCGGCTTATCGCATGTCGCACGAAGGCTGGACGGCCGACCAGGCATTCAAGGAGATGAAGCACTACAACTTCGGAGCGGATTTCCTCCATCCTGAGTTCAAGCAGTTCGTGTTCGCGTACCACCCCGATACGATCCGCGCCGCCGATGCAGCGGCATCGACGACAGCTGCCGCTGGCACCGCGCCTGCGCGTCATCGATAAATGCAGCGTTTAGAATGACGATTGCCAGCCGGCTTCAAAACCGGCTGGCGGCACCTGCCGAAAGCCTCGCCCACCGGTTTCTTCGCTGCTGATTTCCCGGAATCATGAAATGCCTCGGCCGCGCCCGCCCTAACATATGGCGGGACATTTCTGCTCCACGCGGAGGTCGTGTGTGTGGCAGCATCGCAGGCAGAGGATGCGCGGATGAGCGTCAGCGACACAGTGCTTGGCCGGGTGAAGAAGCTGTTGCGCGTGAAATTCGAGATCAAGACCGGCTCGGCCAGCGCGGACACCGCGCTCGGTGGTCCGCCGATCGGATTCGAGGCTTCGCTCATCAAGTCGGAGTTCCGCCTCAGGTTGAACGAATGGCTGGCCGATCTCATCCCGCCGTTTCCGTCGGTCTCGTGGGACGAGGATACGACGCTGGCCGACGCGGTCAGGGAGAGCCTGGATTCGTCCAAGATTGACGGGATCAAGAAGATCGCGGTGTACCGTGCGCACGTAGCAGCCCTGGCCGACCGTGCGTTCGGCGCCGCCGCCGGCCAGGACGCTCAAAGCGTCCCCGTGGCGTCGAGGCCAGCGGTGCAGGAGCAGATGAACGACGAGCTCGAAGGTTCGCTGCTCACCGACATCAGCCTTGCGGATCTGGCGGGCGACAAACCGACGATTCTGTCGAATGTCGCTGACAGGATGATCATATGAAGCGCGCGTGTGCGCTGCTGTGCGTCACGCTCGCGATCGCCGCGTCGGCGCAAGCAGCCGCTTCTCAGGATCAGCTCGCTCCCCGCGACCGGCTGATTCTCCGTACGCTCGACGCCAACGGCGACGGGACGATCTCCTGCGAGGAGCTCGCCGCGTTTCTTGACCCGATCGTGGTCAAGACGCTGCGTGCTCAAGGCATCGAGCCGCGCGTCACATCGCCGGTGAGTGCGTGCGGCGCTCGTCAAGGGCCGGGGCCCGCACCGGACGCCACGGAGCAGCGCGCGCCGGACAGGAACTACGCGGAGTTCCTTCGAGAACTGATCCGGAGCGCATTGAACAGCGCCACCAGCGTCAGCGACAGCGACGAGGCGGTGGCGCCGGGTGAGATCGCGGAGCTCACGCGGGCGAGCTTACCCGCCCCGTTGGCGGGTACCTTCGGCGATGTGCTTCCGAGAACGCCTGGCGCGAACGGGCCGGCGGCCGAAGTCTGGACCGATACCCTCGAGAAGTGGGTGAACATCCGGCAGTCGTTTCTCGACGAACAGGGCATCGGCAAGCCGGCAAAGATATCGCTCACTGACCACGGACAACACGACGAGACGCTCGACGCCGGGGATCCGAGCCGCGTCTATCAAGTCAAGGCGGCCGTGGTGATGGCGCCGCAATTCGAATGGGCGGTTTCGCGGAACGTGTACATTCGGCCGGTTGCCGCGTACGAGGTGGACATCTCGAGTGATGCGCCGGAGAAGGATCAGATTGTTCACCGTATGGGCATTTCGTCGGTGATCCTTCGAAACGACAGCGCGGCCGCGTTCTCCAGTCATCTGGTCGATCTGACGTTCGATTACTCGACCAATCGAGGCTACAAGGCATCGGTTTACGGCGCGACGCTGCAATACACTCCGAATGACCGGCGCATCGGCATCGGGCAATATCTCGCGCACGGTGCGCTCGTCGACTTTCGCTGGCGCCCCTACGTCGGCGTCGTCTGGAGCCACGTCAGCGATGCTGCCGACGTCGTCGCGTACCAGAAGCAGAAGAACTTCGCCCACGAGTTCGTGCGGGTCACGGGCGAGCTCAAAGTGACCGATCGAGTCAAAGTGACGCCGGAAGCCAAGCTGTGGCACGCCGATCGCACGACCGCGGACGGCGAGCTGACGCAGTGGCAGACGCTGCGATCGCTCGAGAGCCGCGTGGTGTTGTCGCAGTCCTCGAAGGGCGTCGACCGCGCAAGCCTGGCGCTGACGTTCACCGATGGACGGGACGAGCCCGCCTTCCTGAACGAGCAGACGACGGTTCTGTCGCTCGCGGTCAAGTTCTGACATGGTGGCGAACATCGTGATCCGGCCGGCGCTGCTGTTCGAGAAAAGCGTCCTCGAGGCGCTGCAATGGCGGGCGTCGCTCAGCAATCCGGGCGATCGGGAGGCGCTGCTCGCCAACCCGGATGCGATCGACCTTCCCGCCGAACAGATCGCGGGCGGCCATGTGTTCGTCGCGGAAGTCGGCAGCTGGATCCGCGGCTTTGCGGCCATCGTGCCGCGGGAAGACGGCGACGCGGATCTCGACGCGCTCTTTGTCGAACCGAGTCTCTGGCGAAGCGGTGTCGGCCGCGCGCTGATCGATCATTGTGGCGCAACCGCACGTGCGCGAGGATCGATCGCCCTGCACGTGGTTGGCAATCCGCACGCGGAGGGGTTCTACGCGGCCTGCGGATTCGAACGGCTGGGAACCACGGCCACACGATTCGGAGTCGGCCTGCAAATGCGCAAGCCGTTGTCCTGAGGTAGTCATGACTTCGAGCGCGCTCGCAGCAATCCTCGTCGGCATCGGTCTGATGCTGCCGCCGCCGGTGAGCTCGCCGCTGACGATCGCGATCTCGGCTCGCTCACTGCAGCCCGGCGAGCTGATCGTCGTGCGAATCGAAGACGCCCGGCCATCCACGGCGCATGCCGACAGCAGCGGCCTCACCGATGTGCGCGTGGCGGTCTTCGGCCGGACGACGCGCGCCTTCGCCGACCGCGGGGGCTGGACTGCGCTTGCCGGCATCGACCTGGAGCAGCGGCCCGGTCGCTACTCGCTGACCGCCACGGCGCACCGGCGATCGACCGAGGTCGAAGCGACGCAGCCGCTGGTCGTGCAGCCGAAGCAGTTCGCCACCCGGACGCTGAAGGTGTCGCCCGAGTTCGTCAATCCACCGGCGAGTGTCGCCGCACGCATCGCGGCCGACGTCGGTCTTCTCAAGGATGTCTACGCCCACTCGGCCGACGAGCCCCTGTGGCGGCGGCCGTTCGTTCGCCCCGTGCCGCAAGACGCCAACAGCCGGTTCGGCCAGCGCAGCCGGTTCAACGGCGAGCTTCGGAGTCCGCACGCCGGCACAGACTTCATGAGCCCCGCCGGCACGCCGGTGCAGGCACCGAACGCCGGGCGTGTCGTGGTCGCCCGCGATCTGTACTTCACGGGCAACACGGTCGTGATCGATCACGGCCTCGGCGTGTTCTCCACGCTCGCCCATCTCTCGCGAGTGGACGTGCAGGAAGGGCAGCACGTGAACGGCGGCGACGTGGTCGGGCTCGTTGGCGCGACGGGACGCGTCACCGGTCCCCACCTGCATTGGGCGCTGCGCGTCGGCGGTGCACGGGTCGACGCGATGTCGATCCTGGCGCTGCTTGGCCAGCCGCCGGCGTCCGGGCGCTGAGACCCACTCCCACGCGTCAACTCTGCCGTGCCGACACGGCATCCTCGCAGCGAGATAACGCCGGCCGTCGCTACTGCTCCAGCGCGCGCACGAACTCGCCGAGCTCCGCCTGATTCAGGTCGGACACCGCCCAGAACGTCATCCCATTTCGGGCCCAATGCTCGACCTGGAAGCCGCGCAACGTTTGCACCGACGGAGCCGACTGTTCCGATGCGGGCCAGATGAACACGTTGATCGTGTGCTGTCTCCGCTGATAGACGAGAGCTGCGACCGGCCGGCCGGCGATGTAATCGAGACGGCCGCCGACCAGCGGAAAGCCGATCGGCGCCAGATCGGTGACCGGCGGCGAGAAGTCCAGCTTGCCGAGAAACCAGGGCTTGACGGTGTGCTGATCGGTGGAGCGCACGTCGAACAGGTGCTGTCCCATCAGCGCCCGCACGTGGCCGCCGACGACATCTTCCGCGACCGACGCCGTGCGTTCGGCCGTCGTCCCCGGCCTCATCGTCCGGAGGACCATCGCGCCGCCGAGCGACGCCGCGAGTACCACCGTCGCGGCCCAGGCGAGAAGGCTCGGCGTGAACCGCGGTCGCTTCTTCGTGGCCATGACGGCCGCGCGCAGGCGTTCGGGAGCCGGATAGTACGGCGCGCGCCTCACGACGCGGCCGAGCGCCTCCAGATCCCGAAGGCGCTGGCTGCAGGCCGGGCACGACGCGAGGTGTTCCTGTACGGACGCCGACTCGGCAGGTCCGAGCTCGCCGTCCACGTATGCGCCCAGGAGACGCTCGGTCTCATGACAGTTCACGGGTGTCTCCTGTGGACGCGTGGCTCGCCTTCAAGATCGGGAGCAGCCGCTCGCGCGCCCGCGCCAGGCGCGACATCACCGTGCCGATCGGAATCCCGACGACCGCGGCGATCTCCTTGTACGACAGCCCCTCGAGCTCCCGCAGCACCACCACTTCGCGAAAGTCGGACGGCAGAGCCTCGAGCGCGTCGCGGACCTGTTCGACCGTCTGCTGCTGCATCAGCTGCGCTTCGGGATCGAGGCTTGCGTCCGCGCGGGCCTCGGCGTCCTCGTCGGGGACGGTCGTCACCGGCTCTCCGGCCCGCCGCGGAAATCGTCCATACCACGTGTTGCGCACGATCGTGAGGAGCCACGCCCGCGCATCGTCGCCGCGGAGCGACGAGAAGAAGCGCAGCGCGCGCACGTAGGCGTCCTGAACGACATCTTCGGCGTCGGCGTCATTCTTCGTCAGCCACCGCGCGTAGTTGAAGGCGGCGTCCAGATGCGGCAGGACGATCTCCTCAAACGATCGAGGCATCGCCTGCTCCTGAGACTCCGTTCGCCGCACATTTATTCCCGGCCGCCAGACACGCCACTTCGGGAATATATCCGCCGCATGCCCGGTCTGTATAGCCGTGGAACAGATGATCGGGAAACTTCATCCGCTGCTCGTGCACTTTCCCATTGCGCTGGTGCTCGCGGCGGCAGGCGCCGAGCTCACGGCGATCGTCATGCGGCACGCCGCATGGCGCGCGGTCGCCATCGCCAACATCCGCGCCGGCGCGGCGCTCGGCGTCGCGACGGCGATCGCCGGATGGGTGCTCGCCTCGTCGCCGGTCGTCGACGCCACACCCGTGCTCGAGTGGCACCGGTGGGTCGGTATCGCCAGCGTGATCGCCGCGGTGGCCGCGGCACTGGGCTCCGCCGGCGATCCGGCGCGCTCACGCGGAGCCAAATGGGCATATCGAGGGGCGCTGTTCAGCGCCGCGATGCTGGCGGCGCTCACCGGCCATCTCGGCGGGACCCTCGTCTGGGGTGCCGGGTGGCTCAAGCTCCGGTAATCACATCACGTTCGATTTCAAAAGGAGAGACTGTGAAGGATACGAACGACGAAACGACATGGGATCGGCGCGGGTTCCTGAAATGCATGGCATGGGTCGGGACCGGCGCGGTCTGGACGATGACGGGCGGCGGCGTGTTGAAGGGGATGCCGCTCGAAGCGGCGGCGCGCGCGGGCATGGCTATGGGAGCGCCGCACGGCGGCGGGCTGCGATTCGTCCAGATCAGCGACAGTCATATCGGATTCGACAAGCCGGCAAACACGGACGTCACGGCCACGCTGCGCGCGGCGATTGCGAGAATCAAGGCGGCGTCCGAGCAGCCGTCCTTCGTGCTGCACACAGGCGATCTCACGCACCTCTCGAAGCCGTCGGAATTCGACACGCTGCAGCAGGTGATGACCGAGCTGGCGCTGCCGACGTTCTATGTGCCCGGCGAGCATGATGTGCTGAACGACGATGGCAAGAGCTATCTCGAGCGCTTCGGGAAGAACACGACCGGCGCCGGCTGGCACAGCTTCGACCAGGGCGGCGTCCACTTCATCGGCCTCGTCAACGTCGTCAATCTGAAGGCGGGAGGCCTCGGAAATCTCGGAACGGAGCAGCTCGAGTGGCTCGAGAAGGACGTGAAGCATCTCAAGAGCAGCACGCCGATCGTGGTCTTCGCGCACATCCCGCTCTGGTCCGTGTATCCGGAGTGGGGCTGGGGCACCGACGACAGCACCGTCGCGCTGTTGTACTTGAAGCGATTCGGCTCGGTCTCCGTGCTGAACGGCCACATCCACCAGGTGATGCAGAAGGTCGAGGGGCACGTCACTTTTCACACCGCGATGTCCACGGCGTTCCCGCAGCCCGCACCGGGCACGGCGCCTTCGCCCGGGCCGATGAAAGTGGAGGCCGACCGCCTGAAGAAGATCCTCGGGCTGTCCCAGATGTCGTTCCACGACATCAACCACCCGATCGCGATCACGGACGTGCCGCTCGAAGATGCGACGGCCACCGGCGCGGCCGGCCCGAAGGACGTGATCGTGGACAACTTCAGCTTCTCGCCCGCGTCGACCGCTGTTGCGGCAGGCACGACGATTACGTGGACCAACAAAGACGATGTGCCGCACAACATTGTCAGCACCGAGCAGAAGTTCAAGTCGCCGGTGCTGGACACCGACGAGAAGTTCTCGCACAGCTTCGACGCGCCGGGCACCTATAAATATTTCTGCGCGCTGCATCCGAAGATGACCGGGCAGATTGTGGTGGGGTGACCGTCATGAAACCATCACGCTCCATCGGCCGGTTCGAGCTCGCCGTCGGCGCGCTTCTCGTCAGTCTCGCCGCGTGGGGCTGCGGCGCCGGATACGGCAGCAGCACCGGAGGCAACCCGACCGCGCCGTCGCCGGACAGCGGCGCTGTCATCATCAATGTCGTCGCGATCAACGGAGCGCAGTCGTTCTCACCCAATCCCGGGTCCATTCCGGCGGGGCAGACGGTCGTCTGGCACAACGTCGACACGGTGACGCATCGCGTCGTGCTGAACGATCAGTCGATCGACACAGGCGACCTCAACCCCGGAACCTACAGCGCGCCGATGACGCTCGGAGCGGCGGGACCGTATCACTGTTCGATCCATCCGGAGATGATCGGCAGCCTCAATCACTGAGCGTGTTCCCAACGCGGTCCGGCGCGGCGGATTCAGCTCCGCTGCCTCCGGACCGCCCGACTCCCATCGCAGCGGGCGTCGTCCAGCAACAAGGTCGAAGAATGATGAAACGGACGTGGTGTGTGTTCTGCCTGTTGTCGTGTCTCGCCATTGCGGGATCGGCAAAGGCGGCCGACGAAGGAAAGCTCGAGATCGCGGGAGGATATTCCGTTCTGCACGTCGAAGCCGCCTCGAGCAATTTCCAGGGCGGCGCGCTGGACGTGGCGATCGCGGCGACGCCATGGCTCGCCGTCGTCGGCGAGATCGGCACCGACGGGACGAAGGCGAACATGCTGGCGGACATCTCGCTGCACGTGCATGCGTTTCTCGCGGGACCACGTTACCTCGTGCACGCACGCGAGAACGTCGCCGTGTTCGGCCAGGTGCTGTTTGGCGATGCGATGTCGAACGCAATACTCGACGGCGTCGAATCGTCACGGTCGGACCTGGCGATACAGCCGGGCGGTGGTATAGACATCGACGTCGGTCCGAAATGGGCCGTGCGGTTCGAGGGGGACTACCGCGCAGTGCGTGCCAACGCCGCGACGACGAAGCAGGAACGGTTTCTGGTTGGCCTCGTCTTCCACCCGTGACGTCTTATGCAGGCGTGACAGGCGTTTGCGAATCGAGTCACACTCAGGCGGCACAACCACGCACGGCACACCAGGACGAACGGAGGACTCCCGAGGCGGTCAGCCTGGAGCGTGCGTCGCCGGGTTCGCACTGGTGACCCGCGGATCGCCTGTGCCTTCGCCAGCCCGCCGCCCTCATCGCGAATCTAGCAGGCCGTCGGCACAGCGGCAGGCTCGGTGTCCCGAAAGCTTTTGGCGGCACACGCCCTATCTGAATGTGCGTACCCAACGCACGTCAGAAGGAGGCGCAGGTGACTTCAGGTTCGCACACGCATCGTCGCGGGTTTCTCGGCGGGGTGTTCGGTTCGGTTGCGGCGGCAGGCCTCCTGTCCTGGACGCGTGCCGCGGCCGCCACGGATGCAGGGCCGGACGACTGGACTCAGGGCGTCAAGGGGACGCACCGGTGCCTGTTCGATTTTCCGCAGCACAAGAACGGGATGCCGCTGCTGCACATCCTGAACTATCTGAACACCTACGCCGGCGCCTACAAGACCGGTCCGGATCAAGTCGGCGCAGTCGGGACCTTCTACAGCGCCGGCAGCCAGTCGAGCATCCCGTTCGCCTTCAACGACACCATCTGGGCCAAGTACGACCTGGGCGCATACACGGGGCTCAAAGACGCGGCCGGAAAGC
>DATATJ010000267.1:0-50925 GCA_036268855.1 Vicinamibacterales bacterium
ACGATTTCTATTGCCTGCTGACGCGCGACGGCAGCATCGACTGGCGCTGGCGAACCGGCGCCGATCTGCTCGGCGCGCCGGTGTCCGACGAGCGTCATGTGTATTTCGTCGCGCTCGACAACATTCTGCGCTCGCTGACGCTCAAGAGCGGCGGACAGGAATGGAAGGCGTTGCTGCCGCTGCGGCCTACCGCGGGCCCCGTGAAAGCAGGCGACACGCTGATCGTCACCGGTGTCGGACCGCCGCTGCGCGCCTACGCCGCGAAGGACGGGAAGCCGGCAGGCGACATTCCGGCTGACGCCGACCTGGCCGCGCCGCCGCACTTTCTGCAGGACGGGGCGCGCGGCCTGCCCATGCTGATCGTCGTCACCCAGGATATCGCCAAGGGCTCGACGGTGTCGGCGATCACGCGTTTGATCGAGCCGGATCTGGCGCCAATGGGGCCCCTTCCGGGCGTGGCCCCGGTCGCTGTCGTGTTGCAGCCAAAGCCGTAGCGTCGATCTCCTCGCGCACCGCCTGAGCCAGACGCTGGATGCCTTGATCGATCCGTTCGATCGATGCCGCGGAAAATGACAGGCGCGCACAGCGACCGCTTCGTCCGTCCGCGTAAAATGCGCTGCCCGCCACATAGACCACCGCGTGCGCGAGCGCCCGTCTCAGCAGCGCGTCGGTGTTGATCGTCTCCGGCAGAGCGGCCCAGAGGAAGAACCCTCCTTTGGGCTCCGGCCACGACACCAGATCGCCCAGCTCGCGGTGCAGCGCCTGCTGCATCGCCGTGCGCTTGCGCTGGTAGGACTGCCGCAGTGCCGGCAGACGCGCCGAGATGACACCGCGGGCCCAGACCTCGTACACGATCCGCTGATCGAGTCCGCCCGTGCAGAGGTCGGCCGCCTGCTTCGCGATCTCGAGCTTCGCGGCGATCGGCTCGGGCGCGGCGATCCAGGCGACGCGCAGACCCGGGGCGACGGTCTTCGAGAACGTGCTCAAGTACACGACCCAGCCGTCGGCGTCGTCGGCTTTGATGGGCCGAGTCTCCGCGGAGGTCGCCACGTCGTCGAAATGGAGCGCGCCGTACGGGTCGTCCTCGACGATCAAGACGCTGTGGCGAGCCGCCCACTCGAGCAGGGCGCGCCGCTTCTCCAATCCGATCAGCACGCCGGTCGGGTTCTGAAAGTTCGGGACAACGTAGAGAAACGCCACACGGCGTCCGGCGCCGCGCTCGCGCGCGAGCCTGCGTTCGAGATCGTCCAAATCGATGCCGTCGGCGCCCTGCTCCACGCCCACCACCCGCGCCTGGACGTTGCGGAAAGCCGTGAGGGCGCCCGTGTACGTCGGCAGCTCGACGAGCACGACGTCGCCCGGGTCCACGAAGACGCGAGCGCAGAGATCCAGCGCCTGCTGCGACCCGGTCGTGACGATCACGCTCTCCGGCGTCGTCTGAATGCCACGTTCCGCGAGAATCTGCGGCAGCGCCTCGACGAGTGGACGATAGCCGCGCGTGGGGCCGTACTGCAGCACGGAGGCATCCGAGCCGTCGAGAACGCGCTGCGCGACGTCCCGGAACTCGTCCCAGGCGAACGTGTCGGGCGAGGGAAATCCGGGCGCGAACGAAATCAAATCGGGCACGTTCAGGCTGAGCGCGCTCATCTTGCGAATCGCCGACGCCTGCATTGCGCCCGCGCCGCGGGAGAGAAATCGATCGTAGTCCTTCATGCGGGGTGTTCCATGGGTGAGGCGGGGACACGCGCGCGGCTCGCGGCCGGACGCCGCGATACATAGCCGCAATACAACGTCACGTACGCGCCGAGCGCCGTGAGGCCAAGATACTCGAACACCAGCCCGCGCAGCAGGAGCGCCGCCAGTTGCAGCGGAAAGACCGCGAGCCCGACGAGCGGCACGAAGGCGATCAGGCCCACGCCCGACCACGCCAGCGCCGACGCGAAGGTCGCCGCGACCACCAGACCGACGACCACGAGAAACACCGCGGCCAGCTCGCGGAACTCCGCGCGGATGAAGCGCGCGACGGCCCGGCACGCCTCCACGAGCGGGATGTTCTCGATCGCCATGGCCAGCTGCAGGAGCAGATACAGCAGGTTCACGACGGTGATCCAGACGATGAGAAACGCGGCCGCGAACGCGGCAATCACCGTCCAGCCGATGATGAAGACGCGATCGCCAGCCGCTCGATAGCCATAAACCACGAACGCGAGATACGCGCCGATCGAGATCGCGTACACCGCCATCAGCGCGAGGCCGAGCGCGAGGAAACGGTGGAACAGCCGGCGGCATCCCTCACGATAGCGCGCGAGCGTGAACGCGCCAGCGCGATGAATCGAGGCGTACGTCAACGGCTCGCGCTCGATGGGGCCGGCCGCCAGGTGGGCGGCCAGCAGCACGTCCACCGTGCCCCCTTTCACCAGGAACATCAGCACCGATCCGCCCAACAGCACAACGGAGAAGGCGGCGATGAAAGCGACGAGCGCGATCGGCTCGGACATCAGCGCGCTGGCGATGGTCGTAAAGATTTCGCGAAGGCCTCCCTGCAGCAGCTCCGCGAGATCGCCGCCGAGCAGCACCGCGACGAGGATCGCCGCGCCGATGATCGGCACGGCCATCAGGACCTGAAACGTCGTCTCCGCGACGAACTGAATCGCGACGACCGGCCAGTTGGCGGCGGCGAGCAGCGCACCGCGCTTGAGCAGCAGCTTGAGGTCCAAATCCCTTTTGATGATTGTATGCTGTCTTCACAGTGGCCGAATCATGCCTCTAGCCCGCCGCATTCTCTGGGCCGGCGTCGTCGCGGCCTTGGCGATGCTGGCCGGCGGCTGGACGGTGGAGCGGATCCGTCTGGGCGCGTCAGACGAAGCGGCCGGCGCGCTCGTCGAGGCGGAGCTGCGTCAGCGATTCGACGCGAGCGCGAACGTGCTCGCCGCCGTCGCCACACGCATGTTGCCGGACATCGACACGATGCGCGCGGCCGCCCGCGACCCCGCCTCCGCGAAACAACTCTTCGAGCAGGCCGACGACGCGCTACCCGATGATGAGGCGGGGCGAACCGGCATCACGGTTTACGACGTCGCGGGGGCGCCGCTGGCGTGGTCCGGACGCGTTTCGGAGCTGCCGAAAGAGCGCATCGACGGCCCCGGCTCGTTGTTCGTCGCCACCGGCGCGCTCGGGCAGCGTCTCGTGCTGATCCAGCCGGTCGCCGACGCCGCGCGGCCGCCCGCCATGCGGTTGGCGACGATCGTCGTCGAGCAGTCGTTGGGCCGCGTCGAAGCGTCGCCAAGCCCGGGCGACACGTTTACGGTCTCGACCTCGATTGCCCCGGTCGCGCTGCGAGCCCATGCCGCTGGCCGGCCGACGCAGGGGCCGTTCAGCTTCACGATCTCGGCGCACGGCGGCCCGCCGCTGGTCGAAGCCGAGGTATCGCGCGCGGATCTGGCCGGCGCACGGGCTTCGTGGCGCCGTGGCGTTCGCACGGCCGTGGAATCCGTGCTGGCCGTCACGCTGCTGCTGTGTGCCGTGCCGCTGCTCGAGCTGCGCCGGCGGTCACGCCGCCGCCGCGCGTTTCTGGGGGCGACCGCCGGCATCGCCGCCCTCGTGATCGTGTCGTGGTTCATCGTCTGGACGGCGCTGACGCCGCTGCTGGATCCGCGTGCGGCGATTGCGCCGCCGGATCTGCTGCTCACGGCATTGGCGCTTGCGGCGCTCGTCTGGCTGGCAGTCGACCTGGTCGAACGCCGGCGCTACGCGCGCCCGCGTCCACGACTCGTCGCCGGTGGCCGTGCGCGAGTATCCGCGGCGGTGGCGTTTGCTGCGGCGGGTGTCGCGGACGCATGGCTGCTGTGGATGTACGAGCGCGCCCTGCAGTGGGTCGTGCTCCGGACGCCGCTCGATCTGCTGCACTTCTCACTGCATCCGCTGTACCCTACGCGGCTCGTCCTCGCCTTCGGGCTCGTGATCCTGCACGCGGCCGTCATCTGGATGGCGGCGGGTGTCATCAGGACTCCCGCCCTGGTGTGGCAGATTCCTCGCCGCTTCGCGCGGCGGGTCGGCATGCTCGCGTGGGTGGCTGGCGTCGCCGCGGCGCTGGCCGCCATTCGTCCCGCACCGGCGGTGCCTCTCGGGCCCCTGCTCGTCGCGCTGGCAGCGGCCGCCGCATGTGCGCTCGCGCTCGTCGAGATGCGGAGCCTGGCACGGCGAGCCTCGCAGGCCGCGCGGCTCGGCGCTCTGTTTCTCGCGCTGCTCGTGCCGGCGCTCGCGGTGTACCCATCGCTCGTCTCGTTCGCCACGGCCGCGAAGGAGCGGCTCGTGGCGACCGACTACGGACCGCAGGCCGCCAGCCAGCGCGAGGATCTGCAGGAGCGGCTGCGCGGCGCGCTCGACACGATCGACGCGATGCCATCCCTTGGTGCGCTCATCGACGAAGCACCTGAAACCGCTGCGCCGACGACCGACCGCGCGTTCGCCGTCTGGTCGCAGACGGATCTCGCGACGTACCGGCTGCCGTCAGCGGTGGAGCTGTACGGCGCCAACGGATCGCTCGTCAGCCGCTTCGCCCTGAACCTTCCCGAAACGGGCCCGCTGCACCATGCGACCGCCTGCACGGACTGGGATTTCTTCGACGAGGTATCCCCCTTCGGTTCGAGCGAGCGCCACGTGCTGCGGGCCAGCCGCGGGTTGTGCGACGCGCGGCGCCGCTCCCTCGGGTCCATCGTCGTGCGCGCGATGCTCGATCAGCAGTCGCTGCCGTTCATCTCATCGCAGAGCCCGTACCTCGAGTCGCTGCAACCCGACCGACCGGCGACGGCCGAGGGCCTTTCGGGTCGCGACGTCGAGTTCGTCGTCTATGGATGGAGCCGTGCGCCGATCTATGCGTCGGGCACGAGCACCTGGCCGCTTCCCGATGCGGTGTTCGATCGCCTGGTCGCGTCGCGCACGCCGTTCTGGTCCACCATTGCGCGCGACCACGAGAGCTTCCGCGTGTACCTGCTGAGCGATCGCGGCGGTATCTACGCGCTCGGCTATCCGGTGATCCCGTGGTTCGGCCATCTGATCAACCTGGCGGAGCTCATCACGCTCGCCTTCGCCGTCTTCGTGATGCTGCTCGCCGGGGCGACGCTGGTCAGCACGCTCACCTCGCGGACGCCCGCCAATGGACGCGCCCTGCTGCGCGAGATCCGGCGCAGCTTCTACAGCAAGCTGTTCCTCGCGTATCTGGCGGGATCGGTCGTGCCGGTGGTGACGCTGGCAATCGCGACGCGGGCGTACTTCGCGTCGCAGTTCCGCGCCGGCGTCGAGGAAGCGGCTGCGAGGACCGCCACCGTCGCGCAGCGGCTCGTCGAAGACTACGCCTCGCTTCAGCAACGCGGCGCCGGCGGCCCCGGCAGTGCCCTGCGCGCCCTCGACGACCAGATCATGCTGCTGGTGCGCCGTGCGATCGATCAGGACGTGAATCTCTTCGATCGGACGCAGCTGCAGGCGACCAGCGAACGCGATCTCTTCGAGCTGCGGCTGCTCTCCACGCGCACGCCGGGCGACGTGTACCAGCGCATCGCGCTCGATCGCCTGCCGACGTACGTCGGCGTCGAAACCGTGGGCGACTTCCAGTACTACCTGGCAGCGGCGCCCGTGCACGCTGGCGGACGCGAAGGGATCGTCACCGTGCCGGCGACGCTGCGGCAGCAGGACATCGAGCGCGAAATCGACGACCTCGATCGCCGGGTGCTGTTCGGAGCGGTGCTGTTCATCCTGCTCGGCGGCGCGCTCGGCTATTGGATGGCCGAACGCATCGCCGATCCGGTGAACCGCCTCACACGGGCGACCCGTCGCATCGCGCGCGGCGATCTCGACGCGAGAATTGCCGCAACCTCGTCGGACGAGCTCAGGCGTCTGGTCGAGGATTTCAACCAGATGGCCGCCGACCTGAAGCGTCAGCGCACGGAGCTGGAGCGGACGCAGCGGCTGGAAGCATGGGCGGACATGGCGCGGCAGGTCGCGCACGACATCAAGAATCCGCTGACGCCAATCCAGCTGTCGGCCGAGCACGCACGGCGCGTGAACATCGACCGCGGGCGTCCGCTGTCGCCCGTCCTCGACGAATGCGTGACGGCGATCCTGTCGCAGGTGACGCTGCTGCGGCAGATCTCCGCGGAGTTCTCGAGCTTCGCCTCCTCGCCGGTCTGCCGGCCGGAGACGACACGGCTGCCGGAGCTGATCGAAGAAGTGATCGAGCCGTATCGGACCGGCCTGACCGACCGTATCGCCATCGAGACGACGGCGCCTGCGGATCTCCGACCGGTGACGATCGACCGCACGCTCTTCGCGCGCGCGCTCACCAACGTCGTCGAAAACGCGCTGCACGCGATGCCTGGCCGCGGGCGCTTGACGGTGGTCACGCGGGCGGCCGCAGAGGGCGACCGTCCGGAGTCAGCGGGGACTTCGGCGGGCACCGTCGTCGTGCAGGTGATCGACACAGGTGTCGGGATGGATGCCGAATCGATCGCGAAGATCTTCGAGCCCTATTTCTCGACGAAGGCCACGGGAACGGGACTCGGCTTGACGATTGCCAAGCGTAACATCGAATTGAATGGCGGGACGATCCGCGTGACGAGCGAGCGCGGCGTCGGCACGACGGTAACGCTCACTCTACCGATGTAGCGCGAACGCTTCAGCCGAGCGTCAGCGCGCGGCGCTGCCGCGGGCATCGGGATGGTCGGTCTGCTGCGATGCCGGCGCTTCACCGGCGGCCGGCGCGGCATGCTGTCCACGGTGCCGAAAGCGCGTGGCGGCCATGCCGACGAACGCCGACGCCAGGTACGCGTACGCCAGCAGCACGAGCACGAACCGCGGATGCATCGTGATCAGCGTGATGCCGGCAGCAATGAGGATCAGGACGGTGTACGGGCGCGGCTTCTGCAGATCGAGCGTCTTGAAACTGCGGAAGCGGATCGTGCTGACCATCAGGATCGCCGGCACGATCACCATCGCCAGCGCCGGGAGCGCCTCGCGATAGTCGTACAGGCCCGTCGAGTACGCAAAAACGGTGGACGCCGGAATCGCCGCGGCCGCCGGGCTCGGCATGCCCACGAAATATCGCTTGTCGCCGCCGGTTCCCGATTGAATGTTGAAGCGCGCCAGGCGCATCGCCGCCGCGGTGACGAACAGGAATCCCGCCGCCCAGCCAAGCCGACCCAGCGGCTGCAGTCCCCACGCAAACGACAGGATCGCCGGCGCCATGCCGAACGAGATGATGTCGGCGAGCGAGTCGAATTCCACGCCGAAGGCGCTGGCCGTTCCGGTGAGCCGGGCGATCCGGCCATCGAGCATGTCCAGGACGATCGCGAACCCGATGAACGGCGCGGCGGTTTGAAATTCGCCGCGCATCGCGTACACGACGCACGCGTACCCGCAGAACATGTTGCCCAGCGTGAAGAGGCTCGGCAGCAGGTACACGCCGCGCCGGAAGCGGGCCCTGGGCGGCTGGTCCGCCGAACGCCGCAGGAATCGGAGGCGCCGGTCGTCGCGGCCGGAACTCAACATGGATCAGAGGTCAGTGTAGCACCGCGATCACCGTTTCGCCCCCGCGGACGACGTCGCCGACTGCGACCTGAATCGTGGCGCTCAACGGCAGAAAGATGTCCATGCGCGATCCGAACTTCATGATCCCGTAGCGATCGCCGGCGCGGACTTCGGCGCCCGAGGCGGCTCGGCACACCACCCGCCGCGCGAGGATGCCGACGATCTGGCGCGCCACCACCATCTGCCCGCCGTGGTCGATCCAGATCTCGCTGCGCTCGTTGGTCGCCGCAGCGTCCTGATGATACGCGGGCAGAAATCGGCCTGGCCGATAGGTGACGCGCGTCACGCGTCCAGAAACCGGCACGCGGTTCACATGAACGTCCAGTGGCGACAGAAAGATACTGATTTGTTGCCAGGCGCCGTCGGGCTTCGCCGCCGCTTCCGCTTCCCCTGCCACGAGCACTCGGCCGTCGGCCGGCGATACCACGTCGTCGTCAGCAGCCGAAACCTGCCGCGCGGGATCGCGGAAGAAGAACAGGAAGAACGCGCCGAGCACGAGGAACGGAAGCGCCAGGAGCCAGGCGACCGCCGCGCCGGAGAGAAGGGCAAGCGCCAGCGCGCCGCCGATGAACGGCAGACCGGCCGAGTCGATTCGCATCGCCCTTATCTTAGTGCGGGCCGCGAAAGAGACGGGCGCGCGCCGCCGCGCCCGGCACGACGCACGTCAGCTCTGGGCGCGCTGACGGAGGATGTCCTCCATCCGATCCTTCAACCGGAGCTTTTGTTTCTTCAGAGTGACTTCTTCGACTTGTTCGGGTTCGGAGAGGTAAGGCTTGGTGGTGAGTTCGTGCAGGCGATCGTCGAGTTGGTGGTGTCGGTCGGCCAGGTCGTGGAACTCGGGGTCGGTTTCGATGAGCACGGCCTTCAGCCCATGCGGCTCTGCATTCATGCTCCGCCTCCTTGTCTCGGCGCGGTGTTCACGGCGAAACTAGCACAGCGCCCAGCGCCTTGCAAGATCATCCGTCTCGATCAGCCGTCGCGCTTGCGCTCGCGCCAGAGCACCAGCGCGTCCTCGGACGGATTGGTGTAATACGCCCGGCGCACACCAGCCACGGCGAACCCGAAACGCTCGTACAGCGCCCGCGCCTCGCCGTTCGAGCGCCGCACTTCGAGCGTCGCGCGCGTCGCCCCATGCGTGGCACCGTCGCGGAGGATGTGCGTCAACAGCGCCGACGCGACCCCCTGCCGGCGGTGCGCCGACGCGACCGCCAGATTGTTGATGTGGAGCTCGTCCAGCACGCGCCAGAACGAACAGAATCCCACGACGGCCGCACCATCGGCTGCCCTCGCCAGGAAGCAGTGCGAGACATCCGGGTTCTCGAGCTCGGCGACATACATCTCGCGCGTCCACGGGTTCGTGAACGACGCCTCTTCGATCGACAGAATCGCGTCGATGTCGGAGGAGGAGACGACGGGGTCGATGATCCAGGTGGGCACGCCAATCATCCAGAGAGGCCGGCCTCAAGTCGTCTTCTGGCCGGCTTCGGGCTGAGCCCGTCTGCGATCGCGTTCGATCTCCGCATCCGGCCGACGCACGTACAACGGTTGGACGCCGGCGGCCTCGACGGTGGTTCCCTCCCGGGCGCGCGCCAACGCCATCAGCCCGATGGGCCCGGCCAGCAGGGGCGTCGAGTGTATGACCCGAACGTTCGGCTCAGCGGCGGCGACCTCCGCGAAGCGGACCGCGCCGTCGCCAACAATCGGCACGGTCCCGTGCGCGAGGCTCGAGCGCCATCGCGCCAATGCTTCTGACGGGCTGCCCACGCGCGGCCCTTCGATCTCGAGCAGCCGGTTCGGTCCGAATAGTTCCGCGCCGGCGATCCGATAGAGCGCGCTGAAGACATCCTGGCGATGCGCGTCCATCCAGACGCCCACCAGATCGCCGGCCGCCGCATGCGTAGACGCCGCACATGCGAGCGCCTCGAGCGCGGACACCGCCGCGATCCGCCGACGAAGCACGAACGCGGCGCCCTGGATCGTGGCAATGCCGATGCGCAGACCCGTGAACGACCCCGGACCGGACGCCACTGCGAACAGCTTGACCTCGGCCAGGGTCCATCGATGCGCCGCCAGCAGTGCGAGCATTTCGTTGGGCAGGCGCTCCGCGTGCGTCCGCAACGGGTCGCCGCCCCGTTCTTCGACGATGCCGCCATCATCCACCAGGGCGACGCTGCCGGCGCGCGTCGTCGTGTCCAGCGAGAGCACACGCATGCGTTAGACTAAAGCATACTCCGCATGGGCTTTCCGTCTGATCCCGACGTCGCGCGCTCCTCCGCCACGGCGACGCCCGCGATGCGCCAGTACCTCGACGCGAAGCAGCAGCACCGCGATGCGATCCTGCTCTTTCGCATGGGCGACTTCTACGAGATGTTCTACGAGGACGCTCTCGTGGCGGCTCGCGCCCTCGAGCTGACGCTGACGTCGCGATCCAAGGACGCCAACGGCGGCGGCATCCCGATGTGCGGCGTTCCATTTCACGCGGTGGACGGGTACATCGCGCGGCTCGTGAAGAAGGGCTTCCGTGTCGCGGTCTGCGACCAGGTCGAGGATCCGAAAAAAGCGAAAGGTGTCGTCAAGCGCGAGGTGGTGCGCGTCGTCTCGCCGGGGACGCTGACCGACAGCGCATATCTCGACGCGCGCGAGCCGGCCTTCATCATGGCGGTGGCTCCCGGCGCCGCGGCGGCACCCAACGGCGCCAGCCCGCCGGTGCTCGGTGTCGCCCTGCTGGATCTCTCCACCGGAGAGTTCAGCGCCGCCGAGTACGTCGGCGCCGACGGACTGCAGGCGCTCACCGACGAGCTCGCCGTGATCCGGCCGCGCGAGATCGTCGTGCCCGGCGACACGACGATTGACGGCAGGCCGGCGTCCACGATCGGCGAGCAGTGGCCCGTCCTGGCGGCGATCGGGTGCGCCACCACGCCGGTCGACGCGTGGACATTCGACTTCGAATCGTCGCGCCGCGCGCTGCTCGACCAGCTGCGGGCGGGCGGCCTCGAAGGCTTCGGGCTCGATCGCCACCCCGCCGCCGTCGCGGCAGCCGGCGCGCTCGTGCAGCATCTGCGCGGCACGCAGAAAGTGGACCTCGCGCACGTCCGGTCGATCGCGTATCGCCAGCGCGCCGACGCGTTGCTGATCGATCCGACCACGCTGCGCCACCTCGAGATCCTCGAAGGATCGGAGGGCGGCCGAGCCGGATCGCTGCTCGACGAAATCGATCGGACGGTGTCGTCGATCGGCAGCCGGCTGCTGCGATCGTGGCTGTTGCGGCCACTCGTGACACTCGAGCCGATTCGCGATCGGCTCGATGCGGTCGAGGAGCTGGCGTTCCGCTCGACGGAGCGCGGCAAGTTTCGCGACACGATCCGGGCGGTGCAGGATCTCGAGCGCCTGGTCGCCCGCGCCGCCCTGGGCACCGCCGGCCCGCGCGATCTGGTCGGCCTCAAGCAGTCGCTCGCGGTGGTGCCGCGCGTCAAAGCGGTGCTCGGCGAGCTGCAGGCGCCGCTGCTCCGCTCGCTGCTGGCGGAGCTCGACGAGCTGCCCGATGTGCGGGACGCGATCGACGTTGCGCTGGTGGACGATCCGCCGGCGCTCGCACGGGACGGCGGCTTCGCCCGCGACGGCGTCGACCGCGAGCTCGACGAGCTGCGGACGATCAGCCGATCCGGCAAACAGCTCATCGCGGAGATGGAAGAGCGCGAGCGCGCGCGCACGGGCATCGCGTCGCTCAAGGTCCGCTATAACCGGGTCTTCGGGTACTACATCGAGGTGTCGAAGTCGAACCTCCACGCGGTACCGCCCGATTACCACCGGAAACAGACGATTGCCGGCGGCGAGCGGTTCATCACGCCGGCGCTGAAGGAATATGAAGAGAAAGTGCTCGGCGCCGACGAGCGGATCGTCGAGCGCGAGCTGGCGATCTTCCAGACGCTGCTGGCGGCGGTAGCCGCCGAGGCGCCGAGAATCCAGGCATCGGCGCGAGCGCTGGCCGCGCTCGACGTGCTCGCAGCGCTCGGCGATGCGGCCGCGGTCAACAATTACACCAAGCCACACGTCCACGACGGCGACGAGCTCGTGGTCGTCGACGGCCGGCACCCGGTCGTGGAACGCCGGACCGCCACCGGCGAGCCGTTCGTGCCGAACGACATCACGCTCGACGGCTCGGCCTGTCAGCTCGTGATCCTCACCGGCCCGAACATGGGCGGCAAGTCCACGTATCTGCGGCAGGCCGCGCTGCTTTGCGTGATGGCGCAGGCAGGTTCGTTCGTGCCGGCGCGCGACGCCAAGATGCCGCTGGTGGACCGCATCTTCGCGCGCGTCGGGGCGTCGGACAACATCGCGCGCGGGCACTCGACGTTCATGGTCGAGATGCAGGAAACGGCCAACATCCTGCACACGGCGACCGCCCGCAGCCTGGTCGTGCTCGACGAAATCGGCCGCGGCACAGCGACCTTCGACGGGCTGAGCATCGCCTGGGCCGTCGCCGAATACCTCGCGACGCATGCGACCGTTCGGCCGAAGACGCTTTTCGCCACGCACTACCACGAGCTCACCGACCTCGCCGACGCGACACCCGGCGTCGTGAACTTCCACGTCGCCGCGCGCGAGTGGAAGGACGACATCGTCTTCCTGCGCAAGATCGTTCCGGGCCGATCCGACCGCAGCTACGGTATCCAGGTCGCGCGAATCGCGGGTCTTCCGCGTTCGGTGATCGATCGTGCACGCGAAATCCTCAACGCCCTCGAACGCGACGAGCTGACGCGTGGCGGACGACCGTCGGTGAGCGGCACGATCGCCGATCCCCAGCAGCAACTGGGCCTCTTCCAGGCGCCCGTCGAAGACGACCGTCTGCGCCAGCGACTGATGGCCACCGACCTCGACCACATGACGCCCATGGAGGCGCTGACGCTGCTCGCGGAGCTGAAGACACAGCTGTGACGAGGACACAAGGAGCGTCGACGAACACCGAGGCGGTCCGAGCGAGCAAGCGCGACGTGATTGCCTCTCTGCGCCAGCCGAAGGTGGCCGTGATGCTCATGCTCGGCTTCTCGTCGGGCCTCCCCTTCTTCCTGAGCAGCAACACGCTCGGCTACTGGCTGCGCGACGCAGGCACGGCGCTCTCGGCCATTGGTTTCCTTTCGTGGGTCGGGCTCGCCTATTCGCTGAAGTTTCTGTGGGCGCCAATCATCGACCGTGAAGACGCACCGCTGGTGGGACGGCTGGGCCGCCGCCGCGGTTGGCTGCTGGCGAGTCAGATCATGGTCGCCGTTGGCCTGATCGGCATCGCGGCGACGGGACTCCGCGCCGGCCTGGTGCCGCTCGGGATCCTCGCGCTCGTCGTCGCCTTCTCGTCGTCCACGCAGGATATCGTCGTGGACGCGTGGCGCATCGAGGCTGCGGTGGATGCCAACGAGCTCGGGTTGCTGTCGTCGGCCCATCAGCTCGGGTATCGCGTCGCGATCGTCATGAGCGAAGCGGTGATCCTGATCGTGGCCAACCACTGGGGCTGGCCGATCTCGTACGGCCTGATGGCGGTGCTGATGGCGATCGGCATCACAGCGAGCCTGATCGCGACAGAGCCGCTGCGCGCGCAAACGGCATGTGGCGCAAACGCGCAGGCGCCGCTCCGGACGGCGCGCGGGCTCTTCGACGCCGTGATCGGCCCGTTCACCGAGTTCTTCCGGGTCTACGGCTGGCTCGCGCTGTTGATGCTCGCCATGATCAGCTTCTATCAGCTCCCGGAGTTCGTCATGGGACCGATGGCGAACCCGTTCTACCACGATCTCGGCCTCTCGAAGGACGCGGTGGGCGCCGTGCGCGGATCGATCGGCCTCGTCGCGTCGTTCGCCGGCATCGCGGCGGGCGGCTTCTGCGCGCTGCGGTTCGGATACGTCAAAACGCTCATCGCGGGCGTGATCATCAAGATGCTGGTGATCGCCAACTTCGCGACGCTCACGGTCAGCGGACCGGATCTCCGTGTATTCGGTGCTGTGATGTTCGCCGACAACTTCGGCATCGGCTTCGCGGGCGTCGCGCTGGTCACCTATATGTCCACCCTGACGAGCCTGGGCTACACGGCGACACAGTACGCGCTCCTGAGCTCGGCGTATACCTACCTGGGCAAGTTCGCCAAGGGATTCTCTGGCGTCGCCGTCGAGCGGCTCGCCGTCGGGCGTCCGCTGATCGACGCGTATGGCTGGTTTTTCATCAGCGCCGGCCTCCTCGGTCTGCCCGCGCTGATTCTGTGCATCGTCCTCGCGCGCGCGACAAGGCCGCCCGCCGCGCCCGCGGGGCTGCGATAATCGCGTCGTGACGGGCAGAGGGCTGCTGTGCGCGGCGCTGCTCCTGCTGCTCGGCGGCGTGCTCGACGCCGCCTCGCTCGTCGATCCAGCGCTGCACTTCAGGACGCTGCGGACCGCGCACTTCATCATCTATTTTCATCAGGGCGAGGACCGCACGGCCCGTGAGCTGGCGACGATCGCCGAGGACGCGTGGGTGAAGCTGCAGCGCCCGCTCGGCGTGGCGCCGCCGAAGCTGACCCATGTGATCCTCGCGGACCAGGTCGAGCTGTCCAACGGCTTTGCCACGCCGCTGCCCTACGACACCGTGTTCATCACGGCGGTCTGGCCGGCAGGATCCGACTTCATCGGCAACACCGACGACTGGCTGCGGCTGGCGTTCACGCACGAGTTTACGCACATCGTGCACCTGGACCGATCCGAGGGGTGGGCGCGCGTCGTGCGCGGCATCTTCGGCCGCACGCCTGTCGCGTTCCCCAATCTCTTCCTGCCGACGTGGCAGATCGAGGGGCTCGCCACGTACGAAGAGAGTGTCCTCACCGGCGAAGGCCGCCTCCACGCCGGCGATTTTCGAGCGGTAACGAGCGAGGCCGCGCGCGTCGGACGCCTCGAGCCGCTCGACCGCGTGACCGGGCCGATCATCGACTGGCCTGACGGCTATGCGCCGTATGCATACGGCGTCGGCTTTCACGCGTATCTGGCCGACACCTATGGCGCCGCGAAATTCGCGGCGCTCGCCGACGCCACGGCGCGCCGGGTGCCGTACACGGCGTCGCGCGTCTTCGAGCGCATTTACGGCCGGCCGTTGGGTGTGCTGTGGAAGGAGTACGAGGCGAGCATCGACTCGGCCGCGCCGCCGCGGAGCCAGCCCGACGCGAGGCAGCTGACGCACACGGGCTTCGTCGCCGCAGGACCGCGCTTCGCCTCGGCGTCCGAGATCGTGTACTCCATCCGGACGCCGCACGAGTTCCCCGCGCTCGAGCAGACGACGGTCGACGGATCCGCGACACACCGTCTCGCGACGCGGTATCTCGGCTCTACGACCGGCATCGCCGCGAACACGATTTACTTCGATCAGCAGGAAATCCGGCGCAACACCGGCGTCTACAGCGATCTTTACGCCCTGAATCGACGCTCGGGCGATGTGCGCGCGCTGACGACAGAGGCGCGGCTCCTCGACCCTGACGTGTCGCCGGACGGGCGGACGCTCGCGTGCGTGCAGGATGCCCCGGGCCGGCGCGATCTCGTGCTGATCGACGCGACGGCCCTCAACACCCGCTCCGCATCGGCATTGCAGAGGCGCGTCGCGCCTCAACCCGCTTCCGCCGTGCGCGTCCTGATCTCCGAGCCCGATACGCAGTTCAACGCGCCTCGCTGGTCGCCCGACGGCCGCCTGATCGCCGTCGAACGGCATCGTCGCGGCTCGCTCTCGGAGATCGTCGTGGTGGATCCTTCGGGCGGCGCCGTGCGTGTGCTCGCATCTCAACCGGACGAGCGCATCGTGACGCCGGCCTGGCGCCGCGATGGCCTGGCGGTGATCGCGGCCGTGGGCGTTGAGGACGACCCGTTCAACCTCTTCGAGTTTCCTCTCGCAGGCGGCTCGCCGCGACAGCTCACACAGACGACCGGTGGCGCGACGTGGCCCGACGTTTCGCCGGATGGCCAGACGATCGTATTCGTCGGCTATACGGCGAGCGGGTTCGATCTGTTCACGATGCCGTACCCGGAGGTGGCGCCGACGCCGAGCGCCGCTCCGCGGTCCGATGCTCCGGGGCGACCACCATCAATGGCCAATTCGATAGACGCGATGAGCTCGAGCGCCCCAGGTGGGCCATCGGAGAGCCGGCACGCCGTCGCGGGCCGCAGCCTGTCACCGGGCGCTGCAGACCAGGGCTACTCGCCGTGGGCCACTCTCCTGCCCACATCCTGGTCGCCCGTGCTGACGAGCGATGGGACTCAGGTGCGCGCGGGCGTCAGCGTCGCAGGTGTGGACATCCTTCAGTATCACGCGTACGCGCTCTCTGCATCGTGGCTGGTCAGCGGACCCGCCGGAGCGTCCGGAACACGCGAGGCTGTTCCCGACTGGCAGGCCGCTTACGCCTACAATCGCTGGCGGCCGATTCTCTCGCTGACGGCGTCGACCCAGACATCGTTTTTCGCCGGGCCGGCCACCTCGGCAGGCACGCCGTCGAGCGCGACTGAGCGCGAGCGTCAAATCGAAGCGGGCGTGCTCTTTCCGGTCAACCACGTGCGCACGTCGCAGGTGGCGTGGGCGTCCTTGCTCCGGGCCGTGGACGAGTTCGCGCTGTCGGATCGCACGATCACGCGCAATCGAACTGCGCTGCGCGCCGCCTGGTCCATCGCGACGGCCCACGTGTTCGGCTATTCGATCAGCCCGGAGCAGGGCGTCGCGCTTGGCGTGACGAGCGAAATCGTCCGTCACGAGCTCGGCGCGTTCGCCGACGCCACGACCTTCACGGCCGACGCGCGAGCGTATCTGCCGGCGCTCGCGCCGCACCATGTGCTCGCGCTCCGGGCGGCCGCAGGCACATCATCAGGCAACATCCAGATGGAGCGCACGTTTCATCTCGGCGGTCCGGGTCCAAATGCGGACACGCTGGACTTCGGACGCGACGCCGCCAGTCTGCTGCGCGGATTCGGCGCCGACACGTTCGCAGGCAGCCACGTGGCGGTGATGAACGCGGATTACCGCTTCCCGCTCGTCCGCCCGGGGCGCGGCGTCGGTACCTGGCCGCTGTTCCTGCAGACGATGCACGCGGCGGTGTTCGCCGATGCGGGCCACGCCTGGACGCAGGCGTTCCATGCCGCCGACCTCAAGACCGCGGCCGGCGCCGAGCTCTCTGCCGATGTCGTCGCCGGCTACACCTTTCCGATCACGGCCGCCGCCGGCATCGCGTGGGGGCACGACGGCAGCCACACCGTACGCGATGGCTCGACGTTCTACGTCCGCGTCGGACGTGCGTTCTAGCGAGCCGTGCGGCCGCAAAAAACTGAAAACTGCTCGCGAACCCGTATAATTACCGCGCATGAAAAAGAAGTCCCGTTTTCTGCAGACGCCGGTCGAGCCGTTCGTCATCGAGCGCGGACTCTCGGCGGAGCAGCTCCTGCGCCGCATGGAGCGGATTTCGTTTCAGGGCCGGAATCTCGCCACGGCGCACCGCGTCTGGCAGAAGATGCTCCAGGACGACGTCACCATCTTCCTGGGGATGGCGGGCGCCCTGTCGGCGGGCGGGCTCCGGCTGATCGTCGCGCACCTGATCGCGAACCGCTACGTGGACTGCCTCGTCTCGACAGGTGCCAATCTGTATCACGACCTGCACGAGACGCGCGGCCAGCATCACTATCTCGGCACCACGCACCCCGACGATGCGGCGCTGGCCGACGAGGGGATCGATCGCGTGTACGACACGTACGCCAGCGAGGACGAGTTCATCGGCAACGACAACTGGATCGCCGAGTTCGCGTCCACCCTCGAGGTGCGAGCCTATACCTCCCGCGAATTTCTCTATCTGCTCGGCGGGCACCTGTGGACCACCACCGGCCGCGACGGCATTCTCACGGCGGCGTACCGCGCGAACGTGCCGATCTTCTGTCCGGCGCTGGCCGATTCTTCGATCGGCATGGGGCTGTCGCAGGCGCGCATGAAGACAGCGGGCACGGGCTACATCGACATCATCGGCGACATCGTCGAGTCGGCGAACCTGATCATCCGCCGGCCGCGGACGGCGTCAGTGGTGCTCGGCGGCGGCACGCCGAAGAACTTCATCAACCAGGCGAGCGTGCAGGCCGAGTTCTACAGCGACCGGGTGGGCGGCCACCGGTACGCGCTGCAGATCGTCACCGACGTCCCGCATTTCGGCGGCGCCTCCGGATCGAGCCTCGAGGAGGCGCAGAGCTGGGGCAAGCTCGCGACCGACGCGGCGTCGGTTTCCGTCCAGGCGGATGCGACGATCGCGCTCCCGTTTCTCGCGAGCGCGCTGGCGGACAGCGCGCCGGTGCTGCTGGCGTCGCGTCGACCTCCGATCTTCACGCTGTCGCGCGTCATGACCGTCGACGGCCGCACCGTTCCCTCCGATCGCTTCGAGGAAGTGAATGAATCTGCCGTTTGAGTACGATCGAGTCACCGTCGGGGAGTTCGGCGGCACAACGCCCACCACTACTGATTTCGACAGCGCCCGCGTCGTCATCCTGCCCGTTCCGCTGGATCGGACGACGTCGTATGTCGCCGGCACGCGGAACGGCCCGCACGAAATTCTGGTCGCCTCGTCGCACATGGAGCTGTGGGACGAGGAGACGGAAACCGACATCCACAGCATCGGGATCTTCACGCTGCCGGAGATGGAGCTGCCGTTTGCGTCGATGGACGAGATCGTCGGCGACATCCGCCGCGTCACCACGGAGCTGGTCGCGCGCGGGAAGTTTCCCGTCGTGCTCGGCGGTGAGCACTCGATCACCGGGCCGGTCGTGGCCGCGGTCGCCGCGCGGCATCCGAATCTGTCGGTGCTGCAAATCGACGCGCACGCGGACCTGCGCGATACGTTCATGGGGACGCCGCACAACCATGCCTGCGCGATGCGGCGGGTGCTCGAGCACGCGCGCTGCACGCAGGTCGGCATCCGCAGTCTGTCGCCGGAAGAGGCGCTGGCCGCGCCGTCGCTGGCGACGAAGATTTTCTACGACTGGAACATGCGGCAGGATCCGGACTGGATGGACCGCGTCGTCGACTCGCTGAGCGAGACGGTCTACATCACGATCGATTGCGACGGGTTCGATCCGGCGATCATGCCGGCGACCGGCACGCCGGAGCCCGGCGGCCTCACCTGGCGCGAGGGGCTGGCGCTGCTGCGCCGCGTCATCGAGTCGCGCAACGTGGTCGGATGCGATCTGGTCGAGTTGTCGCCGATGGCGGGCAACGTCGCGCCGAATTTCCTCTGCGCGAAGCTGATCTACAAGATTCTGTCGTATCGATTCGGGCTGGCGCGGGCGAAGCGCTGAGACGCTCGCCCTCGCCTGCTAGCGCGGTTTTCGATTCGATGTAGCGCGAAGGCTTCAGCCAAGCGCCGCGCGGCGCCAGAAACGCTCGGCTAAAGCCGTCGCGCTACGTCTACGCTGATGTCGAATCCGCGTTAGGTCTTTTTCAGCCCGTCCAGCTCTTTCTTCGCATCCCCGTTGAAGGGCGAGTCGGGATATTCCTGGACCAGGCGCGTGAATGTCTGCTGCGCCTCCGTGGTTTTGCCGGCGTCGAGATAGGTGCGTCCCAGCTGCATCAGGATACCGTCGATCGGCAGCGGACCGTCCTTGCGCTGCGATAACTCCTTGAACGTGTCGATCGCCTGATCGTACTGGCCGCTGCGCGCCTGCGCTTCGGCAAGCCCCAGACGCGCCATCTGACCGTAGATGCGGCTGCCGCCCCGCTGGATGACATCCTGGTAGGCCTTCTCCGCCGACGCCGCGTCGCCCAGCGTCATGTCGGTGACCCCCATTTCGTAGCGCGCGTAGATACCCGCGTCGGTGGTCGGATAGGCATCCGCGACCGCCTTGAGCTTCGCCAGCGCTGCCTGCGAGCGCTCGCGTTCGGTGGGAAAGCTCGCGGTGGGGTTCGGGGTCCCCGGCGCGGCGGGCGGGCCGACGCGCACGGTCTGGACCGCCAGCGCTTCGGCCAGCAGCCCGTGCGCCTTCGACTCGACCCGGTCGTGCCACCCGTAATAGCCGAGCGCCGCGACGCCGATGACGGCGACGATGACGACCGCCGCGACGATTTCCCGCCGCCGCGCCTCGACCGTCTCGCGCGCCTGGAGCGCAAGGCGCTCAATTTCGTTTTCCTTCAGGTGATGGCGTTCTGTTCTCTTCATGACTAATGACTAATGACTGGCGACTGGCGACTGGCGACTGACTGGTGCGCCCGGCCAGATTTGAACTGGCGGCCCCCCGCTTAGGAGGCGGGTGCTCTATCCCCTGAGCTACGGGCGCCGGGACGCGGACGCTTCAGTCTACCGTAATTGAGCGCGCCCTCCGCCTCGGGAGGGATTTACCTGCCCTTTTCAATGCGCTTCTTCAAATGCTTCGCGCACGATTCCGCGATGCTCTGCTTTCCGCCGTCCTCGTCTTCCACCGCGTAGGCGTACACGACGACGCCCGTGCGCAGGTTGGTCACCATGATGCTGCCCCGCGAATCGGCGCGCGCGCCGCCGGTGACCAGGGCCTTCACCCAGCCGCTCTTCACCGTCTCCGAGTTGCCGCTGATGGCAAACTGGGCGGACTCCTTCCGGGCGACCACCGACACCGGGACGTCCTTCTTGATGATCGCCGCGGCCAGGTAGGTCTCGAACCCGTCCATCGGCGCGAGGTAGACTCGCGCGCCCTTCGGAATCAGCATCGCGTCGTCGGCGCGCACCACCGACGCCCCCGCCATGCTTACGGCAAGAATCGCCAGAATCAGCCGCTGCATCGTCGAACTCCTGTGCCGGGGTCTTTGAATTGTCGCCGAAGACTGGCGGCCGTGCAAACAATCCCATAAGATGCGCAAACACGGTCGTGCAGTGGCCGGCTATCTCGGCCCGGCATGGGAACCTCGAAGTATCGGCAATAGTTCGAGGCAAACGGACCCGCTACCCATAAGATGGGCGCGATGCTGGTACCGGAGCGTCGTAGACACGGGTCGCGCCGTCGGCTGGCGCTGCTCGTAACGCTCCTCGCGTCCTCACTCGGCGCCCTCGCCCAGGCCCCGGCCAGCAGGAGCAGCATGCCGCAGTTCGTCCCTGCCTTTCGCGTCGATCCGGCCTGGCCCAGACAGCTGCCGAACCACTGGCTGGTCGGGGCGGTCGTCGGCGTCGCGGTGGACACGCGCGATCACGTCTGGATCACGCACCGGCCGTCCACCCTCCAGCCGAATGAGACCCGATCGATCTGGCGCGCGGCGCCGCCGGTGCTCGAGTTCGATCAGGACGGCACGCTGCTGTCCTCCTGGGGCGGCCCCGGGCCGGGCTACCAGTGGCCGCAGCTCGAACATGGCATCTACATCGACGCGCAGGACCACGTCTGGCTCGGCGCCGGAGGCGACCGCGATGCGCACATTCTGAAGTTCACCCGACAGGGCTCGTTCCTGATGCAGATCGGCCACCAGGGCGAAGGCCGTGGCAGCAACGATACGGTGAACCTCGGCGCGCCCGCCAACATGGTCGTCGATGCCGCTGCGAACGAGGTGTACGTCGCCGACGGCTACGTGAACCATCGCATCGTCGTGTTCGACGCAACGACCGGGGCGTACAAGCGACACTGGGGCGCGTACGGCACACGGCCGGACGACGGGTATTTCACGCGCGCGGGCGAGCACCTGCCCGCGCCATTCAGCGGAAGCGTGCAGCACGAGGACAAGCCGAGCCAGTACGATCCAAACGGTCCTCCCCCGCCGCAATTCCGCATCGTCCACGCGGTGCGGATTTCGCACGATGGCCTCGTCTACGTCTGCGATCGCACGAACGATCGCATCCAGGTGTTCCAGAAAGACGGGACGTTCGTGAAGGAGGCGTTCGTCGCCCGCGAGACGTACGGCAGCGGATCGGTCTGGGATATCGGGTTCTCGATCGATGCGGCGCAGACGTTCCTGTTCGTGCCGGACGGCACGAACCAGCAGGTGTACGTGCTCGATCGGCGGTCACTGAAGGTGGTGAGCACGTTCGGCGGCGCCGGGCACTGGGCCGGACAGTTCTACGGCGCGCACAACCTCGCGGTCGACTCGAAGGGGGATCTCTTCATCACCGAAACGTACGAAGGCAAGCGGGTGCAGAAGTTCGTGCCCGCCGGCGCGGTGCCGCCCGACACGGCGCATCGCTGAGCCCCGGGGCGACGCAGATCGCGGCGAGTGGGATCGAGCGCTACGCCGCGGGCGGCTTCAGCGTCCCGAACAACAGGAGCGAGACCGCCTCGCTGAGGCTCTCGAACGTGAACGGCTTCTCGAGGAAGGCCTCGCCGTCCCACAGCATCGGACGCTCGTTGAGGAGCCGATCGACATAGCCAGAGACGTAGAGCACCTTCAAATCGCGGCGCGCTGCGCGGAGGCGGCGCGCCATCTCCTCGCCGGCGAGCTCCGGCATCTCGAGGTCGGCCATCAGGAGATCCACCGTCACATCGTCGGTGGCCATCTCGAGCGCGCGGGCGCCATTTTCGGCCTCGAGCACTTTGTAGCCGCCTGCTTCCAGGATCCGCCGGGCAGCCAGCCGAATCGGCTCCTCATCGTCGACGATCAGCACGACGCGCGGTGCCGGCGGCGTCGGCGTCCTCAATCCTTTGAACATAGCTACCGTCCGAGCTTCTCGAGCTCCGGCAGCAGCGCCATGGCGGCGCGGCCGGCTTTGTGAATTTCGGCGAGGTCCGCGCGGTGCGGGCTGTCCTCGGGCATCTCCAGCATCAGCAGATCGGAAAAGCTGATCATGATCGCGAGATGATTCTTGAATCGATGGATGACTTCCGGCTCGCGGTCCGACGGGTCAGACATGGGCGTCCCCCTCCAATGGCGTGCCGAGCAGGTCGTCCAGCACCCGTAACACATCTCCGATGTCGAGCGGCTTGGTCAGGCACGCCGCGGCGCCGGACGCCTGCAGGCGCCGGCCGATCCCGGGCGTGGCGTCGGCGGTGACGATCACCGTCGGGATGCTGCGCGTCTCCACGTCGGCCCAGATCTGCCGCAGCACCTCGTCTCCCGGCATGTCGGGCAGATGCAAATCGAGCAGGATGGCATCGGGCCGCCGCGTCCGCACGAGCGAGAGCGCGACGCTGCCCTGAGGCGCGTGCACCAGCGTGATGCCGGGACGCCGGCGCAGGATCCGCTCGATCAGGCGGACGTTGGCCATGTTGTCTTCGACATACAATACGGTCCCTTTGGCCTCGCTCGAACGCGTCGCAGTTGTCGTCGTGTACCCGTGATCGACGTCGGCCGCCGCCGCCGGGTCGGCCGCCGGCAGGTCGATCCAGAAGGCGCTCCCGCGATCGATCTCGGTATCGACGCCGAGGCGGCCGCCCATCGCCTGCGCCAGCGCGCGCGACAGGGCCAGTCCGAGGCCGGTGCCTTCGGTGGACGTCTGCTCGGCGCCGAGGCGCTCGAACGGCTGGAACAGCAGCTTGAGATTCTCCGGCGGAATGCCCGCGCCCGTGTCGGTCACCGTGAGCCGCGACGGCTGCCGGTGCTGGCGCGATCCGGCCGCGAACGCAATCGTCACCCGTCCGCCGACGCGGTTGTACTTCACGGCGTTGGACAGCAGATTGATCAGCACCTGCGTGAGGCGCTGGCGATCGGCCAGGACCACCTCGTCCTCGTGCGGAAGCGGCTCCATCTCGATGCTGATGTGACGCTGGGCGGCCAGCGGCTTGATCAGGCTCACCGTCTGCCGGATCAGTTCGGCCACCGGCACCGGCTCGGTCGAAAGCGACAAGTGCCCCGACTCGATGCGCGTGATGTCGAGCACTTCGTTGATCAGATCCAGGAGGTGCCGGCCGCCGCTGAGAATCTGGCGGACGTTGTCGGCCTGCTCGGCTCCAAGGCTCTCGAGCTCGAGCAGCTGCGCGAAACCGAGAATGGCGTTGAGGGGCGTCCGCAGGTCGTGGCTCATGCGCGACAGGAACTCGCTCTTCGCCAGGTTGGCGCGCTCGGCCTCGAGACGGGCGAGACGCACTTCGTCTTCGCTTTTCTTCCGAGCGGTGATTTCCGCCGACACGCAGCACACGGCGTAGACCGCGCCCGTCGCGTCGAGCAGCGGAAAGCGCGTGGACGCGAGCACGCCGAGGCCGTCCGCGCCGAAGAATGGCTCTTCGAACTGGGCCGAGCGCTTCGCGCGGACCACTTCCAGGTCGTGGGCGCGGTAAATGTCCGCAATCCGCGGCGCCACGACCTCGCTGCTCGTTACGCCGATGAGCGCTTCGCGGCGCCGGCCGAGAAACGCTTCGGCCTGACGACTGACCAGCAAATACCGGTCGCTGAGGTCCATGACCGTCATGGCCATCGGGCTGTGATCGAGGATCGCCTGGAGGAGCTGATCCGACTCGCGCCACTGCTGCTCGCGACGCGCCAGCGTCTCGGTGGCCACGGCGAGCGCGGCGCTCCGGTCGGCGACGCGCGCTTCGAGCTCCGCGTTGAGGCGCCGGACGTCGGCCTCCGCCCGCTGCCGTTCCGTGCGCTCCGAGGCTTCGCGACGGGCGCGGCGCACCGCCGCGGGCAGCCGGCCGATCCGCTGCTTGAGCACGTAGTCGGTGGCGCCCTCCTTGAGCCGATCGATCGCGAGCTCTTCGCCGAGCGTCGCCGAGAGGAAGATGAACGGGGTCTGCGGCGCCATGCGGCGCGCGATCGCCTGCGCCGTGAGGCCGTCGAAGCGCGGGAGACGGTAGTCGGCGAGGATGATGTCGAACGTCTCACCCAACAGCGCCGCCTCGAACTCAGGCCGCGCGTCGACACACTGCATCCGGCACGACAGACCATCGGCCGCGAGCGTCGCGCGCGCGAGCTCGCGATCCGTCGGATCGTCCTCGACGTGCAGGATCCGGAGCACCTCGTCCGGCGGCTGCTGATGCCGTTCGCTCATGCTACGAGGTCTTCAGGGACGCCGGCGGCGGCTCGTTCAGCAGCGCCCAGAATCCGCCGAGCAGCTTGACCGCTTCCGTGAACGCACAGAAATCCACGGGCTTCACCACGTACGCGTTGACGCCGAGGTCGTAGCTGCGCACGAGATCTTGTTCCTCGCGCGACGAGGTGAGCACGACGACCGGCAGCGTCCGCAGTTCCGGATCCTCCTTGACCAGCCGCAGGACTTCGAGCCCGTCGATCTTCGGCATCTTCAGATCGAGCAGCATCAGCGCCGGCAGCCCCGGCGCGCGCCCGGCGTACGCGCCGTGCCGCCGCAGGTAGTCGAGTGCCTCGGCGCCGTCCCGCACGACAATCACTTCGTTGGCCAGACGGTTCACGCGCAGCGCCGTGAGCGTCAGCTCCACATCGTTCGCGTTGTCCTCCGCCAGTAGAATCCGCTTGATCTCGGTCGCCATCGCACCCCTTTTCCGCCGCCTCAGGCGGGCAGAGAGAAATAGAACGTCGCGCCGCCCATCACGACGCCCTCGGCCCACGTCCGGCCGCCCAGCCGCTGCACGATCCGCCGCACGTTGGCGAGACCGATGCCCGTCCCCTCGAACTCGTCGTGCGCGTGCAGCCGCTGAAACACGCCGAACAGCTTGTGCGCGTACTGCATGTCGAAGCCTTCGCCATTGTCGCGCACGAACACGACGGCCTCCCCCGGGTTCCCCGGAATCGTGCCGACTTCGATCGCCGGATGCGCCACCCGCGACGAATACTTCACGGCGTTGGACAACAGATTGACGAGCACGAGGCGCAGCAGCGCATGATCGCCTTCGACCGTCGGCAGCGGGTGCACGCGCCACTCCGGGCCGGGCTTGGAGTCGCCGCCCACCACCTCCTCGCGCGCGTCGGCCACGAGCTGATTCAAGTCGACGCGGCGCTTGGTGATCGGCGTCCGGCTCACGCGGGAGAACGCCAGCAAGTCGTCGATCAACCGGCCCATGCGACTCGCCGCGTCGATAATCAAGTGCAGGTGGCGTCGCCCCTCGTCGCCGAGCGCCGCCGACGACGACTGTTCCAGCAGCGACGCAAAGCCGACCACGTGGCGCAGCGGCGCGCGCAGATCGTGCGACACCGAGTAGCTGAACGACTCCAGCTCCTCCATGGCATCGCGCAGGCCGGCAGTTCGCTCCTCCACGCGCAGCTCGAGCAGACGCTGCGCTTCTCCGATACGTTCGGCCATCGCATTGAACGCGCGACCCAGCCGGCCGATCTCGTCGCCGCGATCCGCCCGCACGCGCTCGGAGACGTCGCCGGCGGCGATGGCTTCCGACGCGCGCGTCAGCTCGTGCAACGGCGTCGTAATCCGCGACGTGACCATCGCCACCAGCCCTGCCGCGATCAGCACGAAGAAGACGCCCACCGCGAGCATGCGCCGAAAGAGCGTCCGCGCCGGCGCCAGCACAACGTCGCGGGGAAACTCGATCCACGTCACCCACGGCGTCGCGGCGATCATGTGGCTCGCGCCGATCTTCCGCTCTCCCTCGGCTGTGCGATATTCGGAGATGCGATCGTGCGAGACGTCCACCAGTGGCCCCGGCAGCGGCTTCGCAAAGTCGGTCCAGAGCGTGCCGTTCCGATTGCCAACTTCGACGAGCCCGCCATTGCCGACGAGCCGATTGACCATCTCCGTCTGCGCCGGCATCAGCGATCGCCGGAGGACGAGGACGCCGATGCGGCGGCCAGGCGCGCCCGCTGCAGCTGGCGCGGTGACATCGGCGACGAGCTCGAACCGGATGCGGCCGTCTTCGAGGTGAAACGGGCTCAGGCCCGGGGCGCCAGGTGCGGGCCCGGGCGGCGGCGGCACGGCCGGATCGTCGCCTTCCGCATGCGCCGGCGTAATCTGCATCACGGAGCCGCGCTGCGCATCCCAGAGCTCGATCGGCGGCTGACCTGGCGCGGCCGCCGGCTGCAGCAGCGCCTTCACCCGATCCGCGGACTCCTTCGAGGGCGCATCGAAGTACTGGACGACCGCGTCGTTGCTGGTGGCCCGTCGAAGGTCGGCGACGCCCTTGACCATGCTCTGGTTCATCGCGGTCGCGATCTCCTCCGCCGCGGCCTGCGCCCGATCGCCCGCCCCTCTCAACAACGTCTGCTCGAGCGCACGCGTCATCGTCCAGAGAAACGTACTGAGCACGATGAGCACAACGACCGATATCATCAGCGGCAGGCGCCACCGGAGCGAATCGCGACGACGCAGCGCGACGGGCGTCATGACGCGGGCGGCACCGAGACGGCCGTCTGCCCGACCTGGACGCGGCCATCGCGGATGAGCGCGATGAACGAGCCCACCAGCTCCGCCCGCTTCCAGCCGCGGACCGCTTCCACTTCCAGCTCGCGACACGCGTGATCGAGGGTGGCCGCCGGCTTGTACGGCCGCGCCTCGGCCACCGCGTCGAACACGTCGACGACGCCGATGATCTGCGCCAGCAGCGGAATTTCTCCGTCGCGCAGATGGTCGGGATAGCCGGTCCCGTCGAGCCGCTCGTGATGGTGCCGCACGATCGGCCGGACGCGCTTCAGCGAGCGAAGGCCGCCGCACAGGCGATCGCCGATCACCGTGTGCAGCTTCATGGTCTCGAATTCGTCCGCGGTGAGCGGACCGCGTTTCAGGAGGATCGCGTCGGGCACGCCGACTTTGCCGATGTCGTGGATGACGCCACCCGTGCGCAGCGCGAGCAAATCCTCCTCGGGAAGCCCCAGCGCTTCGCCCAGCGCGCTGGCATAGGCCGAGAGGCGATGGCAGTGGCCGTCGGTGTACGCGTCGCGCGCTTCGATGGTGAGGGCGAGGCTGAAGATCACCGACTCGGCCGAATCGAGATCGTCGGTCTGGCGTTTGAGGCGCAGCAGCGAGCGCACGCGCGCCTGCAGTTCCGGTGGATTAATCGGCTTGGTCAGGAAGTCGTCGGCGCCCGCGTCGATGCCGCGGATGCGATCTTCCGTGTTCTGCAGCGCGGTCACGAGGACGACGGGAACGAAGCGCGTGGCGGCGTCGTGTTTGAGCGCCTGGCACACCTCGAATCCGGTCTGCTTCGGCATCATCACGTCGAGCAGCACGAGGTCGGGCTGCTGCGCCGCGACCATCGCCAGCGCTTCTTCGCCGTTGGACGCGCGAAAGACGATATGGCCGTCGCGCCTGAGCCAACGCTCCAGCAGGTCGACATTCGCCGGTTCGTCATCGGCGACGAGAATTCGGCCCGGAGTGTCCATCATGGCTTCGCCATGGTTTCGGGTTTTCACGCCAGTTGAAATAGGCCCACCGCCGCCGGTCTGGCTCTATCCCGCCAGGTGTCACCGAACGTCTCGCCAGCGGCCAACCCGTTGGCCACAATGGGCGAAAACCTGTCCGCTCAATAAGTTGACGTGGATGGTATGTTGACCTCGTATCGTCGTGGTGCCAATAGGGGCAAACACCTACGAGGTCGTAGCGACGTTCCACGCCTTCGCCATGACGGAATCTTCGCGGCCTCTTCGCATTCTGATTGTGGACAACCACCCGGTGATGCGCCGCGGCATCCGCATGCTGCTCGAGACGCGCCCGCACTGGACGGTCTGCGGCGAAGCCGCCAACGGCCGCGACGCCGTCGAGCACGCGAGGCGCGCGAAGCCTGACGTCGTCGTGATGGATCTCACGTTGCCGGAGCTGAACGGCCTCGATGCCATGCGGCAGATCCTGAAGGATGCGCCGGCGACCGAAGTGGTCGTGCTCACGATTCACGATTCAGAGGATGTCGTGCAGCAGACGCTGCAGGCCGGCGCCCGCGGTTACGTCCTGAAGTCGGACGCGGGCCGATCCCTGGTGGAGGCGGTGGAGAGTCTGGGGCGGCACACGCCCTTCTTCACGCCGACGGTGGCGGAGCTCGTGCTCGAGGCGTACATCCGCGGCGACACGGGAGAGCCGCACGGCCTGGAGCCACCCACCGTGACATCGCGCGAGCGCGAGATCATCCAGCTGATTGCCGAGGGGCGGACGAGCAAGGCGGTGGCGGCGGACCTCGGCATCAGCGTGAAAACCGTGGAAGCACACCGGACGAACATCATGCGCAAGCTCCGGATGCACTCGGTCACACAGCTTGTCCGGTACGCGATCCGCCACCATTTGACCGAGGTGTAGCGCGAACTTGCGGTCTCGACGTAGCGCGAAGGCCTTAGCCGAGCGTTTCTACGAATCGGCCGTGAGCGCCTGAAGCGCTTTGGCCGTACGGATGTACTCTTCGTACCGGCGCTGGTAGCGCTCCAGTTTTTCCCGTTCGACCGCGTCGAGGCGCGCGCGCATCACGGGCGATCCGCCCGAGGCCGTCAGCTCGTGCTCGGCCACCGACGCCTTCAGCTTGAACTCGGCGTCGTGGTTCGATTCCCATGCGAGCCACTGTGCGGTCCAGCGCGCGTGCGCGGCCTCGATCTGCTCTTTCGTGAAGGGGAACGCGCCGCCGGCCGCGCGATCGAACGCGGCGAAGTCGTCCGGGAACAACCGGCGCGCGATGCGTGCCAAGGGCTGCCAGGCGAGCAGCGACGAAGGGTCGGTGCGCGCCGACGCGACGCCCGCGGCAAACAACCGGAGCAACTCCGTCTGCCGCGCGCGTTCGGTGTCTGCGCGCGCCGCGCCCAAGACACGCACCAGCGTTTGCGCGCTCCAGACGATCGCCGCCGCCACGATCAGCGCCGCGGCGAGGACCATCAGTACGTCAGCACCGCGTGGATCGGCTCGCCCGCCAGCTTCTGCCGGCCGCCGAGCGCCACCAATTCGATCAGGAACGCGAGCGCGTGGACCTCGCCGCCCATGCTCTTCACGAGGTCGGTCGTCGCGCGCGCGGTGCCGCCGGTGGCGAGCAGGTCGTCCACGATCAGCACGCGCTGGCCGCGCCGAACCGCGTCCTCGTGCATCTCGAGCGCGTCGGTGCCGTACTCGAGTGCGTACGCCGCCTTCACCGTTTTCGCGGGCAGCTTGCCGGGCTTGCGGACGGGCACGAAGCCGGCGTTGATGCGATCGGCGACGGCCGCGCCGAAGATGAACCCGCGGCTCTCGATGCCGACGACGACGTCGATGCCGCGGTCGAGAAACGGCATGGCGAGGCTGTCGATCGCCGCGCGAAAGCCGGCGGCGTCCTGCAGCAGCGTGGTGATGTCGTAGAAGAGGATCCCCGCTTTCGGAAAGTCGGGGACGCTGCGAATGCGCTCTTTGAGGTTGTCCATGATTATCTGATGCTGAATCCCGCCTGCTGCCCGTCGGGCGTGGTGGCCGTGATCTCGAGATGCTCGACGCGGGCGCCGGACGGGCCGCGCCGGATGTCGCGCTCGAAGCGCTCCACCGCCTCCGCCTCGCCCTCCGCGGCGATGGCGACGCGTCCGTCCGGGAGGTTCTTCACCCAGCCGCCGACGCCGACGCGCACGGCCGCCGCCTGCGTGAAATAGCGGAAGCCGACGCCTTGCACGCGGCCGCTCACGACATATCGACGGGCGACGCGCATGCCGGGAAAACCGAACGGTATGATAGCATGCGAGATTTTGAGGTGACTCACGGCTGCCGTCTCTGACGAACCCACTTCGCCGACGCTCAAGCGTCTCCTCCTCGGCAAACCGAGTCCCTCTCATCTGGCGCACCACGAGCGCCTGTCCCGTGTCACGGGCCTCGCCGTGCTGTCGTCCGACGCCCTGTCGTCGGTCGCGTACGCCACCGATTTCGTGCTCGTCACCCTGGCGATCGCCGGCGCGCAGGCGCTGGGCTACGCCATCCCGATCAGCATCGTCATCGCGTCGCTGCTGGCGATCGTGGCTTTTTCCTACCGGCAGACCATTCACGCGTACCCGACCGGCGGCGGTGCCTACATCGTCGCCAAGGAGAACATCAGCCCGCTGGCCGGCCTCACCGCCGCGGCGTCGCTGCTCGTCGACTACACGCTGACGGTGGCCGTCAGCATCTCGGCCGGTGTGCTCGCGATCACGTCCGCGCTGCCGCGTCTGGACACGTACCGCGTCGAGATGTGCCTAGTGTTCCTGGCGCTCCTGGCGATCGGCAACCTGCGCGGCATCCGCGAGTCCGGGCGGATTTTCGCCGTGCCGACCTATGTGTTCGTCGTGAGCATCGGCATCCTGATCGCCGCGGGGCTGTACCGGTACGCGAGCGGCGCGCCGATGCCCGCGCCGGCGCCGCTGCCGCCGGACGCGGGTCACGGACCGCTCACCACGTTTCTCATTCTCACGGCTTTCGCCAACGGCTGTACGGCGATGACCGGCGTCGAGGCGGTGTCGAACGGCGTGCCGGCGTTTCGCCCGCCGGAAGCGCACAACGCATCGGCAACGCTCGTCGCGATGGCGGTGCTCGCGATCACGATGTTCCTCGGCATCACGTTTCTCGCGCACGTGTATCACGTGATGCCGACGGCCGCGGAGTCTGGCGTTTCGCAGTTGGGCCGCGCGATCTTCGGCGGCCACACGTTCCTGTATTACCTGATCCAGGGCGCCACGACGCTCATCCTGGTGCTTGCGGCGAACACGGCCTACGCCGATTTCCCCCGCCTGGCGTCCATCGTGTCGCGCGATCGCTACCTGCCGCGCCAGTTCATGAACCAGGGCGACCGACTCGCGTTCTCCAACGGCATTCTCGTGCTGTCGCTGTTCGCCGCCGTGCTGATCGTCGCGTTCCACGGCGACACGCAGTCGCTGCTGCCGCTCTACATGATCGGCGTCTTCATCTCCTTCACGCTCTCACAGGCCGGCATGGTGATCCACTGGCGGAACGTGAAGACGCCCGGCTGGAAGACGAGCGCGGTGATCAACGGCTTCGGGGCGCTCGTCACGGCCGTCGTGCTCCTCATCGTCGCCGCGACGAAGACGCTGGAGGGCGCATGGATCGTCCTCCTCCTGATCCCGCTGATCGTGATGCTCTTCCAGGCGACGCGCCGCCACTACGATCACGTGTCGGCGCAGCTCACGCTGCGCGGATACACGCCGCAGCGACGCGTGCACAACACGGTGATTATCCCGGTCGGCGGCATTCAACGGGCGGTCGTCGAAGCGCTCCGGTACGCCGAAACGCTTTCCGACGATGTGCGCGCGCTGTACGTGGACGTCGACCTCGCGGGAACGGAGCAGATCAAGCGGGACTGGCAGACATGGGGCGGGAGCGTCCAGCTCGTCATCCTGGCCTCGCCATACCGATCGATGATGGAGCCGCTGCTCGAGTACATCGAGCAGGTCGGCAACGAGCGGCGCGACGACTACGTCACGGTGATCCTGCCCGAGTTCGTCCCGGCGCGCTGGTGGCAGCACCTGCTCCACAACCAGCGCGCGCTGCTCATCAAGGGCGCGCTGCTGTTCCGGCCCAACACCGTGGTGACCAGTGTGCCGTTCCACCTGGCGAAATAGCCACCGACACCCGGCGCATCCGCCACAGAGCTATGGAGCGCTGAGACACCGCTTCGTCAGTGGCGAGAGTGTCAGACATTTTGCGTATGGGCCTAGGCCACACGTCCGCTGAACACTGGCGATAAAAGATGCTGTTCGCACTAGCAACCGCGGGATCCACGCTGCTCTGTGGCGACCCCGGTCTCTCTGTGCCTCAGTGGCAATTCCCGGTCGCTGTGTCTCTGCGGCTCCGTGGCAAACCTCAGGTCTGATCCACGAAGTACGGAATGCTCCGCAGCGCGAACACGGCCGCCAGTCCGATGAGGGCGGGAATCGCGAACCAGGAGTACACCGGCGCGTCGTGCACCGACACCTTGTTGACCAGGAAGCCCTTCTCGATCGTGTCGATCGCCTTCGAGGCCGCGACGAGATCGGCAGCCGACGAGGCGTTGAACGTGCGCCCGCCGTCCTTCGCGATCGTCTGCAGCAGCGCGCGCACGTCGCTCTTGCTCCGAATCTCGTTGTCGAGCGCGACGCCGATGAAGTGGACGCGGATGTCCGCCTCCTTCGACTCGGCCAGCGCGTCGAGCGGATCGCGTCCGCGGTTGTTCTCGCCGTCGGTGAACAGCACGATCACCTGGTGGCCGCTCGTCCCCCGCGCCTGCCGCGCCAGCAGGTAGTTCGCGAGCGCCAGGCCGTCGCCGATCGCCGTCTGCCCTTCGCCCTGCAGGATGCGATCGTCCACCATGTCCACGTAGTGAATCAGGTAGTCGTGATCGAAGGTCAGCGGGCTCACCACATACGCGTTGTCCGAGAAGACGACCAGACCGATCCGATCGTCGCGGCGGGCCCGCACGAACGCGCGGATCGCGTTCTTGGTCGCTTCGAGCCGTGTCTGTCCCGGCGGCTGGCCGGGATGCTTGAGGCGATCTTCGACCTTCGTGGGATCCATCTCCTCCTGCATGCTGGAGGAGAGATCGAGCACCATCACGATGTCGAGGCCGCGCGACTGCACGGTGGCCTCCGAGTACGGCAGCACCGGCTCCATCAACGCGAATCCGATGAGCGCCGCGGTCACCAGGACCGCGAACAGCGGCAGTCGTCGAACCGCGGAGGCGCGGTACACGCGCGCGCTGAGCCACTGCACGGTCGTCGAAGCGACGAACTGCCGGTGCAGCCGCCAGCGCACCAGCGCGATCAGCGCCAGGCCGCCGAGCAGCCACCACCCCAACGCCGGCTGCAGAAAACGCATCACTCGTACCGCATCACGCTTGACGGGCCACCTTACCGCGCCGCCAGCACCTGCGCCGCCTGCTCGATCGCGTCGCGGCACGCATCGGGCGGCGGCAGCGCCGCGGGAGGCGCGTAGCGCGCGGTCTCGCATGCTGCCAGCAGCGCAGTGACCGTCTCCACCGGCACGCGCATCGGCCGGCCCGCCAGCGCGGGCTCGACCTCCGCCGCGGTGAGGCTGGGGCCCGGTACGCCGCACACCTCGAGCAGGTGCTCGCGCACCAGCGCATCGATCTTCGTGTAGGCCTCGCGACGCCCTTCGGGGTTCGTCACGTCGATCGCCCGCACGGCGTCGAGCGTCGTGCGCTCTTCCTGCTGCACCTGGCGGGCCGATCGGCGCGCCTGCTTCGGCCGACGCACGCGCACGGCCGCAACCACCCAGAACAGTGCCGGCACGATCGACACGATGACCAGCCCGGTGCCGACCGGCTGCGCCGCGGCCGTCAGACGCGAACGGACGCCGGCGGCGCGGCCATCGCGCAGCGGATAGTTGTCCTGATCCTCCGGCAGCGTGCTCCGGAACGCGATGACGGCGCCCGGCACCTGCACCTCGCCCGCCGGCGCCGCGTTCTCGACCCCCTGCCCGGGGCGTTTCCGGAAGTACCGCGCGGACATCGGCGCGATCTTCAGCGCGCGCTGATCGACGTGATACGTCGTCAGGTGATACCGGAACGTGCGGATCGTCGTTCCGCCCGGCCCCGCGTCGCGCGCGGCTTCCGTGCCGGTGACGTCCAGGCCGTCGAGCTTCAGCTTCTCGCGCGACATGTCGTCGTCGAGGACGTCGATCCCCGGCGCGCACGTGAAGGTGACGCTGTAGGTCACCGGATCCGCCACCCAGACGGCCGTTCGATCCAGTGACGTCCGCACGTGCACGTCCGGCGATGCGGGCGGCGCCGGCGGCGCCGCGTCGGCTGGCGGCTTCGGCACCGCCGCCCGATGGGCGGGCGGTACGGGCGGTGCGGCCGCCCCGGCCGCCACCGCGCACAACGACCATCCGATGGCCCAGATCCCGACCGTCCACATGCGCCTTACGTTCACGCGTTCATCCTCTTCGCAAACAACGACAACAACGGCTCGACAGGACTGCGATCGGTCGGCACGAACACATGATCCATGGGGACGCGGTAGAACGCGCGCGTCAGCGCCTCCCGGCGCTGCCGTACCTCGTCTGCATACCGGCGCCGCGCGCGATCGGTCAGACCAATCGCGGCCTGCCGGCCCGTCTCGATGTCGCGCACCCGCATGTACCCGCTGCCGGCGGGCAGCGTCAACTCCGAGGGATCCTCCGGCACGACGGCGATCACGTCGTGGTGCGCCGCCAGGATTGCCAGTTCCTTGCTCCGGAGCACATCGTCTTCGGCCATGAAGTCCGAGACGATGAACACGACGCTCATGCGTTTGAGCGTCTTCAGCAGATACTGCACCATCGGCACCATGCGCGTCCGGACGCCGGCCGCCGCGGTCGCGTCCCAGCACTGCTGCAGCATCGTCCAGGCCGCCGCGCGGGTCCGCCGCGGGGCCGCCGACACCAGGACCTGGTCGGCGAAGGCGACGAAGCCCGTGTTGATCTGGTCCGAGAGCGCGGAGAAGACGAGCGACCCGGTGATGAAGGTCATCGCCTCCTTCTTCGAGTACTTGGCGCTGCCGATATCCATCGACCGCGAGACGTCCATCGCGATCATGACGTTCAGCTCACGTTCGGCGTGAGTGTGCCGGACGTACGGCGCGTCCATGCGGGCGGTGACGTTCCAGTCGATGCGGCGCACATCGTCGCCCGGGCGGTACGGCTGGTGCTCGTCGAAGTCGAATCCCGGCCCGCGCAGCGGGCTCTGGTACGCGCCCACCCGCTGGTTGCGGATCTTCTTCCCCGTGTACACCTCGATGTACCGGAGCTCGTGCATCACGTGCTCGGGAATCATGGAATCGGCACGGCCCGCAGCAGCTCGTTGAGAATCTCGTCGGCCGAGACGTTCTCCGCCTGGGCGCGCACGGTCCGCGCGATGCGGTGGCGCGCCGTGTCGCAGAAGATCTCTTTCACGTCGTCGGGCAGCACCCACGTGCGGCCGTGCAGGAACGCGGTGACGCGCGCCAGCGCCAGCACGTGCTGGTAGGAGCGCGGCGAGGTGCCGAGCAGCAGCAGCTCCTTGAGGTCGCCGCGTCCGACCTCCTCCGGCGAGCGCGTCGCGCGGCCGAGCCGCACGATGTACTCGAGAATCTTGTCGTCGATGAACACCGTCGCGCGGATGAACTCGCGCAGCTCGTTGACGTCCGACGGCGACACGCGCTGCTCGATGCGCGTCTCGGCGAGGCGCACGTGCAGCATGTCCACTTCCTCGCGCTGGCTCGGGTAGCCGACGCGCAGCATCATCGAAAAGCGATCCAGCTGCGCTTCCGGCAGCGTGTAGACGCCTTCCTGCTCCACCGGGTTCTGCGTCGCGAGCACCCAGAAGGGGTCGTCGAGCGGAAAGGTCGTGTCGGCGAGCGTGACCTGGCGTTCCTGCATCGCTTCGAGCAGCGCGCTCTGCGTCTTCGGCGTCGCGCGGTTGATCTCGTCCGCCAGCAGGATGTTGGTGAAGATCGGCCCCTGCTCGATCCGGAACGTCGCCGTCTTCGCGTCGTAGATGCGCGTCCCGAGGATGTCGGCGGGCAGCAGGTCGGGCGTCAGCTGGATGCGCTGGAACTTGGCCGAAATCGCGTGCGCCAGGGTCGTCGCGGTCAACGTCTTGGCGACCCCCGGCACGCCCTCGAGCAGCAGGTGGCCGCAGCCGGCCCGCGCCTGGCCGCGCGAGGAGGCGAACGGAATGGCGGCAAAGAGCCCGGTGAGCAGCCGCCGAATCAGCGTGTGCTGCCCGACGATCACCTTGCCGATCTCGCGCTCGAGACCGGCGATGACGTCGGCGGCGTGCTCCGTGGTCGTGGTCTCGGCAGTCTCGGAAGTCACAGTGTTCACAGCAGCAACCACAAGGCGGCAACAGCGGCCCCCGCGACCGCGAGCCCCGCCGGATACAAGTCGCGATACTCGGTGGTGGTCTTCCAGCCGACGATCCGCCGCTCGCTGTTGACGATCGTCGCGAGCCCCGAGGCCAATTCGTTGCCGGTCGTCGAGCGGATGTAGCGTCCGCCGGTGATGTCGGCAATCTGCTTCAAGGTCGATTCGGAGAACTTCGTCTTGACCACGCGCCCCTGTTCGTCACGGAGCGAGGTTTCCTTACCCTTGTCGTCGAGGATCGGCACGGCGACGTCGCGATCGGAGCCGATGCCGATGCAGTGCACGCGGAAGCCGTCGGCGCGATACACGTTCAGCTGCCGGTTCAGCTCCTCGCCATAATCTTCACCGTCCGAGATCAGCAGGAACACCTTCTTCGTCGGGCGATCGTCCTTCTGGGCCACCTCGAGACCGCTCTTGAGCGCCGCGCCGATATCGGTGCCCAGCAGCGTCTGCGGATCGCCGTCGATCCAGTCCAGGTAGAACGCGACCGTGTCGAGGTCGGTCGTCAGGTAGGACAGGATCAGCGACGCGTCCGCAAATCCGACGAGGCCGACGCGATCGATCCCCTCAGGCTTGTGCTGGAGGAAGTTCCGGATTTCGAGCGTCGCGCGCGAGAAGCGCGACGGCACGACGTCGTGGGCGCGCATCGACGCGGACCGGTCGAGCAGCAGAATCAGGTCCTGGCGCTCGAGCTCCGGGATTCGTTCGGCCAGGAGCACTTGCGGCCGAACCAGCGCGAACAACAGCGCGGCCCCGGCCAGCAGCGTCACGGCGAGGACCGCGAACTCGCGCAGCCGTGTCGATCGCCGCGAGAGGCGCCCGAAGCGCGGTGTGATCAGCGCCTTCCGCCGCACCGCCCGCACGTACGAATAGCGTAGCGCCCAGCACGCCACGAGGACGGGCAGGACCTGCCACCAGCGCACGAATTCGAGGTCGAGGAACCGCATTGCTGCCGGAAATCAGCCGACGCGCTTCACCGGCTTGCCCGTCGTCGAGGGCGGCCGCAGCAGCTGCATGATCTGCTTGGGAGGGGTTTTCGGCTGCTTGCGCAGCGCGGCGGCCAGCCGCGTGGTGAGCTCGAAATCGTACTTGGTGTCCCAGTCAGCCGGCGCCGCCTCGACCGCCTTGTGGAGCTCCTCTTCCGCGCGCGTCAGCCAGCCGAGCATCGCTTCGGGCTTCTCCTCGACGCTCGCCTTCTCGAAGAACGCGCAGCCGGCGAAGAAATGCGGCGCCGACTGTTCCGGCGAGCGCTCCGCCTTGTCGATCGTCTCATCGAATCGGCCCAGGGCGTACAGCGCCCAGAGGTGGTTGGACACAGCGTGATTGTAGTCGGCGGCGAACAGCTGCCGCGTGGCGGGGACCGCGTCGAATCGCGCCTCCGCGACCGTGTAGCTGGCAATCGCCCGCTGGTACTGCCCCGCCCCCAGCGCGGCATCGCCGTCGGTGATGGGGCGCGACCAGCGCGCGTACCCGAGCGCGGCGGCGCCCACCAAAAGGAGGAGCACCGCCACCGCGGTTCCGAATGATTTCAACATCGACTCTGGCCGCCTCCCATTACTGCGGTTGTGTCTTGGGCTTCGCCGCCTCGGCCTTCGGATCGAGCGGCTTGGCTTCGATCGGCGCGAGCTTCTGCTTCTTCAGCAGCTGGTTCACCTGCGGCAGCTTGGTCTTGATCGTGTTGTCGAGCACGTCCAGCTGCGCGCCCAGCCGCGTCGAGAGCATGTCGAACACCTCTTCGCTCTGATCGGTGGGCGGCATGTCGGCGCTCTCGATCACGCCCTGCAGCGCGGCGATCTTGTTGTTCAACTTGATCGGGTAGTTCAGCGGATCCTGGCCGCTCTGGTTCTTCACCTGGTACAGCTCGCCTTCGACCGTGCTCAGCGATTTCTCGAGCTCGTCGAGCGCTTTGGCGGTCGGACCCGTCTTGCTATCGAGCTTGCTCGAGCGATCCGCGATCTGCGGCTTGATACCCCGGACGAGGAGCACCGCCTCGTTCGCGTCGCTCGCGCGGTTGCGCACCTTCATCGCCAGATCGAACTGCTTCTGCAGATCGGCATCGGTGACGTCGGCGAGCGCGTGGGGCTCGCGGCGGATGGCGAACGGTTGCGTCTGCGACTCGCCATCCGCGGTGACGCGCACCTGATACATCCCGGGCGGCGCGACCGGCCCACGCGAGCTGGCCGCCCACATGATCATGCCGGGGAAATCCACGGATCCCGGGTACCGGATATCCCAGTTCAACCGGTGGATGCCCGCTGCCACTGGCGGTTTGGGCTCCGGTGGACGGAAACCGTCTTCCGGCGCCGGCGCGGCGGCCCCGGGCTTCTTCTCGAAATCCGCCGGCGTGCCGGTGTAGGTGCGGATGACCTTCCCCTGCGCGTCCATGAAGTCGATCGTCACCTTCTGTGCCGCCTGCTTCAGCGAGTAGTCGATGGCCAGGCCGCGGTCGAGGCCGCGCAGGACGTCGTTCGGCTTGAACAGATACAGGTTGCTCGTCGTCTGCATTCCCCACTGCCGCAGCGGGGAGATGTTGTCCATGATGTAGAAGCCGCGGCCATGCGTCGCGATCACCAGGTCGCGCGCCTCCACCTTGATATCGTGCACTGGCGTGTCAGTCAGGCCCTGCTTCAGCGACTCCCACTTGGCGCCGTCGTCGAACGACACGTAGATGCCATGCTCCGTGCCGAGGTAGAGCAGTTTGGCGCGCTGCGGATCTTCGCGAATCACGCGCGCAAAGTCGCGCTCGCCGATGCCGTTGACGATCTTCGTCCACGTCTCGCCGTAATCGTCGGTGCGATAGACGTACGGTTTGAAATCGTCGTGCTGATAGTGGTTCGCCGCGACGTACGCCGTGCCGGGACGGAACGGGGACGCCTCGATGATGCTGATGCGCGCGAAGTCGGGCATGTCCTTCGGTGTGACGTTCTTCCAGTTCTTCCCGCCATCGCGCGTCAGCTGCACGTAGCCATCGTCGGAGCCCGCCCAGATGAGGTTCGCGTCCTTCGGCGACGGAGCGAGCGCGAACACGACCGCGTAGGTTTCGACGCCGGTCTCGTCCTTCGTGATCGGACCGCCGGATCCGCTCATCGTGGACGGATCGTGGCGCGTGAGATCGGGGCTGATGCGCGCCCAGCTCTGGCCCTCGTTCGTGGTCTTCCACACGTGCTGCGAAGAAACATAGAGCACGCTCGGATCGGTCGGCGCGTAGACGATGGGGAACGTCCATTGGAATCGTTCCGCGATGTCCTTGGACGGATAGCCCATTGGATTGTCGGGATACGGATTTACCTCGCGCAGCTGGCCCGTCTTCCGATCGAAGCGCGTGATCAGCCCGCCGTAGCTGCCCGCAAAGAAAATGTCGGGATTGCGCGGATCGTTGGCGATGTAACCGCTCTCGCCGCCACCCACCGAGTAGAACACCCGATCCGCAGCGCCGCCGGCGCCGCCCGGTCCGCCGCCAGCCGACTGGCTCGAGACGCACGCCGTGGTGTTGTCCTGCTGCGCGCCGCAGACATGGTACGGCACATCGGCCGTCGTGATGACGTGGTAGAACTGCGCGGTCGGGATGTCCTGATCGGTCCACGTTTCGCCGGCGTTCACCGACACGTTCGCGCTGCCGTCGTTGGCTTCGATCATCCGCGCGGGGTTGGTCGGGTCGATCCAGAGATCGTGGTTGTCGCCGTGCGGCGGACGCAGCTGCGTCCACGTCTTGCCGGCGTCGACCGACTTCATGAAGCCGACGTTGAGCTCGTAGACGAGATCCTTGTTCTTCGGATCGGCGAACACGTGCGTGTAGTAGAACGCCCGCTGGCGGAGGTTGCGGTTCTGCGTCACCAGCTTCCACGTCGCGCCCGCGTCGTCGGAGGCATAGAAGCCACCGTCTTCCGCCTCGATCTGCGCATAGACGCGATTCGAGTCGGCGCCAGACACCGAGACGCCGATCTTGCCGAGCACCCCTTTCGGCAGCCCCGGGTTGCGCGAGATATCCGTCCAGTGATCGCCGCCGTCGGTGGACTTGTAGAGGCCGCTGCCCGGACCGCCGCTCGACATCATGTGCGAGTTGCGGAACGCCTCCCACAGCGCGGCGTACAGCACGTGCGGGTTATGCGGGTCGAGGACGATCTCGATCGCCCCGGTCTTGTCGTCGTGATACAGGATCTTTTCCCACGTCTTGCCGCCGTCCTTCGAGCGGAACACCCCACGGTCGGGGTTCGGCGCGGCATGGTGGCCGAACGCTGCCACGTACACCAGGTCGGGGTTGGTCGGGTCCACGCGGATCTTGGAAATGTTCTGCGTCTCGGTGAGGCCGATTTTCGTCCAGGTCTTCCCCGCGTCGGTCGACTTGTACGCGCCGTCGCCCTGAATGACGTTGCCGCGGATGTCGGCCTCGCCCGTGCCGATGTAGACAATGTCGGGGTTCGACGGCGCGACAGCCACGGCGCCGACCGACGAGCTGGTGATCTGGCCGTCTGTCACGGGACGCCAGGTGGTGCCGCCATCGGTGGTCTTCCACAGGCCGCCGCCGGTGGCGCCGAAGTAGTATTCGAGGGGCCGCGCGGTGCTGCCGGCCGCGGCGATCGAGCGTCCGCCGCGCTCGGGCCCGATGCTGCGCCAGCGCACCGCACCGAACGGGCCGGCGTCAGCTGCCTGGGCGGGGCCACCGCGCCGCTGGGCGCCGATTGAGGTCGGGGCCAGGGCTACCGCAGCCGCAAGCAGGACGACGAAAAAAATGGAGCGCTTCAACACGGGTGACATGGTAGTTCTCCAGGAAATACGTCGGAAGCGTACTCGATCTTACTACGGTGGTAATAGCGACGGGGCCGGCTCAACGCCTCGCGGCAGCCTTGTTCTATAATCAGCCCGCCATTCGGCCGATAGATCGTAGGTCGCTTCTCGCGTGACGGCCGAATCCACGGTCGGCGACAGGAGGATTCAACGCTCGATGGCGGACTTGCTCCTGGCAGACGATCGGATGCGGCGCCCCCGCCTGGACGGGACCCGGCGGCCCGACCAGCCACCCCTCAGCCGACCCGGCGACTCGCCCGAACCGCCGCGCTCCGACATCGAATGCCCCGTGCTCATCGTCGAAGACGACGCGGATTTGCGCGAGATGATGGCGCAGCTGCTGACGCTCGAGGGGTTTGCCGCGGCGACCGTGTCCAACGGCCGCGAGGCGCTCGCGTATTTGCGTGCCCACGTGGCGCCCGATGTGATCCTGCTCGATCTGATGATGCCGGTCATGGACGGCTGGGAGTTTCGCCGCGAACAGCGGCTCGACCGGGAAATGGCCGAGGTCCCCGTCATTGTCTTGTCCGCGCTCGACCAGGCGCGCGTTGCCGAGGTGGCGGCCGATGCCTTTCTCAAGAAGCCGCTCGATTTCGACCGGCTGCTGGAGCTGATTCGGCGATACTGCGCGTAGCGGCGCGGTCATGATCAGCCTGCTCGCCCGATTCGTCGCGCTCGCCTCGTTCGTCGCTGCGCCCTGGCAGGCGACGATGCCGCACCCGCTCGAAAACGATTACGTCCGCGTCGTCCGCAACGCTGCACCGTGCGCCGTCGCCACACCGTCGATGTGCGGCGCGCGGGTCCTCGTCGCGCTTGGCCCGATCGACATCGTCGACAGCCTTCATCACCGGCACATGGAGCGGGGCGAAATCGCCGTCTTTCGCTGGTTCGAGTCGTACACGCCGCCGACGTCCGGGGAATTCGTGGAAGTGAGCCTCAAACAGGATCACCCGCCGGTGGAGGCGCCGCCGGTCCTGATTCCGCCCGAGAAGAACGCGCTGCTGTTCGACAGCGACACGTTTTTCGTGTTCGAGGAGCGCCTCGATCCGGGCGACACGCGGCCGCGCCACAGCCACAGTCAGCGCGTCGTCATCGTGATCAACGATACGAAGCTGCAGCAATGGGTGGACGGCCGCGGCGAGATCTTCCGGACGGAGGTCGCCGACGACGTGCGCTTCAATGCGCCAGTCACGCACATCGTGAAAACGATTGGCGACAAGCCACTGCGGAACATCGTGATCGAACTGAAGCCCTAGCGGTTTTGGATTCGACGTTTATACGCGGACTTGTTCAGGGGCGACCGACTCCCCTTCCGTCCCCGTCTTCAGGCGCGTCGGCCTGCGAACGACCGCCGTCACCGCCCATAGCAGCGCCGCGAGGACGACGCCCGCCATCAGCCAGCGCAGCGCCGTCACGAGGGCGAGCGCGTCGAGCACCGGCCAGCGGTACTCCGAGAGCCGCGCCCAGCGGTCCAGCATCCAGTGCCAGGCGGTGTGCGCGATCAGCGCCGAGAGGATGATCGTCCCCATGCGCTCGGCGACCACGAAACGAAACAGCAGCTCGAGCGCCGGAATCATCAACGCGAGCACGAGCAGCTGACCCAGCTCGACGCCGATGTTGAACGACAGCAGCGACGTCAGCAGGTGCGATCCCGCGAACTGCAGCGTCTGCCGCAGGGCGAACGAGAAGCCGAAGCCGTGAACCAGGCCGAAGCCGAACGTGATGATCCACCGGCGCTGCACGGTGACGCCCGCGGCGATGTTCTCGAGGGCCATGTAGACGATCGACATGGCGATCAGCGTCTCGATCAACGGCGGAAACCAGAGGCCGTCGGGCGCCACGTTGTAGGCGGAGGCGATCAGCGTGAGGGAGTGCGCGACCGTGAACGCCGTGACGATCGGCACGAGCGCACGGAAGCGCCGGAACGGAATCACGAGGCAGAACAAAAACAGCAGGTGATCGGCGCCATCCAGAATGTGAAAGAACCCGAGCTTCACGAACTGGAGCGCCGCCTGATGCCAGCGCGGGTCGAGGCGTACCAGCCCGGGGTCGCCAGGGTATTCGAACGCGCGCAGACGGCCGTCCGGTGTGATGAAGCGGAGCACCGTCAGCGTGTGGACGCCGAGCCGCGCCAGCTTCGGGTGGATCGAGAAGTCGGACCGGTCGGACTGAATCGGGTAGTCGAACAGGGCGTCCACCACGGCCTGAGGCCAATACAGTTTCGTGCCGCCCGGCAGACGCGGACCGGTCACGTGCGCCAGCGCCGCCTCGTACGACGTGAACGACCGGTCGCCCGGAATCGACAGCTGCCAGGCGGCGAGATGAGGGGCCGGCAGCCGGACATCGTGCTCGTACATGTCCACGTTCTGGCCGATCCACAGCATCACGTTGTCGGCGAGCATCGGGTCGAGGCGCGCCAGGTCCATCACGCCGTCGGGAGTCGCCGGGACGCCCATGTCGCGGAGCGCATCCAGGGGCACGCGCACCACCAGCCGCAGCCGGCCGCTTTCGGGCTTGACGAAAGCCTGGACGGTGACGTCGTTGGGAATGTCGTGGGCGCCGGCGACAACGGCCGCCAGGAGCAGGAACGCCGTGACAAACGCGGACAACCTGGGGCTAATCACAACCGCAGCCTACGTTATACTCTCGCGGTCCGCAAAGGGAGGAAAGATGGGCTTCACGCACCGCAGTAAGAACGTGTACGTCGGCGCGACCTTCATCGCGCTGCTGACCGCGCTCGGAATCGGGCAGGCCCTGCTCGAGCGCACGGCCAACGCGCAGGGGAAGAAAACGGTGATGGCGCCCCGCTTCGAGGTCGACCCGATGTGGCCCAAGCCCCTGCCGAATCACTGGATCTACGGCAACGTCATCGGCGTCGGCATCGACAGCCGCGATCACGTCTACATCATCCATCGCACCGACATCGGCCAGGGCAACATCGATCGCAAGGAAGCCTACTCCGCCCTCACGCCTCCCGCGTCCGACTGCTGCAACGTCGCGCCGCCCGTTGTCGAGTTCGCTCCCGACGGCACGCTGGTGAAGGCGTGGGGCGGACCCGGTCAAGGCTACGACTGGCCGACCTCCAACCACGGCATCACCGTCGACTCGAAGGGCGTCGTCTGGATCGGCGGCAACGGGCAGAATGACGGCCACATCCTGAAGTTCACCCGCGAGGGCAAGTTCATCGCGCAGTTCGGCTTTCCGTATGCGAATGCCGGCAGCAACGACATGTGGGCGTTCAACAAGGTCGCGAAGGTGTTTCTCGACGAGCCGAATCAGGAGGCGTACGTCGCCGACGGCTACTCGAACAAGCGCGTCGCGGTGATCGATATGGAGAGCGGCAAGATCAAGCGGTACTGGGGCGCGTACGGCAACAAACCGGACGACACCAACCTCGGACGCTACAATCCCGAGGCGCCGCTCGCCCAGCAGTTCCGCAACCCGGTGCACTGCGCCGAGCTGTCGCACGACAACATCGTCTACGTCTGCGACCGGCCGAACGACCGCATCCAGATGTTCACCAAGGAGGGCAAGTTCCTCAAGGAAGTGATCATCAAGAAGAACACGCTCGGTGACGGATCGGTCTGGGACATCGCGTTCTCGAAGGATCCGGAGCAGAAATACCTGTACCTCGCCGACGGCGCCAACGAGAAGATCTACATCTTCGACCGGAAGACGATGGAGGTCCTGACCAGCTTCGGCGACGGCGGACGGCAGCCCGGCGAATTCTATGCGGTCCACAGCATCGCCACCGACTCGAAAGGCAACATCTACACGACCGAGACGTACGAGGGCAAGCGGCTGCAGAAGTTCGTCTACAAAGGGCTCGCGCCGGTGACGAAGGACGATCAGGGCGTCGTGTGGCCGGTGAAAACCACCGGCAAGTAGTATTCGATCGGCGGCGCTTCCTGGCGTTGACTGGGAGCGCCGCTGCCGGCGTGCTCGCCTCCGGCTGTGGCATGGCCACGCGCCGCGCGCTGATCGTGGAGCCACGCCGGCGGTTCGCGCGAGTCCGCGTCTCTACCGACCGCGTCATCCGCACCGTGGTCGGTCTCCGGCCGTTCCGTCCCTCCGGCTTCGTCGTTCGCGCCGACAAGCTCGACGCCCATACCATCATCCACAACTACGGTCACGGCGGCGGTGGCATGACGATGTCGTGGGGCACGGCGCACCTGGCGCTCGAGCACGCGCTCGAGACCGGCGAGCGTACGTGCGCGGTCATCGGCTGCGGCGGCGTCGGTCTGGCGACCGCCCGACTGCTGCAGCGCCACGGATTCGCGGTCACCATTTACGCCAGGGACCTTCCGCCGGACACGACCTCGAACATTTCCGGCGCCCAGTGGGCGCCCGCCGAAAGCTACGATCCCGCTCACCGCACACCGGCCTTTGCGGCGCAGTTCGAGCGCGCCGCGCGTCTGTCGCATCGTGAATATCAGAACCTGCCGGGCGACACGTACGGCATCCGCTGGATCGAGAACTACGTCGTGAGCGACACGCCGCCCGCGGGGCCGCAGGGAGCGACTCAGAATATCGCCGACCTGTATCCCGACACGCACGATCTGAGGCCCGGCGATCATCCATTCCCAGGCCGCTACGTCCGCCGATTCACCACGATGCTCATCGAGCCGCCGATTTATCTGACGGCGCTCATGCGCGACTTCCTGCTGGCGGGGGGCAAACTGATCGTCCGCGAGCTCGCCGACCTGCGGGCGGTCGCGATGCTGCCGGAGCCGGTCGTGATCAACTGCACCGGCCTCGGCGCCAGGCAGTTGTTCGGCGACGACGAGCTGATGCCGATCAAAGGTCAATTGTCGGTGCTGCTTCCGCAGCCCGAGATCGACTACATCACGCTCAGCGACGATCTATATATGTTTCCGCGGCGGGACGGCATCCTGCTCGGCGGCACGCACGAGCGCGGCGTCTGGACGCTCGAGCCGAATCTCGAGGCGCAAGCACGCGTCGTTGCCGGGCACCAGCGGTTTTTCGAACGAATGCGATGAGGACGTCAGGGGCGGACCTCCTGGCCCGCCCCTGCGTGTGAGGATTCGCGACGATCGGCCCGGCGCTAGAGACCTGACGACTTCGGCGCCTCGAACTTGATCGTCTTCAGCACTTCCGCTTCCTTCGGCAGCTCGGTCTTCCCCGCCGGATACTTTCCCGCACTCAACATGAACGCGAGCACATCCGCGTTCTGCTGCCGGCTGAGCGCGCCCGGCTGATCCTGGGGCATCGACACCCGCATCCGCTCGAACAGATCGTTGAGCGTGAGCCCGATCCAGTCGGTCGCGAAGTCGCCGCCTGTGAGCGCCGGTGCCATTTCGCCGCCGGTGAGCGCCGGACCGTGGCACGACGCGCAGAACTGCCCGTAGAGCTGTTCTCCGCGCTTCGCCTGATCCGGCGTGTACACGCCATCGACTATCGAAGTGGGCGCCGCCTGAGCGTCTTGCGGCGCGACGACTGCGGCCGGCGGCTGCGGCTCCTGCGCGTGCATTGGCGCATTCACCGCGGCCATCGCCCACAACCCGAGCAGGCATCCGCCTGCGATTTGAAACGTCGTTGGCTTCATAGTCAGCGCTGCCGCTGGTTCGTGGTCAGCGCTTCGGACGGGACGCTGAACGCGATGTACTCACCCGAATAATTGCCGCCGCTGACGGCGACGATGATGTATTGCTTGCCGTTGACCTTGTAGGTCATCGGCGAGCCACTCTGCGGGGCCGGCATCAGGACTTCGCCCACCTGCTTGCCGGTGGCCTTGTCGTACGCGCGAAGCATCGCGCCGCGCGGATGCTCAGGCGTCGTCGTCACCTGTCCATCGCCCGCGATGACGAGCGTCTTGGTGACGAGCGTGCCGATGTTGTACCCGCTCTGCCCGGTCTTCGGGATGTTCATCCCCTTCAGCGCCGGGTTGTTGCGGATCGCGTCCGGCGTGTCGCCGTGCGGTACCTGCCAGACGATCTCGCCCTTCGACAGGTTGATCGCCGAGATCGTGCTGTACGGCGGCTTCAGGATCGACAGCCCCTGCACCGTCGTCCCGCCGCGGTTGCCGCCGGCCGCCGGAGCGTTAGCGCGATCGCCGGCCGCGGCGCCGCGGCCCGCCGGAGCCGCGCCGCGGCCGCGATTGTTCACGGTCGGCGCGTCCGCGTAGCTGCCCGCGCCAGCGGCTTCAGCGATGCGGAACGCCGCACCGGCCTGGCCCGCGACGTAGCGCACGTCGGTCTCGAAGCCCGCCGGCGGCTCGATCAGGCCGATCGGCGTGAGGCACGAGTTGCACGCATACAGATAGGCGATGTTCGTCACCGGATCGAACGAGCCGCCGGGCCAGTTGGTGCCGCCGCCGGCCGTGCCGATCGTCATGGCCGCGATCGGTCCGCCGGCCTGGCTGACGACGCCGGGATTGAACATCGGGCCGTTCTTGTACATCCGGAACTGCTCGAGCGCCTTCTCGTGCAGCTCGGGCGTCCAGTCGATCAGATCGTTCTCGGTGACCGACTGCCGCGAATACGCCGGCGGCTTGGTCGGGAACGGCTGCGTCTTGGACGTCTTCTCGCCCGGCACGTCGCTCTGCGGGACAGGCCGCTCTTCGATCGGCCAGATCGGCTGCCCGGTGATCCGATCGAAGACGTAGAGGAACGTTTCCTTCGTCGGCAGGGCCACAATCTTGCGCAGCTTGCCGTCGATCATGACGTCGGCGAGCAGCGGCGCCGACGACAGGTCGTAGTCCCAAATCGGGTGATGCACGATCTGGTAGTGCCACTTGCGCTGGCCGGTCTTCAGATCGACGCATACCAGGCTGTCGCCAAAGAGGTTGTTGCCGGGACGATGGCCGCCGTAGAAATCGGACGCCGGATCTTCAACCGGCAGATACGCGAGGCCCGCTTCTTCGTCCACGCTCATCTGCGTCCACACGCCGGTGTTGCCGTTCTCTTTCCACGAATCGTTCTCCCACGTGTCGTTGCCGAACTCGCCCGGGTGCGGAATCGTATGGAACGTCCAGAGCAGCTTGCCCGTGTGCGCGTCGAAGGCGCGGACTTCGCCCTTGGTGTTGTTGTGCGTCGCGATCGTCATGCCTTCCTTGAACGACGAGCCGACGAGAATGATGTTGCCGGCGACCGTCGGCGTCGCGTGGAGGCCCGCTTCGCCCTTGATCAGATCGATCGGCTGGCCGCTGCCGGTAATCATCCCGACCTTCAGGTCGATGACGCCGTCCTTGCCGAAGCCGGGAATCACGCCGCCGGTCTTCGCGTTGAGCTCGATCAGCTTGTAGCCGGTGGTGACGTAGACGATGCGGTCGTCACCCTTGCCGTCGGTCCAGTACGAGACGCCGCGGCCGGAGAGCTGGCGCGGCGCATACTTCCCGCGCTCGCCTTCGAGCTCGGCATGCACCCACAACAGCTCGCCCGTGTCGGCTTTCAGCGCGAACACCGAGCGGCGCGTGCCGCCCGTCGCGTACATCGTGCCGTTGACGACGAGGGGCGTCCCTTCGAGCTTGAATTCCGGCCGGGAGCCGAGATTGTCGGTCTTGAAGCGCCACGCCACTTCCATCTTGCTGAAGTTGTCGGCGGTGATCTGATCGAGCGGTGAATAGCGCGTGCCTCGCAAGTCTGCGTTGTAGGCCGGCCAGTCGCCTTTTGCCGTGCTCGGCTGACCGGTGGTCTGCCCCGTCATGCTCACGGTCGCCCAAGTCACCCCTGCTGCGACGGCCAGAAGCACCGGTAAGGATCGAAATGCTCGTCGAGACATCTATTCACTCCCGTTTGAGTTACGGAGAACTACAACCGACTGCTTCGGCGGAGCCGCGTCCGTTTCAGACCGGCACTGGCGGCCCCGCTCGATTCTAGGAATCCGGCGGGATTATAGCGCCGAACCCGCCTCGAAAGACGTTTAGAATACCGCGCATGGAGGAACGGACGAAATGAGCCGCGTTGGACGACTCGTCCTACTGCTGAGCGCCATCGTCATTGGATATCTGCAGCCGCCGGCAGCAGAGGCCGGCCAGGCGCCCGGCGCCAGCCGGCCGGCGGCGCCGATGCAGGCGCCCGCCGACGCCAAAGCCTTCAGCCCCACGCTCGAGGACGTGCCGTATCCGTATCCCGTCCACTATCTGCCGCTCACGCTGTACGGACACGACGTGCGCATGGCCTATATGGATGTGCCGGCGGACGCCGCAGCCAGCGGACGCACGGTCGTCCTCCTGCACGGCATGAACTTCTACGGCGAGTACTGGACCGACACGATCGCGGTCCTCCACAAGCAGGGGTTCCGCGTGATCGTGCCGGATCAAGTGGGATTCGGCCGGTCGTCGAAGCCGATCATGCCGTACACGCTCTCCGACATGGCGATGAACACACGCACGCTGCTGGAGCGTGTCGGCGTGCAGAAGGCGGCGATCGTCGGACATTCGATGGGCGGCATGGTGGCAACGCGGTTCGCGCTCTTGTATCCGGACGTCACAGAGCGGCTCGTGCTCTACAACCAGATCGGGCTGACGGACGCGCGGCTGCAGCGGCCGCCGACTCCGACCGACGAGGTCTACAAGCAGCTGCTGGGCGAAACGTACGACCAGGTATATCACGGCCTGGCGCGCTATTTTCCGAGCGGCGTGGTGCCTCCGGATTTCGAGAAATACGTGCGCCGGCAGTACGGCTGGACGTTGAGCGGCAATTGGCCGGAGGCGGCGATGGTGCGCGCCCTGGTCCAGCAGATGGTGTACGAAGATCCGGTTGTGTACGACTGGTCGCACATCAAGGTGAAGACGCTGGAGATCGGCGGCGACAAAGACGGTCCGGACTTCCCCACCCTCGCCAGGCATGTCGCGGATACGATCCCCGGGGCTCAGCTGGTGCTGATTCCGGGGGTGGGCCACGTCCCGCACGTGCAGTCGCCGGACATCTTCCATCGCGAGCTGCTGAAGTTTCTCGCGTCGTGACGGTTGAGGTGATGTGACGTATCGCCCCGGAGTCACAGAGAGACGACCACAACTCGCCACGGAGTCACCGAGCCACAGAGAGACGACTGCAGTTCGCCACGGAGTCACCGAGCCACGGAGGCGCTCGTAGGATTTCGACGCTGCGGCCTAGCGCGCAGGGACCTGAAGAACGTGTTCGCCAGCTACTGAGTCGGAGGGACGGTCGCAAAATCCACTGGCTGGCCGGCGCCTGTCGGGACGCCGCGCCAAAGAAGACACGTTGCGACTGCAAACAGTGCGAGAAATCCGCCGCTGAGCGCCAATGTGTCCTTCCCGACGCTGCCGGAGTCTTTCATGTATCTGAAGGCGTACTGTCCCCAGTTGTTCAGTGCGCCATGAGCGATCGAGACCAGCCAAATGCTCTCCGTGCGGAGCCACAACCACCCGAGAATCAGCCCGGCGATTATGATGGCCACCGGCAGAGTCGACGCGAGTCGGCCTGGAGATACGCCGTCGATGTGCTGCACTCCCGAGAGCTGGAATGGCACGTGCCAAAGAGCCCAAATGACCGCTGTGACGACAACCGCAGAGCGAGGACCGACCCGGTCACGCAGCCGCGGGAGCAGCCACACTCGCCAGCCGATCTCTTCGAAGAACGTGAAAACAGACACGATGGCCAGTCCGGCCGCTGCATTGAGCGCGACGCGAGCCACGAGTCCCTCGACCGTGAGAATGCCCCATCCCCTGGTGAGCGGCGTGTGATACAGGCCATCGGCCTGTGGCGTCAACCAGTCTTGCCATGGGAGCGGGCCTTCGAGAACGACGAGAAGCGGTAGCGTCACGGCGTGCAAAACACCCGGAATCAAGAAAAGGGCGACCGGCAGGTACCGCAGAGGGAAATCTTCCCATCGGACGCGAGGCCTTTCATTCACGGTCGCGATGGCGATCAGTACGGCTGCCGCAGGCAAGAACGTGGACAAGACATACGCCATCCCGGCGAGTGGGCTCCCATATCCGCCCGTGAGCCACGCGATGAGGCTCACCGCGATCGACAGCGAATATGTGGTCGCGACGAAAATGACAATCGCGTTCATGTTGG
>DATATJ010000268.1:0-1506 GCA_036268855.1 Vicinamibacterales bacterium
CCAGGACCGCGCCGATGAGCGGCAGCAGGACGAGCGACGACAGAATCGGCATCGTCACAGGAGGAAATACCCCACAATCACGACGATGCCCAGAAAGAGGGCGATCGCATACGCACGCACCGAGCCTGTCTGAAACCGGCGACCGACCGCGCTCAGGCCCCGTACGGCGAGGCCCACGGCGTTGACCGTGCCGTCGATCAGGCCCGCGTCGATGCCACGCCACAAGAGCGTCGTCGAGATGCCCTTGATGGGCTGCACGATCGCGGCGTTGTAAATCTCATCCACGTAGTACTTGTGCGCGAGCAGGCTGTGCAGGCCGCTGAACTGCGCCGCCATGCGATCGGAAGCCGCCGGATTGCGCCGGAAGAACTGCCACGCCACGCCGATCCCGGCCAACGCGGCGAGAATCGAGACGCCCATCAACGCCACTTCCTGCGACGATGAGCTGGCCTCCGCCGGCTGCGGCGCGGCTTCGACCGCGGGCGCCGCCGCGATCGGCACGCCGTTCACCACGACCACCTGCGGCGCATGAAACGAGGGCGCGAGGAATGCCTCGATCCGATTCTCGCCCATCACTTTCGGCAGGCCGACGTAGCCGGCGACGACCGATCCGATCGCGAGCACCACCAGCGCGATGGCCATCGCGGGTGGCGCGTCGTGCAAGTGACCGTTGTGCCCGTGGGCCGCTTGCCCCGAGCCTGCCGAGGGATGGTCGTCGTGGCCGTGTCCCGCCGTCGCGTCGGCGGCTCTTCGTTCGCCGAAGAAGGCCATATACAGCAGCCGGAACATGTAGAGCGCGGTGAGGAACGCCGTAAATACGGCGAGCGCCCACAGAATCGTGTGGCCGCTCTCGAACGTCTTGCCGAGAATCTCGTCCTTCGAGAAGAACCCGGCCAGGCCGGGCACGCCGGCAATCGCGAGGGTGCCGATCAGGAACGTCCAGTACGTCACTGGCAGTTCCTTGCGCAGGCCGCCCATCTTGCGCAGGTCCTGCTCGCCGTTGAGTGCGTGGATCACCGCGCCCGATCCGAGGAACAGGAGCGCTTTGAAGAACGCGTGCGTGTAGAGATGGAAGATGCCGCCGGCGAACGCGCCCACGCCCATCGCGAGAAACATGTAGCCGAGCTGCGAGACCGTCGAGTACGCGAGCACGCGCTTGATGTCGTTCTGCACGAGGCCAATCGTGCCGGCCATGAGCGCGGTCACACAGCCGACGACCGCCACGACGGTCAGCGTCGTCGGCGCGTGGCTGAAGAGCACCGCGTTGCGGCCGATCATGTAGACGCCGGCGGTGACCATCGTCGCGGCGTGGATGAGCGCGGAGACCGGCGTCGGGCCGGCCATCGCGTCCGGCAACCAGACGTGCAGCGGCACCTGGCCGGACTTTGCCAACGCCCCGACCAGCAGCAGCAGCGTGATCGCCACGATCGTGTTCGTCTCGGCGCTGCCCGCGTTGCGGAAGACCGTCTCGTAGTCCACCGCGCCGTAGGTGACCCAGATCAGGAA
>DATATJ010000269.1:0-11394 GCA_036268855.1 Vicinamibacterales bacterium
ACGATCCGGTCGTGTTCAACATCCTCGAGATGAGCGTCACGGCCGGGACAGACGTGGCGTTCGTCACCGCGCTCATGCGCTGTTCTGGAAGGGAGACGGCCGGGGAGAACAGTCGACTCACGTTTCGGCTGACGGTCGGCCTCCAAAAGATCGATCGACAGTGGGTCATCGCACATGAGCATCACTCGTTTCCCGCGACCAGCTGACGGTTCATGCATGAGGAACTACCCGCTGAAGGAATGCACGTCATGAGCGCACATCGCCCTGGCACGCAGATGAAGACGGTTGGAACCGCGATGCTTCGGTACGGACTCGTCGTCATCCTGCTGATGATTGGCGCGACGAAATGGACGCCGGCCGAAGCCGACGCGATCCGGCCCTGGGTTGCGCACAGTCCGCTCGTGTCGTGGATCTACGCTGTCACGAGCATACAAAGGGGATCGGAGCTGATCGGCAGCTTCGAAATCGCCGCGGCACTCCTGATCGCGACGCGACACTGGTTGCCGAAGGCCACGGTCGTCGGCAGCCTCCTGGCGGCAGGCATGTTCGTCATCACGCTGAGCTTTCTCTTCACCACGCCGAATCAGACGCCAGACGCGCAGGGATTTCTGATGAAGGACTTCTTCCTTCTGGGCGCCGCCATCTGGAGTGCCGGCGAAGCAATAGAGGCGTCGACGCCGGGCAGCGTGAAGACGTGAGCCGCGGTATTCGCGGTCCCAACTCAATTTGCTAATTCTTCGATTGAATGCTCACGTGATCGAACGTGCACGTCGCGCTCGCCGACGTGGTGTGGCTCGTGACCGCGAGCCCGATGTCCACGGCGGCTGCCATGGTGATCGTGTCCGTCCCCCGCGAGTATCCAGTTGACGCCGTCGCCAGACTCGTATCCGCTGAACGTATCGCCGGCGCGCGTTCGCGGCCTTCAATGAACGGGTGTGTAGAAGTCGTCCTGCATCCACGAGTGGACTCTCGTGTATCCATGGTTCTTCATCAGCGCTTCGATCTGGCTGCGCTTCGGTTCTTCGTAGTTGTGTTCGACATCGAGCGCGCCCAGCTGGTAGTGATCGAACGGAAAGGCGCGTAACGCTTCGAGCTCCGCCCCTTCGATATCGAGGCTCATGTAGTCGATGCGCTGCGGCGCGTTGCCGCGCTTCAGAATGTCGGCAAGGGTCACCGTCGTGAACGTCACCATCGGTGCCTGTTCTGCCTGGGCCCTCCACTCTCCCAGAGTGTCCGTAAGGCCGCCCAACCCGCTAGCCATATGGAAGGTCATCCGTTTGCCAGCCTCGCTGAAGACCACCTCCTTGAACATCTGGCAGGTCCGGTCTTCCATGTGGGTGGGGAACGGATCGACGCAGATCCCTTTCCATCCACGCTCTTCCAGGGCCTTGGTGTTCGACCCGATCGTGCCATCGCCGGAGCCGACATCGAGGAAGTAGCCGTTCTTCAGGCCAGGCATGGCGGTTTCCGTCACCCAGATGTCCTGGCCGATTTGTGCATAGGAATGTGCGCGACGGAGCACCTGTCGTACACTCAACGCGCCATTTCGATACCATGGCACCGCGCAGCACTGGCTATTCATCTGATAATGTCGGCCGACCAAAAGCCCGGCCGCTCCCGACGCGAGTGCGATGGCGACGGCGAAGATCGCTAACGAGAGCGCTGTTGAGGCCCGCTTCATCCAACGAAGGTACCATGATCGTTGCGCGATCATCTTCGCGTCGATGAAACTTTCTGACGAGCTCCTTCTTGCGCGCCGCTCGCGGCCGGAGCCGCCGCGTCGAGACTGGTCAAGCAGCAGCATTCGCGACACAATCGGTCCGCAGCTCAGATATGCCAATCCTCCGCCGCACGTTGGCCCATGGCCTTCCGCGCGCGGGCGCGTGCGCCGTGGTCCTGCTTCTAGCCGCTTGTGGACGCGGCGCGCCGCCCTCGTCTGCGACTCCCGTCGGGGCGGGTCTTCGGCCATCGATCCTCCTCGTCACGCTGGACACGACGCGCGCCGACGCGATCGGACCGGACGCGACAGGAGTCGAGACGCCCGCTTTCGACGCGCTCGCCGCGCGCGGCCGCCGCTTCACCCAGGCCTACGCAACGGTCCCCGAGACGCTGCCGTCGCACACGTCGATGATGACCGGACTTTACCCGGCCGGCCACGGCATCCACGAGAACGGCCGCCGCCTGTCGGACCGGACGCCGGTCCTCGCCGAGCGCCTCCACGGCGCCGGCTACCGCACCGCAGCGTTCGTCTCGACCTTCACGCTCGCGCGCCGCTTCGGTCTCGCGCGCGGCTTCGACGTCTACGACGACGAGCTGCCGGCGGGAGCGGTGGAGCGGTCGTCGCGCGCGACGACCGACGCCGCGCTGGCACTGCTCGACCGCCGCGAATCTTCGGATCGAACCGAAGCGACGCCGCTGTTCCTCTGGGTCCACTACAACGATCCGCACGCGCCCTACGAGCCGCCGGAGCCGTACCGCTCGCGCTACGCGGGCCACCCGTATCTGGGCGAGGTCGCGACGATGGACGCCCAGCTCGGACGACTCGTCGCGGCGTTCGCACGCGATCTCCCCGAGCCGCGCGCCATCGCCGTCGTCGCGGACCACGGCGAGGGGCTCGGCGACCACGGCGAGCCGCAGCACGGCTACCTGCTCTACCAGTCGACGGTGCACGTACCACTGGTGCTCGTCGGGCCCGGCGTCGCGGCCGCCGCGACGGACACGCCCGTCAGCACGCGACGAATCTTCTTTACCGTCCTCGACTGGGCCGGGCTCGGCGCGACGCACAGCCTGCGTGCCAACGATCCCGATCCGGTGCTGGCGGAAGCGATGAAGCCGTTCCTCGAATTCGGCTGGCAGCCGCAGAGCATGATCGTGAACGGCAGCCGTAAGGCGATCCTCGCCGGCAAGGTGCAGGAGATCTACGACCTCGCCGCTGATCCCGGCGAAACGCACGACCTCCAGAAGACGGACGCGCTGCCGCCCGCGGTACGGACGGCGCTGTGGGACTACCCGGTGCCGTCGCCTGGTGCGGCCGCCCAGAACGCACCGTCTCTGAGCGCGGAGGATCGGCAGAAGCTGGCGAGCCTCGGCTACGTGAGCGGCGGCGTCACACCGATTGTGAGAAAAGACGCGCCGCGCCCGGTCGATATGACGAAGCTGTTCGAGCCCATCGGAGAGGCGGACGGCCTTTTCGCCGCGGGACGCTACGCGAAGGCGGCGCCGCTGCTTGCGAAGATCCTGACCGACGACGGGCACAACCTCGGCGTCGCATTGCAGCTTGCGACGTCGTACTCGGCGCTCGGCAAGAACGCGCAGGCGGTGGCGACGTTTCGGCAAGCGGCGGCGATGGCGCCGGACTCGCCGGACGTGCGGTTGTATCTTGCGCTCCATGACGCCCGTGGTCCCGACTGGGCGCAGGCGGCGCCGCTCCTCGAGCAGGTCCTGGCGTTCTCACCCGATCGGCTGCCGGCGCTCGAGGCGCTCGCGACGATCCGCGAGCGGCAGGGGCGCGCGCCCGACGCGATCGCGCTCTGGCAGCGGGCGTTCGCGCTCCGGTCGCCGTCGGCGCCGGAGCTGGCCCATCTCGGGGATCTCGAGATGAGTGTGGGCGCGACGGACCCGGCGATCAGCGTCTTCGAGCGCGCGCGGGCGCTCGACCCGCACGGCTTCCGCCGCGATCTCGACCTCGGCGTCCTGTATCTCGCGGCGCACCGCTACGCCGACGCGCGCGACGCGCTCGACCGCGTGCCGGCGTCCGATCCGCGCTCGCCGATGGCGCTTTTCAAGCGCGCACAGGTCAGCGTCCTGCTGCACGAGGCGGACGCCGCAGCGCGCATCGCCGCGGCGCGGGCGCACGCCGATGCCGCGACGCGCCCGCTCATTGCGCGCGAAAAGCTGTTCGCTAGAAATTGAGCTTCAGCGTGAGCTCGAGCCGCCGCGGGAAGTAGAACGTGTCCGGCAGCCCGTAGCCCGCCGCGTTGAAGTTCGGCTGCGTGTTGTATCCGGCCTGCTGGTTGAACACGTTGTACAGGTAGGCCGTGATGGCGCCCTTATACCGCCTCAGGAAAGGGATGTCCTGCGTGTAGTTGAGATCCAGCTGCGTGACCGACGGCGATCGATGCGACCCGGCGGGCTCCGAGTAGCGCGCCGTGTTGCTCGTGCTGGTCGTCAGCGCCGCGTAGGGCAGGTAGCTGTGGGTTTCCCAGGGCTCGCCCGACTGCGCGAACGCGAACGCGCCGAGCGACGCATGCCACGAGAGCTGGTAGGAGCCCATGATCTTCGCGGCGTTCGGCCGGTCGCCGCGCAGGCGTCCGAGCTTGTTGTCCCAGAGCTGACGTCCCGGACCGTCGCCGATGTTCGACGAGCCGATGAAAATGTTGGCGTCGTTGAGCTCGGCCGTCGACGAGGCGTCCTGGTCGAAGTTGCCGTAGTACCGGCTGTAGGTGTAGGAGCCCTGGATCCAGGCCGGCCCCTTGCGGTATTCCGCCTCCAGCGTCAGAGCGCGGTAGTCGGTGAATGCCCCGTCGAGGTCGGCGATGACGTAAGAGTTGCCGTTGCCCCCGAGCGTCGCCAGGTCGGCCGCGAGGTTCGCGATGTACGGCAGCTGCGGAATCGCGGCGTCCGTGCCAGGCACGGTCGTGACCCCCTCGTTGTAGAGGATGCGCGACATGTTCGGCGTGTCTTCCCAATAGTGCGTCCCTTTGCGGTACTGGAAATAGGCGCGGCCCGACCAGGCAGCGTTGAACCGCTTCGCCGTTCCGATCACCCACTCGTCGAAGCGCGGCGGCGTCATGTCCGGCACGAACAGCTTGCCGGTCGAGGCGGCGACGTTCTCCAGCTCGAATAAATTGCCGTTGGCGTCGAAATCCGCGTTCTGCGAGACCTCGAGATTGCGGTCCCACGACGCGGCGCGCGGCAGCGAGTTGGCCGCCGGGTTGTAGCGCGCGTAGCTCGCGAACACCGTGTCCTTGCCGTTATAGGCCCAGGTCGCGCCGAGGCGCGGCTGGATCATCTTGCTGAACGGGATCTCGTACTCCTTGTACTGGCGCGAGTCCGCCGTCGTGCCGGTCGCCTTGACGAAGCCGGACGGCGCCGACGAATCGGCCGTGAGGCCCTGGCCGTACAGCGAGTCGTTGCTGGCGATCACGCCGGCATTGATCGTCCAGTTGTTCCAGGCGATGGTGTCATTCACCTCGATGCTGCGCGAGTGGTATTCCGAGTGAATCGTCGGCACCAGCCCCGTGCCCTGCGCCTGATAGGTCGCCTGGTAGTAGATCGGAATGCCGCCCGGCGACTTGATCGTTCCAGCTGGCACGCTGATCGATCCCCAGCCGTTCGACGTGCGCCTCAGATCCTCCGAGTCCACGTATTGCTGATAGCCGCCGTGCAGGTTGTGGCGCATGGCGCCGGTCACGAGGGTCGTGTTGTAGCCGAACTGACCGGCGTTCCGGAAGAAGTTGTCCTGGTCCGTCAACAGGGACGCGACGCCGACGACGCCGCCTCCCTGAGGGGCGCCGTTCGCGATGTAGCCGTACCGATTGATGACCGGCTGCACGAACGCGTTCTGCGCGGGATTGCCGGCGATCGGCTTGGGGACGGTGAAGAGTCCCAGCGACGCGAGATCGTCGATCGGCAGGTGGGTGCCGATCGCGGTGTTGACCGTGGCGCTCGAGATGTTGTCGGGGATACCCTGCGTCGGGTTCGAGAAGTGCGTGTACTTGAAGGTCGCGAAATTGCTGTTGTTGATAATCCAGGAACCGTCGGCGTTGCCGATCCGTTCCCACGCCTCGGAGCCGCTGCCGGCCGTGCCCGCCTCGAAGGGCGTGAAGCCGCCCGACGCCTTCTCGAGCTCGTGCGAGTCGCGGTAGGTGACGTTGAACAGCGTGTTGTGCGTCGGCGTCAGCGTGACCTTCGCGAATCCCTCGTTGCGCGTGTCCTCCACGTTCGGCACGGGGCCGTAAGCCGTGGCAGAGTTGTCGCGGTTCACGGTGGGGCGGTAGTACGAGGCGTAGAAGAACGCCTTGTCCTTGATGATCGGGCCGCCGACGTTGGCGTCGCCGAAGGCGCGGTTTTCGTCGAAGATCGAGACGGCGCCGTTGTTCTGCGCGGCGGACATGTCCACCCGCTGGAAGCGGTAGCTCCCCTCGCCGTGAAACTGGCTCGTCCCCGACTTGCTGATCGTGTTGATCGAGAAGCCGCCCGCGCGATTGAAGTCGATGGCCGGGGCGCCGCCCTTTACGACCGTGAACTCCGCGATGTCCTGCGAGGCTGGCTCGGCCGAGAGCGTGCCGAAGAGCGGCAACGTCACATTGACGCCGTCGAAGTTGTACACGTTGCTCTGGCCGCTGGCGCCGGCGCTCGGGCCACGCGTCTGCTGCTGCGTGTACTGCACGCCGGGGATGTCGTTGACGAGATCGCGGTACTGCGTGCCGGTGGGCAGCTTGTCCAGCTCGTTGCTGGACAAACCGTTCGTGAGCGCCGCCGACGTCCGATCCACGTACGTCGTCGTCGCCGCCACCGTCACGGTTTCGGCGACGCCTCCAACGCCCAGGGTGGCGTCAAAGGTCGTGATCTGATTCAGGCTGACCGTCACTTGACGCGTGACGGTTTGCATGCCCTGCAGCGTGTAGGTCACGGTGTAGGTGCCAGGCGGCAAGGCCGGCAGTTGATAGCTGCCATCGCTCTCGGTCACCGCCTCGCGGGGACTTGGCAGCACGTTCGACCGCGCCTCCACCGTGACGCCCGGCAGCACGGCGCCGCTCGAATCGGCGACTTTCCCGGCAATTGCCCCCGTCTGCTGGGCGTTCGCCGTCAGGGCGGCGCCGCACAGGACGACGAAGAACAGGATCGTACGGAACGGACGTGCAACGGCCATCGAGACCTCCAGGCAGCGGGATTATACGCTCGCCGCCGCGGAATCCGACGACTAATGACGACCGTCTCCCGAAGCGCACGTCTCGCTCACCTCCGTACGCCGTCAACACCATCGGAGCGCACCACACCGACAAGGGTGACCGCCCCGGCAACCCCGAACGAAGCGGCGCCGATCGCGAGGAGGGTGGCTCTCAGAAGCGACGAATCGTGCAGGCCGAAGAGTGCCTCGAGATTGGCCAGAGTGACGATGCCGGATACCAGAACGTACCCGCCGGTCGCCAGCCGCACGACTTCCAGGCGGCGTCGTTCGCTCCAATCAACGAATGAGAGGATCCAGGCGATCGCCGGCAGGATCAGGATGCCATGCATCATCACGGCGTGAGCCGGTTTGAGCACCCCTCCGCTCGCATACGCCGCATGCGGATCTCCATTCACGACCAGTTTCATTCCTCGCGCGATCATGGCGGCCCCAACTATTTGCGCCCCGAGCAATGCCATGAAGCCCACGCGAATCGCGGTCAGGAGGCTGCGTGGCACAGTTGCATTGGTGCGGAACGCGACGACGGTCAGCGACACCGTGATCGCGACGAGCGCCAGGCCGCCGGCGGCCAGGGCTCGCGCAACGATGGCGTCGAGTGTCGTCTCGATATTGAAGTGGGAGGGCACTCCTCGCCATGTTTGCAGCGTCACCAGTACCGTCTCGATCACACACGCGGAGCTGAAGACACCGAGCAGGATGGCTCTTGTGCGGCTTCCGAGCGCCAGAAACGCCGACACCCAGACGATCGTGATCAAGGTGAGTCCGAACGACAGGCCGAACGTCGTCGGCTTTCGCAACGATACGGGGCCCGACCACGGTCCGTCGCTCACGATCAGGACCGAGAGATGAGCGAGCCCGCTGACGATCAGGAGCGCGCCGACAACGTAGGCGGCGCGCTCGGCTGGCGTGCCCCGACTCCAGAATGACGGAAGCGAGGCGGCCATCAGCCGTAGCGCGACGGTGCTCACGGCCCAACCTCCGACGCGCTCGCTTGGGCGGTCCATGCAGGGAGGCCCAGGACGATTCCGACGACAGCCGCCGTGCTGATCAGCAGCACACCACCCAGGTCAGGCTTCGCCGTCATGTCAAAAACCAGTCCGACGATGAGCGCCGCTCGGAAGTACCACGAGGCCAGAAAGAGTGGTTGTCGGAGTTGCATCCGGAGATCGCGAGGCAGAGGACCGACACCGGTCGCGACGGCTGCCCGCAGGCGGTTTCGGCGTGGGCCGATGATTCCCCCCGCGACCGCGACGAGGATCAGCGTCGGAATCGCCGCCCTGGCCCAGCCAGAATCCCAAACCCCGAGGGTCGTCGCCAGATAAATGCCGGATGCCAGGACCACGAGGAGGGACGGAAGGCCGACCGGAACGAGCAAGGTCCACAGCCCCGCCCACTCGCGGGCCTGCTCGTACGAGGCGGCCCGTCTCAGGGACGTCAGGCTGACGCCCTCGATAATCAGCGCGGCGAACAGGCCGATCATGGCGGCCACGTGACAGAACACGATGAGTCGATGCAGATCCATGGTGGGTGATGACCTCTTAATTAATTAAACATACTATATGATTAATTATCAAGCGCGACAATGGGTGGCACATGTCTCCTCGTCCCTACAACATGGAAAAGCGGCACGCCGCCCGGAGCGCAACGCGCGTCCGCATTCTGGAAGCGACGCGCCGGCTTCTGGCGAACGAGTCGAAAACCGACCTGAGCATGGAAGCGGTCGCACGGGGGGCCGACGTCTCCAGGCTCACGATTTACTATCAGTTCAGCTCGCGCGCCGGTTTACTCGAGGCGCTTTTCGATCATCTTGCGGGACGGGGCAATATGCACCGGATGGCTGAAGTGTTCCTCGAATCCGATCCATCGGTGGCGCTGGAGAAGATGGTGCGGATCTTCGTCGGCTTCTGGGCCTCGGATCCCGTGGCGTTACGGCGCCTGCGCGCGATGTCGGCCCTCGATGCCGAGATTGCCAAGGGCATCCGTTCTCGCGACGCGCGACGCCCCCACATCGCCAGAGAGATCTTGAAGCGCGCACCAGGCAAGGCGAAACAGCCAAGTGCCCAACTGCGCATCGCCGGCGATGTTGTCGGCATGCTCACCAGTTTCGAGAGCTACGATGCCCTCGCGTCGGCAGGGCAGACCGAGAGCGAGATTGTGTCAACGCTCACGCGCCTGGTCCACTGCGCGAGCAGTCAACGCTCCTACTTGTGAAGCGGGCCCGGCGTGCCGTCGGACCAGTTCGTCACGACCACGAAAAAGATGGTGGTGTGCTCGTAGGAGGCGGAGTCGGAGGCGACCGGCGAACCGGGGAGGTTGGCGCCCCACGCCGCGTCATCGGTGCGCGGCGCGAAGAACATCACGTGCGGGTGCCATGGGCCAGCCGAGTCGTTCAGGTAGCCGCCCTTCGACAGCATGTAGCACATGGCCCCTGGCTCGGGAGCCTTCAGCGTGCCCGCTGCCCACTCGGCCGCTTCCCGTCTCTGCATCTCGGCCTTGGAAACGCCGGACAGGACCCACTCGGTGCGCGTCAGGTACCGGGGCAGCACGGAACGCGCCGAGGTGGCGTTGTCGCACTGGGGCGATCGAATCTTCGGGTTCCAGAACTGCGGATCGACGAAGCCCACGTCCCATGACCTGCCCACGAAGCACACGAAGCCGTTCGTCCCCTGGACCGCTGTCTCGTAGCCGTGCGCGCCGAGCACCCGCACTTCCGCGTGGTCGGCGACCGCGGCCGGTGCCGCGCTCCTTGCGAGGTTGATTTCTTCGGGCCGGCTCGCGATCAGGTATTGCGAGACAGGAGCCATTGTCGGATACGGCTCATCGTCTGCCCACACAGCTTGGCCGGGGAAGGTGACCATCGTGACGATACTCAGCGCCACGGTCCATGCAACGCGGGCGCCTCCAATCCTCGATCGCCTGGCTCTCATGATCGTGCTCCTCTCGGGTTTCGCGGCTTGGCATCCGGTGGAAGACATATCGATGTTCACGGAAATCGCCGTATCAGCTTCTCGAGCGCTCCGTCCCAGCCGCCTTCATGGCTGCGGGCGGAATCTTCACTGCGCAAGCCGGCATGGATGAGCGTGAGCTCCGTTCCGGTCTCGATGGAGCGCAGTCGGATCTCGAGGCGCGAGACGTTGCCGTGCTCTTCGACGAGCCCGCCGAGAATCCACCGCCAGCTCATGATCACACGCGCAGGCCTCTCGATCTCCAGGAACTCGCCGGCGCATTCGTGTTCGAGGCCATCCCGGGTCCGGAAGCGCACGCGGAAGCTGCCGCCCACCCGCGGGTCCGCCACGGCGCTCACGACCGGGAAATCGTCCGGGCCCCACCAAGAGCTGATGCCCTCGGCGGTCACCAGCGCGTCGAACACGATCGCCGGCCGCGCGGCGATGCGGCGGACGAGTGCGACCTGAGTCATCGGCCTCTCTCCCGCGCCTTCGCCTCTTTGGCTTCGGCGTACGCGGCCAGACGATCGAGGCTTGCGGACCAGAACCGCTCGTACCGCCGCAGCCACAGCATCGCGGGCTTCAGCGGGCCCGCGGCTATCTCGACCCGCACGGTGCGCCCGGTCTTGACGCGGCGAATCAGGCCGACCTCGGCAAGCACGTCCAGATGTTTCATCACCGCGGGCAGTGTGATGTCGAAGGGTTCGGCGAGCGCCGTGATCGAGAGCGCCTCCGCACGCCCCAGGCGCGTGAGGACCGCCCGGCGCGTCGGGTCGCTCAGTGCTGCGAATACCCGATCCAGGCGATCTTCGCGATAGTTCACCATATGGTGAACTGTAAGCCTGGCGGTGGAGGAGCGTCAAGCCTGCTGCAACCGGCGCGGGCACGTCGCCCTCGCGTGCGCGGTCCGCAGACCTTCCGCGACGCAGCTCGTCGAAAAGGCGCTAGAATCGCTGGCTGATCCGCGGCAGACCTCGCGGGTTCACGGGAGGATGTGCGATGGCTGTTTCATTGTTCCGCCGGGCTGGCGTCGCGCTCTTGGTCCTCGCGTTTCCAATCGTTGCGGCCGGGCAGGACGTTCCGGCGGCGACCCCATCGTGGCAGTCGCGGTTGGCTTCGTCGGCGCTGCCGGCAGCGGACCGTCCCTTCGGCGGCTTGCGCGAACAGGCGGAGATGCAGCAGGCGTGGTTGAAGAAACGGCTCGAGACGTTTCTGCCCGCGCTGATGCGCAAGCACGGCATCGACTTCTGGGTCGTGCCGATGCGCGAGTACAACGAAGACCCGGTGTTCTCGTCGATCGTCGCGCCCGAGACGTTCTTCGCGCGCCGCCGGACGATCTATGTCTTCTTCGACACGTGCGCCGCGACGAACACGCCTGCGACGGCAGCCTGCGTGGAGCGCATCGCGCTCGGCGGAACGTCGCAGGGCGGCGTGTTCGACGCGCGCAGCTCGATGAAGGCGGTCGTGGCGGCCGTCGGCGGACGGCAGGCGGAGCTCTGGGGCGACGAGCAGTGGCAGGCGCTGAAGCAGGTGGTC
>DATATJ010000270.1:0-6464 GCA_036268855.1 Vicinamibacterales bacterium
CGGAAACCGACAAGATGGGCGTGGTCTACTACGCCAACTATTTCGTCTGGTTCGAGGTGGCGCGGACCGACCTCCTGCGCGATGCGGACTGGAGCTATCGAGAAATGGAAACCGACGGCTATGCCCTGCCGGTGATCGAGGCGCACTGCGATTACCGGCAGCCGGCGCGTTACGACGACGAGATCGAAGTGCGGACGAGCGGCGAGCTGGTCTCGCCGGTCCGCGTGGCGTTCACCTACGACGTCGTGCGGCCGGCCGACAACACGGTCCTCGCGGCCGGACGAACGGTCCACGCGTCGCTCGACCGCGCCGGACGCCCCTGCCGCCTGCCCGAGCGCGTGAGGAACCTTTTCGCATGAAGGCACTGGTCACCGGCACGGCCGGTTTCATTGGATCGACGCTGGCGGAGCGGCTGCTGGCCGACGGCGCCGACGTCGTCGGGATCGATTGCTTCACGGACTACTATCCGCGCGCGATCAAGGAGCGGAACCTCTCGGCGCTCCGGCCGCATCCGCGCTTCCGGTTCGTGGAGTCGGCGATACGCGACGTGGACCTCGTCCCACTGCTCGCGGATCGCACGCACGTCTTTCACCTGGCCGCGCAGGCCGGCGTGCGCAAGAGCTGGGGCCGCGACTTCGCCATCTACACGGTCAACAATATCGAAGCCACCCAGATGCTGCTCGAAGCGGCGTTGAAGGTGCCGCTCGAGCGGTTCGTGTACTCATCGAGCTCGTCGGTGTACGGCGATCACGTCCCGATGCCGATGCGGGAAGACGCCGTGCCGCAGCCGGTATCCCCATACGGCGTGTCGAAGCTCGCGGCCGAACAGCTCTGCTATCTGTACTTCGCGAACTTCGGCGTGCCGACCGTGTCGCTGCGCTACTTCACGGTGTATGGACCGCGGCAGCGCCCCGACATGGCGTTCCACAAGTTCCTGCGCGCCGCGATCGTCGGCGAACCGATCACCGTGTACGGCGACGGCGAACAGACGCGCGACTTCACCTTTGTCAGCGACGCGGTCGAGGCCAACGTCGCCGCCGCGCTGCGCGGCGTTCCGGGCCGTGTGTACAATATCGGGGGCGGCTCCCGCGTCTCGGTGAACGACGTGCTCGAGATGATTGGCCGAGTTGCTCAACGGCGGCCCGTCGTCACAGTCGACCCTGCGCAGAAGGGCGACATGCGGCACACCTTTGCGGAAACCTGGCTGGCGCGAACCGATCTCGGCTTTCAACCGAAGGTCGAGCTCGAGGAAGGCCTTGCGGCCGAGTATCGCTGGCTGAAAGAGATCCTGTGATTCTGAGATTGTCCCCTCGCTCGCTGCATGTCGTGCTCCTCGGTCTGACGCTCGCGGCCGCGGGGGCCTGCGCGACGACGACGCGCGGGAGCGTGCCGGCCGGCACACCCGATCCCGACAAGTTCTTGTTCGATCGCGGGACAAAGGCGCTGAACGAGAAGAAGTGGCTCGTGTCGCGCGAGTTCTTCAAGCAGGTCACCGAAACCTACACGCAGAGCCCGTATCGACCCGACGCAAAGCTGGGCATCGGCGACACGTACCTCGGCGAGGGGACCAGCGAATCGCTGGTCCTCGCGATCAACGAGTTCCGCGAGTACCTCACCTTCTATCCGACGAACAAACGCGCCGACTACGCGCAATACAAGCTGGCGATCGGGCATTTCCGGCAGATGCGCGCACCGCAGCGCGACCAGACCGAGACGCGCGAGGCCGTCAAGGAGCTCACGACGTTCGTCGACCGGTACCCGAACAGCAGCCTGATGCCCGAGGCGCGGGCGAAGCTGCGCGAAGCACAGGATCGCCTGAGCGAGGCGAGCTATCTGGTTGGTTATTTCTATTTCCGCCAGCGGTGGTATCCGGGCGCGATCGATCGCCTCAAGTCTGTCCTGAAGGAGGATCCGTCGTATTCGCGCCGCGACGCCATCTACTTCTATCTCGGCGAATCGCTGATCAAGGCCAAGCGCGAGGCCGAGGCGCTCCCGTACTTCGAGAAGCTCAAGGCGGAATTCGAGCAGAGCGAATATCTGCCCGACACGGAGAAGCGGATCGCGGCGATCAAGGCGGACCAGGGCTTGACGAAACCGCCCGCGCAGGTGAAATAGCGGAAGACGCGCCGCGCATCAGCCGACGCGTCGGCCCGCGCCGCGCCCGCCCGCCGATGGAAACTCGGCGACGCGCGTATTCAGAATCGCGTTGAAGCGGCGGAAGTAGTCGGCGGCCGAGACCAGCGCCGTAATCACGACGATCCAGAGCGCGGTCTGGCCAATCAGCAGGAGCGGCGTGCGCTGTCCGTGCGCCAGGATCAGCGCCAGAATCGCGACCACCTCCGCCACCATCTTGATCTTGCCGAGCGGCGAGGCCGCCATCACGGCGCCGCGCGAATACGCCACGCTGCGCAGCGCCGTGACAGCGAGCTCGCGGCCGATGATCACGGCGACCATCCACGCGGGCGCCAGCTCCATCTGGATCAGCGAGATCAGCGCTGCGGAGGTGAGGAGCTTGTCGGCCAGCGGATCGATGATCTGGCCGAACGGGGTGATCTGCTTGCGGCGGCGCGCCAGGTAGCCGTCGGCCCAGTCGGTGAGCGAGGCGAGCGCGAAAATCGCCGCGCCCACCAGTTCCTTCGGCACGCCGAGAATCTGCCGTCCTTCGAATTTGGTCAGCAGCACGACCACGAGCAACGGCACGAGGAAGATGCGCGTGATCGAGAGCGAGTTCGGCAGATTCATGTCAGCGTAGGCTCATGATAACATCGGTGGTTGCCCATGAAGGCGATCCTGCTGGCCGGGGGCAAAGGCACACGCCTGCGCCCGCTGACGATTCACACCCCGAAACCGATCGTGCCGATTTTCGAGCGGCCATTCCTCCATTACCAGCTCGACCTGCTGAAGCAGGTGCCGGAGATCGACGAGGTCATTCTCAGCCTCAATTACCAGCCCCGCCGCATCGAGGAGATTTTCGGCGACGGCGGCGACTCGGGCATCGGCATCCGCTACGTGGTCGAGCCGGCGCCGCTCGGCACCGCCGGGGCGGTACGCTATGCGGGCGAGTCGCTGCACGAGTCGGTCGTCGTGTTCAACGGCGACGTCCTGACGCAGGTGGATCTGGCTGCCGTGATCGCGCTGCACCGCGAGCGCCGCGCGCGCGCGACGATCGTGCTGACGCCGGTGGACAACCCGAGCGCGTACGGCCTGGTCGAGACCGACGCCGCCGGCAACATCCGCCGCTTCCTGGAGAAGCCGAACGCGGACGAGATCACGTGCGACACGATCAACGCCGGCATCTACATTCTCGAGCCCGAGACGTTCGATCGGATCCCGAAGGACACGCCGTGGTCCATCGAGCGGAGCTTCTTCCCGTCGCTGATCGAGCGACAGGAAACGTTCGTGGGGTACGTCTATCGCGGGTACTGGATCGACATCGGGACGCCCGACAAGTACATGCAGGTCCATCGGGACATCATGGACGGGCGGTATCACACGGCCCCGTTCAACGGCAGCGCCGGCCATACGTGGGTGTCGCCCGGTGCCCGGATCGAGGAGGGCGTCACGATCGAAGGCCCCTGCTTCGTGGACGAGGGCGCGGTGGTGAAGACCGGCGCGCACCTCGGCCCCTACGCCGTCGTCGGCCGGCAGTGCCACGTCGAAGAGCACGCGACGATCGATCACTCGATCTTGTGGGCGAACACGCGCGTCAGCCAGGAAGCCGTCGTGCGCCGATCGATCGTCGGCCGGCAGTGCCATATCGGCCGGAGTGCGATGGTCGAGGACGGCGTGGTGCTGGGCGATAAATCCGTAATCACCGATTACAGCCGCTTGTGATGACTCCCAATATCTTCAAAGCATATGACGTCCGCGGTTTGTACCCGGACGAGCTCGACGAAGAAACGGCGCGCGCCATCGGCGCGGCGTTTGTCGCATACCTGAAAGCCGGGCGCATTGCGGTCGGGCGCGACATGCGATTGTCGTCGCCTGCGCTGGCGGCCGCCTTCATCGCCGGTGCGACGTCGCAAGGCGCTGACGTCGTGGATTACGGCATGATCGCCACCGACATGCTGTACTTCGCCGTGGCGCGCGACGGCCTCGACGGCGGCGTGCAGATCACGGCGTCGCACAACCCGAAGCAGTACAACGGCATGAAGATGGTGCGGAAGGAGGCGTTCCCGCTCAGCGGCGAGGAAGGCATCTCCGACATCCGCGACATGATTGCCGGCAACCGCGTGCCGCCGCCTGCGGCCCGCGCAGGACACGTGACGACACGCGACGCGCTCACGCCATACGTCGCGCACGTGATGTCCTTCATCGACCCCGCGATCGTCCGTCCGCTGACCGTCGTCCTCGATGCGGGCAGCGGCATGGCCGGGCTCGTCGCGCCGAAGCTCTTCGAGCAGCTGCCCTGCAAGACGACCCGCTTGTGCTTCGAGATCGACGGCCGCTTTCCGAACCACGAGGCGAATCCGCTCATCGAAGAGAATCGCCGCGACATCACCGAGGCGGTCGTCCGGTTGAAGGCGGACGTCGGCATCGCGTGGGACGGCGATGCGGACCGCTGCTTCTTCATCGACGGCTCCGGCGAGTTCGTGCCGGGCGACTTCGTGACGGCGCTGCTCGCCGAGGCGTTCCTGCTGAAGCACCCGGGCGCGACGGTGATCTACGACCTCCGTGCGAGCCACGCCGTCCGGGACGTTGTCGCGCGCTACGGCGGCACGGCGCTGATGAACCGCGTCGGCCACGCCTTCTTCAAGCAGCGCATGCGCGAGACGAACGCGATCTTCGGCGGCGAAGTCACCGGCCACTACTACTTCCGCGACAACTTCTACGCCGACAACGGCTTCATTCCGGCGCTGCTCATGCTGGAGCTGATGTCCAAGAAGGAGCAGAGCCTGCACCAGCTGCTGCAGCCGCTGCGCGAGCGATATTTCATCTCCGGCGAAATCAACACGAAGCTCCCCAGCATGGACGCGGTGCCCGCCAAGCTCGTGCAGATCGCGGCGCGGTACGCCGACGCGAATCAGTACACCCTGGACGGGATTTCCATCGAATACCCCGACTGGCACTTCAACGTGCGGCCCTCCAATACGGAGCCGCTCCTCCGCCTCAACCTGGAGGCGACGACGTCGGAGCAGATGGAAAAGAAGCGCGACGAGGTGATCGCGCTGATCAGGAGCTGAGATAGAATTGGCATTCCCCAGGCGTCCTCGTCCGCGGGCTTAGTACAATGGTAGTACAGAGGCTTCCCAAGCCTCGGACACGGGTTCGATCCCCGTAGCCCGCTCCACCAACCGGAAGTTCTCGATCCTCAGAAGCATCGTCGAGTAGGGCTGGGCGCCACCGGAGCGCCGGAGGAACGAAGATGGTCGCCATCGCATCTGGATCCGCCGACAAGATGAAGGCGCTGGTGCAGGACGGCTCCGGGTCGGCCGACGTGTTGCACCTTCGGGAGATCGACGCGCCGGCCGTCGCCGACGATCGCGTGCTTGTGAAAGTGCACGCGGCGTCGGTGAACGCCGCCGATTACCACGTGGTGCACGGTGCGCTGATCGTCCGGGTGATCGGGAAGCTGCTCCGCCAGGCGCGGCCGTCACCCATCCGCGGCGCGGATGTCGCCGGAGTGGTGCAGGCCGCCGGCAAGAACGTCACGACCCTGCGACCGGGCGATGAAGTGTTCGGCCTGGGGACGGGCACGTGGGCGGAGTACGCGACCGGCACCGAGCGCAGCCTTCTCCCGAAGCCCGCCGGCCTCTCGTTCGTGGAGGCGGGCGCAATCGGCGTCGCGGCACTCACGGCCCTGCAGGGCCTGCGCGACCACGGCCGGATGCGGGCCGGACACCGCGTCCTCATCTACGGCGCGGGCGGTGGTGTCGGTACGTTTGCGGTGCAGATCGCGAAGGCGCTGGGGGCAAACGTCACCGCGGTCACAGGCACGCGGGGTATGGACATCGTCCGGCCGCTCGGGGCCGACGAGCTCGTCGACTACACGAACGAGGATGTCGCGAAGCGCCAGGAACGGTACGACGTGATCTTCGATGTCGCCGCCACTCGCTCGCTCCGCGATCTGCGGCGGATGCTCGTTCCTGGCGGGACGCTCGTGTGTGCGGGCGCGGCGAAGCGCGGCGGCTGGCTCGGCATTCTCGTCCGTCTGCTCGCCATCATGTTTCGGTCACGCGTGCTGCGGCAGCGTGTCGTCTTCTATGTCGCGTCAACCCGGCGTGAGGATCTCGTGTACCTCAAAGAGCTCGTCGAAGCCGGCCGACTGCGCCCGGTGATCGAGCGGATCTATCCACTGGGAGAAGCGCGCGAGGCGGTACGCTACGCGATGAGCGGTCAGGCTCGCGCGAAGGTCGTCATCACCATGAACTAGAGTCGGGGGCTGCGATCTCTCATCCGTTCGGATTGAACCGGTATCCCACCCACGGCTCGGTCACGAGATACTTCGGATTCGACGGATCCGG
>DATATJ010000271.1:0-11829 GCA_036268855.1 Vicinamibacterales bacterium
TCGCGCTGGCCGCCGAAGAACGCTCGCGCCGGCTCGCACAAGCTGCCGTCCGCGCCAGCGAGGAACGGTTTCGCGCGCTCGTCGAGAACAGCTCGGACGTGCAGCTGCTCACCGACGCCGACGGCACGATGACGTACCTGACACCCTCCTCACAGCGGAGTCTCGGCTGGTCGCCCGAGGGCATGCTCGGGCGGTCGATCTTCGAGCTGGTGCACGCCGACGACCGCGGCGCCGCCCGCGCGCAAATCGACGAGATCCTCACACGCCCTGGCGCCTCGGTGCTGCTGACGCTGCGGATCGCGCACGCGGACGGCTCATGGCGCAGCATGGAGGGCGTCGGCGTCAATCGGCTGCACGAGCCACCGGTGGGCGCCGTCGTGATCAACGCGCGCGACGTCACCGATCAGCGCCGACTCGAGTTGGAGCTGCGCCAGTCGCACAAGATGGAAGCCGTCGGGCGCCTCGCTGGCGGCGTGGCTCACGACTTCAACAATCTCCTCACCGCCATTCTCGGCTACTGCAATCTGATGCTCGACGATGTGCCGAAAGAGGATCCGCTGCGGACCGATCTCGAGGAGATCCGGCGCGCCGGGCAGCGCGCGGCGGCGCTCACCCAGCAGCTCCTGGCGTTCAGCCGCCGCCAGATGCTGCAGCCGCAGCTGGTGGACATGAGTGGCCTGGTGCAGCAGCTCGAGAAAATGCTGCGGCGCCTGATTGGCGACGACATCGAGCTCGAGACGCGCCTGGCCGCAGGGCTCGACGCGGTCAACGTCGATCCCGCCTCGGTCGAGCAGGTGCTCGTCAACCTGGCGCTCAACGCCCGCGACGCGATGCCGCGCGGCGGCAGGCTCACGATCGAAACGGCGGGCGTCCAGCTCGACGCGGGCCACGCGGACAGTCATCCGGCGATGGCCGCCGGCCGGTATGTGATGCTCGCCGTCGCGGACAGCGGACGTGGGATGGACGAGTCCACCCGCTCGCACGTCTTCGAGCCCTTCTTCACCACCAAGCCGCAGGGCCAGGGGGACGGCCTCGGCCTGGCCACCGTTTACGGCATCGTCAAACAGAGCGGCGGTTACATCTGGGTCTTCAGCGAGCCGGAACGTGGCACCACCTTCAAGGTGTATTTTCCACCCGCTGAAGCCGCGGCGCCGGCCGACATCTGAAAACGGCACTGCACGACTATCCGGGACGACGTGTCGCTCTGGACCCGCCCGAAGCGGCACCATTCCTGCACGCACCAGCTGCATCCATGCCGGAACCGATCGCAGACTCCACATCCGAACAGCCGGCCATGCTTCGGCGCATGCGCCCGATCGGCGCGGATTACATCGGCGACGGCCTGACGTCGTTTCGCGTCTGGGCGCCGAACGCGGCCTCCGTCGAGCTTGTGGTCGAATGCGGACCGACGCTCGCGCTGCAGGCCGAGGATGCCGGCTACTTCAGCCGCACTGCGCCCGTCCCCGTCGGCGCCCGTTATCGGTTCCGCCTCGACGGATCGGACACGTTGTATCCCGACCCGGCGTCACGTTTTCAGCCCGACGGTCCGCATGGTGCATCGGTCGTCGTCGATCCGAACACGTTCCCGTGGACCGACGGAGAATGGCGCGGCCGCGCGCTCGAAGGCCAGGTGATTTACGAGATGCACGTCGGCACGTTCACGCGAGCCGGAACGTGGGCTGCCGCGATGCGCGAGCTGCCCGAGCTGGCACGCCTCGGCGTGACGACGATCGAGCTGATGCCGATCGCGGAATTCGAAGGGCGGCGCGGCTGGGGATACGACGGCGTCGATCTCTTCGCGCCGACGCACCTGTACGGCGAGCCCGACGACTTCCGGCGTTTCGTCGATCGCGCGCACGCCGTCGGCGTCGCCGTTCTGCTCGACGTCGTGTACAACCACTTCGGGCCGGTCGGCAATTACCTGCGACAGTTCGCGCTCGCGTACTTCACCGACAAGTACGAAAACGAGTGGGGTGACGCGATCAATTTCGACGGTGCCGACGCCGGGCCCGTCCGCGAACTCTTCGTCACGAACGCGGGCTATTGGATCGAGGAATTTCACCTCGACGGCCTGCGGCTCGACGCGACGCAGCAGATCTTCGACAGCTCACCCGAGCACGTGCTGACGGCGATCGGCCGGCGCGTGCGCGAAAAAGCCGGCGGCCGGTCGGTGATCCTCGTCGCCGAGAACGAAGAGCAGGAAACGAAGTTGATCAGGCCGGTCGAGGCCGGCGGATACGGCCTCGACGCGGTCTGGAACGACGACTTCCATCACAGCGCCGTCGTGGCGCTGACGGGACGCGCGGAGGCGTATTACAGCGATACGCACGGGACGCCGCAGGAGCTCATCTCGGCGGCGAAATACGGCTACTTGTTTCAGGGACAGTACTATGCGTGGCAGGAACAGCCGAGAGGCACGCCTGCCTGGGGCCTGCGGCCGGCGCAGTTCGTCGCGTTCCTCGAAAACCACGATCAGGTGGCGAATTCGGCGCGCGGCACGCGCCTTCACCAGCTGACGAGTCCGGGCCGGTGGCGCGCGATGACGGCGCTCACCCTGCTCGGTCCGTGGACGCCGATGCTGTTCCAGGGCCAGGAGTTCTGCTCGTCCGCGCCATTCCTCTACTTCGTGGACTTCGACGCGGCGCTGTCGGTGGCGGTGCGGAAGGGCCGAGCCGAGTTTCTCCGGCAGTTTCCCAGCACGTCGCAGTACGAGGACCAGGGGCAGGTGGCGGACCCCGGCGATCCCTCGACGTTCGCCCGGTGCACGCTCGACTTCGGAGAGCGCGTCCAGCATGCTCCGGCGTACGCGCTCCATCACGATTTGCTGCGGATGCGACGCGACGAGGTCGCGTTCCACCTGCAGCGCGCGGGCGCCGTGGACGGCAGCGTGCTCGCCGCGCAGGTGCTGGCGCTACGCTACGTCGCCGACGCGCGCGTGGACGATCGTCTGCTGGTCGTCAATCTCGGCCGCGATGTGCGGCGGCCGTCGATTGCGGATCCGCTCGTCGCTCCGCCGCTCGATTTCGAGTGGGACGTGTGCTGGTCGAGCGAAGATGCCGCATACGGCGGGCGCGGGACGGCGCCGCTGTGGTCGTCAGGCGAATGGAACATTCCAGGCGAAAGCGCCGTGGTCCTGCGGCCGCGCGAACGGCGGCTCTCGCCGCGGCGCGGCATCCGGCGGCGGACGGCCTGACGTGCCTGCAGAATTGCCGCCGACGTCACTGCGCGAGCCACTGCGCCGCATTCCGTGGCCGGTGGTCGATCCAGGCGACCCCGAGGCGCTCGTCACGCGCGAGTGGCTCGTCACCAACGGCCTCGGCGGCTATGCCTCCGGCACGATCGCAGGAGTCATCACCCGGCGTTATCACGGCCTGCTGATCGCGGCGCTCTCAGCGCCGCTCGGCCGTACGGTGATGCTCAGCCACGTCGCCGAGCAGCTGCGCTGTGGAGATGGGCGCCAGTTCGAGCTCGGCGGCCGCGAGCGTTCCGGCGACTCTCCGGACGTTCACGGCCTCGGCTACCTCACGGAGTTTCGACTCGAAGCGGGCCTGCCGGTGTGGCGCTACGACGTCGAGGGCGTCGTGATCGAGAAGCGCGTCTTCCTGCCGCACATGCAGAACACCGTGTATCTGATGTACGAGCTCCTCGCAGGCGCCGACCGCATCGAGCTCGCGCTGCGCCCGTCGGTGAATTTTCGCGCGCAGGAAGCGCCGGTCAGCGAGCCGGTCGGATCGCCGTACGAGTTCCGTTCGGTCGGGACGATGTACGAGATCGCCTGGAAGGGCAGCGACATACCCGCGCTGCGTCTCAAGGTGTCGGGGTCGGACGCGACGTTCACGCTGAAGCGGATGCCGATCGACAACGTGCTGTATCCGGTCGAGGAGAGCCGCGGTTACCAGTCGCGCGGGGCCCTCTGGAGCCCGGGCTATTTCGCGCTCTCGATTCAGGCGGGGCAGCGCGCCGCGCTGCTCGCCTCGACCGAGAGCAACGAGACGATGAGCGTGCTCGACGCCGACCATGGCTTCGCCGCGGAGCGCGGCCGCCGCCGGCGTCTGATCGCGCAGGCGCCGCCGACGGCCCGCGAGGGAATCCCCGCCGAGCTCGTGCTGGCGGCCGATCAGTTCATCATCACGCCGGCTGGCCGCACCGTGGAGACCGCGCGCGCCCATGCCTACGGCGACGAAGTGCGGACGATCGTCGCCGGCTATCACTGGTTCACCGACTGGGGCCGCGACACGATGATCAGCCTCGAGGGCCTTACGCTGGCGACGGGCCGCCTCCAGGAAGCGGCGTACATCCTCCGCACGTTCGCGCACTACGTCCGCAACGGATTGATCCCCAACATGTTTCCCGAAGGGGAGAAGGACGGTCTGTATCACACGGCGGACGCGACGCTCTGGTTCTTCCATGCGGTGAGGCGCTACGTCGAATACTCGGGCGATCAGTTGACGCTCGCGCTGTTGTACCCGACCCTCAAGACCATCGTGGACTGGCACGTGCGCGGCACGCAGTTCGGGATTCATGTCGATCCGGGCGACGGGCTGCTCGTCCAGGGCGCTGACGGCTATCAACTGACGTGGATGGACGCGAAGGTGGACGACTGGGTCGTGACGCCACGCCGCGGCAAGGCGGTGGAGATCAACGCGCTCTGGTACAACGCGCTGCGGTTGATGGAGGGCTGGGCCGTCGAGCACGCGGACCCGGACGCCACCGATTATCGCGCGCGCGCCGATCGGGCCCAGCGGGCGTTCAACGATCGCTTCTGGTATGCGCGCGGCGGCTACCTGTACGACGTGGTCGACTCCGAAGGCGATGGCGACGATCCCAAGTGCCGCCCGAACCAGATCTTCGCGATCGCACTGCCGCACCCCGTGCTCGCGCGGGAACACTGGGAGGCGGTCATCGGCGTCGTGCGCGATCGGCTGTTGACGCCCGCCGGCCTCCGAACGCTCGCGCCGGACGATCCCGACTTCAAGCCGCGCTATTTCGGCGACTTGCGCGCGCGGGACGCCGCCTATCATCAGGGCACGGTCTGGGCATGGTTGATCGGCCCCTTCGTGGATGCCTGGCTCCGGGTCTACCCGGCAGACGACGTGGTCCCCCGTCGTCTGCTCGACGGCTTCGTCCCGTTGCTGCAGGAGGCGTGCATCGGATCGATCAGCGAGATCTTCGATGCGGAAAAGCCTTACACACCGCGTGGATGCATCGCCCAGGCGTGGAGTGTGGCAGAGGTGCTGCGCGCGTGGATCAGGCTGGCGAATCCAGAGCAGGCGGGCCGGGAGGGGCGCGAGGGGCAGAAGGTCGCGATGTGAGCCGTTTGCCCGCCGGTGTCTCCTGGCACCCACCTTGCGACTCGACAAAGCAAGGAGAGTGGAATGGCCAAAAGCGACGAGCTGAAACCGCGTGGGATTCTCGGCGATATCGACCCGAGCCCGGCCGCACACGACGACATCTCACCCGCCGCGCCGCATGAACCGCACGGCAGCGAGGATAGCGAGTCCATGACCGGCGGCTCCCAGCACGATCGGACCGAGCATGCCGGATCGCGCGACGTCACCGAGGGGGTCACGGGCGGCACCGGCACCGAAGTCGGCGGCACCCGCAATCTTGGTCAAGGCACCGGCGCCACCGGCGGCGATATTGGAAATCGCCCCGAGTAAGAATGCCACGCTGCTTCTATAATGCCGTCTCGAGGTGAGCTATGAGACGGATGGTCCTGATGGCGTGTGCGGCGCTGGTGTTGATGCTGACGTTCGTGCTGGGTGGCTACGCGGCCACCAAGTCGTACCAGTTCACCGGAACCGTGAAAAGTGTCGACGCGACGACGCTGACGGTCGAGAAGAGCGCGAAGGAAACGTGGACCTTCGAAACGTCGAAGGACACCAAGGGCATCCCGAAGGTCGGCGACAAAGTGACCGTCAACTACAAGATGGTCGCGACCGACATCGAAGCCAAGCCGGCGACGACGGCGACGAAGAAGAAGTAGCTAGTCGTCGCGGCCTTTCATCTTCCGCAGCGCGCGCCGCTGACGCTTGTCCGGCGCGCGCAGCGGCGTCATGGCCGCGCGATAGGCCCGCTCGATGCGGCGCATCTCGATATCCTCTGCGGTCGGCGGCGGCGTCAAGTCCTCGTACAACTCACGGGCGGCGGCGCGAGCAATATGCCGATCGGCCAAGCCGCGCACCACCAGCCGTTGAGTGCGTCCGAACGGACGACCGATCACGATTTCATCGCCCACGCGCATCGCACGGTTCGGCTTGGCGGCCTGCCGGTTGACGGTGATCTTGCCACCAGTACAGGCCTTCTGTGCTTCCGACCGCGTCTTGAACAGGCACGCGACGTCCAGCCAGACGTCGAGCCTCACCGTGACGGGCGGAGACTTTTCGTCGTCGGCCATTGCGGTTGATTTTATGGCCGTTTCAAAATCGATGTAGCGCGAAGGCTTCAGCCAAGCGCCGCTCGCGCTCCGGTACGCTCGGCTAAAAGCCTTCGCGCTACCTCCTTCGCCTTCGCGCTACCTCCTTCGCCTTCGTTCTCCCTCCCTTGCGCGGCTACACGCATCTGGAGAACTGCTTTAGATCGTCATCGCGTTTGGCATGAAGTAGTAGAAGATCACCGCGATCACCACGAGGTAGGCGAGCAGGAGCAGCGTCCAACTCATGTTGTGCCGGATGACGTCCCCCTCGCTTCGCACGAAGCGACTCGTCGAGACGCCGACGCTTGCGGTTTGCGGCGCGATCGGCTTGCCGACTTCGGCGCCCACCGAGTTGAACGACGGCAGCAGCAGCGGCGGCAGATTGAGCAGACGGCCCGTCATCATCTGCACGGGCCCGAACATCGCGTTCGTGGACGTGTTGCTGCCCGACAGCGCGACGCCCACCCAGCCCAGAATCGGCGCGAGCACGATGAACCAGAGCCCGACCTTCGAGCAGCCGTACGCCATCGAGTTCGCCATGCCGCTGTACACGAACGCGTAGGCGAGGCCGAAGATGAAGAAGCCGACCAGCAGCGCGCCCCACATCTGGTGGAACGTCCGCCGAAACACTTCCGCGATGGCGCTCGACGAGGGGCGCAGGATGCCGAGCAGCACGACCCACGACACGAGGATCGCCGTGCCGCCGCTCAGCGGTGTCAGGTTGAAGGCCTGCGAGAACGGCTGATGCGTGATCGAGCTGATGCCCGGCTCCGCCCATTTCAGGAGGCTGTAGCTTGGCAGCCTCGACCACGGTCCGGTCCACGCGACGACCACGACAATCAGGACGATGTACGGGCTCCAGGCGCGCAATCCCGCGCCGACGTCGATGGTGCCGCGCGTATCAGCCGGATCGCCGAGGCCTGCCACGATTGCGCGGCCGCCGAACGCGCGCACCGTTTTCGGGCGCCAGATTTTTGTGAACAGGAACAGGCCCCAGAAGGACACGAGCGCACCGGTGACATCCGGTAGATACGGGCCGAGGTACCGTGCCACCGGCCACTGCCCCGCGATGTAGGCGAAGGATCCGACGATGGCCAGCGGCCACGCTTCCGCGACGCCCTCGCTGCCGCTCACCAGGTACAGCAGAATCCACGGCGGCAGCAGGGCGAGCACCGCGACGATGTTGCCGATGGAGGCCGAGAGCGCCATGAGCGGCAGGCTGGTGACGGCGGCGAGCGCGATGACCGGTGCGCCGAGCGCGCCGTACGACACCGGCGCGTTGTTGGCGAGCGCCGCCACGCGGATGGCGTCGAGATCGCCGATGCCGAAGCCGACGAGGATCGGCGCGACGACTGCCCACGGATAGCCGAAGCCGACGATCCCTTCGAGCAGCGCGCCGAACGCCCAGGCCAGCATGAGCGTCTGAATCCGGATATCGTTCGTCGCGTGGTGGACCATCCAGGTCTTGAACCGCTCGAAATCGCCTGTCGCGACGAGCGTGTTGAAAATGATCAGGCCCCAGAACGTGATCCAGTCCACCGCCCAGACACCTTGCAGGCCGCCGTACACATAGGCGCGTCCGACGCCCGCTGCCGGCGCGTGCCACACGCCGATCGCAATCGCCGCCGTGATCGCCCCGGCGAACAGCGTGGCCAGCCACGCCGTCATCCGGAACCCTGCGAGCAGGGTGAGCAGCACGACGAGCGGCACGAAGGCGATGAGCACGGTCAGCCAGAGGCTGCCGAGAGGGACGAGCGTTTGAGTGAACATGGTTGGTCGCTGTTCAGGCGTTGGTCGGGAAGCCGTAAAGGCGCGGGGGATTGGGCGCGAATTATATACGATCGCGGAATCGCCGAGGCGGCGGCGATGGCTCGCCGCCGCTACTTTCCGACCTTCATCTCGTCGTCGTCGCGTTCTTCACGGCCATGACGTCCACGGCGTCCACCCATTCGCCGTTGATGCGGACGACGAAGGTGCCCGTGCGGGCGGTCCCGCGCCATCCCTCGGGGCGAAAGCCGATGTCGCCGCCGGAGATCACGGGCGCCGGGTCGCGGCGTCCCAGCGGCTGCGCGGACACGAGCGTGCCGACGACGAGCAGCGAGAGAATCCACAGGGCGAACAGGCCGATTCGGGTGCTGACGGACATGGCACTACCTCCGAAGAGGTAGGACGCTCGAGCCTGCCCGGCGGCCGTGGGAAGGGCAGTTCACTCGGCGGCGTGCCATTTCCGGGACGCCGCCGTTCCATGGACGCTCAGATCGGAGCCGGCGGCGAAGTTGACGGCCGCCTCAGATCTTCGCCCTCCGTAGGAGCGGACAACACGTGGCCGTCTGAGAGCGGGCAACGGCGGGTGGCACACGCGTTGCTCCCTGCCCGACAACTGCTGTCAGTTGCCGGGGATCGCCATGGCCAATATCAAAGCCGCGGTACGTGCGCTGGGGACGAGCCCTGGATTTTCGCTGATGGCGATCGTCACGATGGCGATCGGCATCAGCGCCAGCACGGCGCTGTTCTCGGTCTACGATCGTCTGATTCTCGACCCGGTCACGATTCCGCAGCCATCGAGGCTGACCGCATTGTGGGTGAGCAATGCGGCGCTCAACTTCAACGCGCCGGCGCTATCGTGGCCGCGCTACGAAGCGATCCGCGCGCACGCGCAGTCGTTCGCTTCGATCGGCATCAGCGCGTTCGACAACCTCACGCTCACCGGACGCGGTGATCCCGAGCAGCTGAATGCGCTGCGGGTCAGTGCGACGTTCTTTCCGACGCTCGGCGTCCTGCCGGCTCGCGGCCGCAACTTCACGGAGGCGGAGGACGTGCCGAACGGCGCGGCGGTGTGCATCATCAGCGACGATCTCTGGCGGACACGCTTCGGCAGCCGCGAATCGATCGTCGGCGACGCGGTGACGCTCAACGGCCAGTCGTGGGTGATCATCGGCATCATGCCGCCGCATCTCAGCGCGCCATTCAGCCAGGTGCAGGTGTTTGCGCCGCGGGTCTTCGAGGTCGGCGGCCTGACCCCCGTGCAGGTGCAGGCCGGCGCCGGCTACGCACAGCCGATCGCGCGGCTGAAGCCGGGCGTTTCGCAGGAGCAGGCGCGCAGCGAGCTCGCCGCCATCAGCCGCAGCTACCGCGAGCAGTTCGCCACACGCCTGGACGCCGACAATACAGTCGAGCCGCGTCTGTTCGTCGAGGCGCTGGTCGGCACGCTCGCGCCGACGTTCAACACGCTGCTGGCCGCCGTCGCGTTCGTGCTCCTCATCGCCTGCGCCAACGTGGCGTCGTTGTTCCTCGGCCGGCTCGCGACGCGCCACAAGGAGATCGCTGTCCGGCAGGCGCTCGGTGCGACGCGCCTCGCCGTCGTGCGGCAGTTCGTCGTCGAGAGCCTGGTCTTCAGCGCCGTGGCGGGAGCACTTGGCGTCTTGCTCGGCTGGTGGGCGCTCGCCGCCATTCAGTCGCTGGTCGCCTCGCAGCTGCCGCCGAACACGGTTCTCACGCTGAACGGACGCGCGCTCGGCTTCACCGTGCTGGTCACGGTGGTGAGCGCGCTGCTGGTCGGCGTCGCGCCGGCGCTGCACGCCTCGAAGACGGAGCTGGTGGACGTGCTGAAAGACAGCGCGCGCGGATCATCGAGCGAACGGGGCGGCCGTTTTCGCGCCGCGCTCATCGTGGCGGAAGTGGCGCTGTCGGTCGTCCTGCTCGTCGGCTCGACGCTCCTGCTCACCAGCTTCATCAAGCTCCAGCGGAGCCCGCCCGGCTTCGAGGCGAAGGGGGCCGCGGCGGCATTTGTCGGCGTGCCGGCCTCACGGTACCAGTCGGCCGCGCAGCAGGCAGAATTTTTCAACCAGGTGATCGAGCAGCTGCGCGCGCAGCCGGGCGTCACCAGCGCGGCGGCCGCGATCGGCCTGCCGCTCTCGGGGTTCAACCCGCGGTCGCCGTACGGCGTGGCGGGCCGTCCCGTCGTGCCGCTGCCGCAGCGGCCGTTGGCGGGACTGGCACTTGTCAGCGACGATTATTTCTCGCTGATGCGGATCGGCCTGGCGTCCGGTCGCACGTTCAACTCCGCGGACCGCGAGAACGCGCCGAACGTCTGCATCGTCAACGAGTCGCTGGCGAGGCGGCTGTTCCCGGGAGAGTCTGCGCTCGGCCACGTCCTCCTGCGGGGCAAGGACTCGGAGATCAAGAGCGAGATCGTCGGTGTGATCCACGATGTCCGCACGCTCGGCGTCAACGTGCCGGCGCCGGACGAGATCTATTTCCCGATGCGTCAGCTCGGCCGGCCGGCCATGGCGGTAGTCGCTCGGACGACCGGCAGCGCCGACTCGCTTCAGGCGACCCTACGCGGGGCGGTGTCGGCGGTGGACAAGGATCAGCCGATTTCGTTTTTCGCCACGCTGGAAACCAACGTGGCGCAAAGCCTCGGGGTCCAGCGCATCGTCGCATCGCTGACGACGATGTTCGCGGCGCTGGCCTTGGCGCTGTCGGCCATCGGGCTGTACTCCGTGCTCGCGTATGCCGTGTCGCAGCGCACCTCGGAGATTGGCATCCGGATGGCGCTCGGCGCGCGTCCCGGCCAGGTGATCGGCCTGATTCTCCGAAGCGGCCTCCGGCTGGTCGCGGTGGGCCTCCTGCTGGGCGTGGCGGCGGCCGCCGGGGCGGCGCGGCTGATTCAGAGCCTGCTGGTCAACGTGGAGCCGCTCAACCCGATTGTCTACGGCGGCGTCGTCGTGCTGTTCACACTCGTCGCCACGGCGGCGTGTCTGATGCCGTCGGTCCGGGCATCGCACATCGACCCACTGGTCGCCTTGCGCGCCGACTAGCCCGTATAGCGCGGGCGCGGCGCTCCCTCTATACTTGGCCTCGCCCCGAGGCCCCATGACCGATATCACCGCTCCTCGACTCGTCGTCACCGACGCGCTCGGCCGCCGCATCGTGGCGATCGACAAACCGTTGTTCACTCTCGGCCGACGCACCGAAACGGACCTCCGCCTGGCGGGCGCCGACGTCTCGCGTCTGCACGCTGAAATCGCCGTCGAACAGGGTGTGTGCACGCTGCGCGACAAGCAGTCGCGCTACGGCACGTTCGTCAACGACGAAGCGGTGACCGAGCGGGTTCTTGCGCACGGGGATCGGCTCCGGCTCGGACAGGCGAGCGACACGGCGATCGTCTTTTTCCTGACCGACGAGGCGCCGTCGGCCGAACGCAGCGCCGTGTCGGCGGCCGGCGAACTGCGTCAGATGGCCGCGCTGCTCGAAGGCCTTCGCGCGCTTGGGTCGGGGCGTGTGCTGGACGAAGTGCTGGCGCTGGTGCTCGACTCGGCGATTGCCGTAACGGGCGCCGAACGCGGTTTCATCATGCTGGCCAACAAGGCGCACGAGCTCGAGTTCAAGCTGTCGCGCGCCCGCGGCAAGCT
>DATATJ010000272.1:0-28891 GCA_036268855.1 Vicinamibacterales bacterium
GATCTGCAAACGACGATCGTCGTGTCGCGCGATCACCTGTCGGCGGTGGCACGCACGCTGCGGGATCGTGCGGACCTGCGCTTCGCCTTCCTCGCCGAAATCACCGCCGTCGACCGTCATCCGGCCGAGCCGCGCTTCGAAGTCGTCTACCTGCTCGTGTCACTCGAGCACACGCTGCGCCTGCGTCTGAAGGTTCGCGTGCCGGGCGAAGATGCGCGCGTCGCGACGCTGACGAACCTGTGGCCGGCCGCCAACTGGCTCGAGCGCGAGGTGTGGGACATGTTCGGGATCCAGTTCGACGGGCATCCCGATCCCCGGCGCCTGCTGATGCCGGAAGACTGGGACGGGTTCCCGCTGCGCAAGGATTATCCGGTGCAGATTCGCATGGTGCCGCGCACGGCCGAAGCCCTGCAGGTGACGGAGCAGGAGTTCCGGGACAACATCATGAAGGACCGGTTGAATCGATGATTCTCAACTCTCCACCACGGTGGACACGGAGGACGCGGAGGTTCAGCCTGTACATCTTGTCCTCTCTGTCCCCCGTGTCCTCCGTGGTGGCGAGTTTGTGACCGAGGCGATTTTCCGAGCGACGCTTGCAGCGACGATCGCGCTCCACGAGCAGGTGTTGGCAGACGGCGCCGGATCGGTGCTCGAGGCCGCCGACGCGATCGTGCGATCGTTGAAGGCCGGCGGCAAACTGCTGGTGTTCGGCAACGGGGGCAGCGCGGCCGATGCACAGCACGTCGCCTCCGAGCTGGTGAACCGCTTCGAGCGTGCGCGTGTTGCGCTCGCGGCCATCGCGCTCACGACCGATGCGAGCGTGGTCACCAGCATCGGGAACGACGATGCATTCGCGCGGGTGTTCGCGAGGCAGATCGAAGCGCTCGGCCGCCCGGGCGATGTGGCGCTCGGCATCAGCACGAGCGGCGCCTCGCCGAACGTCGTGGCCGCGATGGAGGCGGCCGGGGCGGGGCGGATGCAGACCATCGCGCTGACCGGCCGCGACGGCGGACCCGTGGGGCGCGCGGCGGCGATTCACGTGAACGTGCCGTCGAGCTCGACGGCGCGCGTGCAGGAGGTGCAGCGCACGCTGCTGCACATCGTGTGCGACCTCGTGGAGCGGGCGTTTGTGTGAAGGCACGCGAACCGCGAAGACACGAAGAGCGCGAAGAGCGTTGTGGGCCGATCAACCTTCGTGCCCTCGTGGTTGAATGCGCAGGGATCTGATGGCCGAGATCAAAACCGAGGTGATGACCGTCAACATGGGGCCTCAGCACCCGAGCACGCACGGCGTGCTGCGGCTCGTGCTGGAGCTGGACGGTGAAACGATCCTCTCGGCCGCCCCCACGATCGGCTTTCTGCACACCGGCATCGAGAAAACCACCGAGCAGAAGAAGTGGCAGCAGGTGATCCCGCTCGTCGAGCGGATGGATTATCTGAGCGCGCAATCGAACAGCATGGCGTTCTGTCTGTCGGCCGAACGCCTGCTCGGCGTCGAGATCCCGCAGCGCGTGCGCGACATCCGCGTGCTCCTCGCGGAGCTGCAGCGGATCAACAGCCATCTCGTCTGGCTGGGGACCCACGGCATGGAAGTCGGCGCCGTCTCGGTGATGCTCTACTGCTTCGGCGAGCGCGAGCGGCTCCTGAACGTGAACGAGATGATCGCCGGCTTTCGCATGTTCCCGAGCTACATGCGGATCGGCGGCCTGCGCGAGGATCTGCCGCGCGGTTTTCACGACGTGGTGCGGAAGTTCCTCGGCGCGTTCCCGACGCAGCTCGACACGTTCGAGGATCTGCTCACCAAGAACGAGATTTACCTCAAGCGGACGCAGGGAGTGGGCGTCATCTCGGCCGCCAACGCGGTCGCATACGGGCTGGTCGGTCCGATTGCGCGATCGGCCGGCGTCGCCTACGACGTCCGCAAGCAGTTTCCCTACCTCGGGTACGAGACGTACGACTTCTGCGTACCCACGCAGACCACCGGGGACGTCTACGCCCGATATCAGGTGCGCGTCGCCGAGATGCGCGAGAGCGTGAAAATCTGTCTGCAGGCGCTCGATCGCATCACGCCGACCGGCGCGTTCGCGATCGACGATCCGCGGATCACGCCGCCGCCGAAGGATCGCGTCTACACGGAGATGGAAGCGCTCATTCAGCACTTCCTGATCTACTCGCAGGGGTTTACGGTGCCAGCCGGCGAGGCGTACGTGCCGGTCGAGGGCCCGCGCGGCGAGCACGGATTCTACGTCGTGTCCGACGGCACGAACCGGCCGTGGCGGATCAAGTCGCGGGCGCCCTCGCTGCTGGCGTGTCAGGCGCTCGAGCCGCTGATTGTCGGTGGGCTGATCGCGGACGTCATCGCCGTGATTGGATCGATCGACGTCGTGATGGGAGACGTGGACCGGTGAGCTTTCATCCGAAGATGTCGTACGACGCCACGTTTCATCGCTCGGCGCGTACGCTGGCGCCCGACGATTCGGGCGCGCCGTTCGTCTACACGCCAGAGAATCGGGCGCGCTTCGACGTGTTCATTCAGCGCTATCCGGCCGACCGCAAGCGCTCGGCTGTGCTGCCGGCGTTGTATCTCGTGCAGCACCAGCAGGGCTTCATCACCGGCAGCGCGATGCGCTATGTCGCCGGCCTGCTCGAGATCACGCCGGCCGACGTCGAGGACGTCGTCTCGTACTACACGATGTTCTACACGAAGCCGGTCGGCACGTACGTGATCAACGTGTGCCGGACGCTGTCGTGCGCGCTGAACGGCGCCGAACGCGTCACCGAGGCGCTGTCGGCGAAGCTGGGGATCGCGCCGGGTCAGACCGACGCGTCGGGCACGTTCACGCTGCAGGAAGTGGAGTGCCTGGGCGCATGCGACCGCGCGCCAGTGATCATGGTGAACGACGCGTGGCACGAGTGTCTGACACCCTCGGCGGTGCCGACGCTGGTCGACGACCTGCGGGCCCGCGGCGAGGCGGCGCTCTCGGGGTGCCACCATGTCATCGAACGGAAACCTCAATGACGGCGCGCGGCTGATATGGATCCTGTCCTCACCACGTACGTGCGGGAGCCGAATTCCTTCACGCTCGATTTCTACCTGCAGCACGACGGCTACCAGCCGCTGAAGACCGCGCTCGGAAAGAAGCCGGACGAGATCATCGACCTCGTCAAGGCCGCGGGGCTGCGCGGGCGCGGCGGCGCCGGCTTTCCAACCGGCATGAAGTGGCAGTTCGTCGACAAGAAGACGGAGCCGCGCTACATCGTCTGCAACGCCGACGAGAGCGAGCCGGGTACCTTCAAGGATCACCTGCTGATGGAGCGCAACCCGCACCTGCTGATCGAAGGGTGCGTGATCGGGTGCTATGCCATCGGCGCCAAGGTGGCGTACATCTACATCCGCGGCGAGTTCTTTCACGTCCAGAGCAATCTCGAGCGCGCGATCGACGAGGCGTACGCGCGCGGATTCCTGGGCCAGAACATCCTCGGGTCCGGCTTCGACTGCGACGTCTACGTGCACCGCGGCGCCGGCGCCTACGAAGCGGGAGAGGAAACCGCGCTGCTCGAGTCGCTCGAAGGAAAGCGTGCGCAGCCGCGCAACAAGCCGCCGTTTCCCGCCGTGGCCGGCCTGTACGGCAAGCCGAGCGCCGTGAACAACGTGGAGACGCTCTGCAACGTGCCAGTGATCGTGGCGCGCGGGGCCGAGTGGTACACGGCGATCGGCCCGGAGAAGAACGGCGGTCCGAAGCTGTACTGCGTCAGCGGCCACGTGAAGAAGCCCGGCGTGTTCGAGGCGTCGATGCACGTCACGCTGCGCGAGCTGATCGACGGCTACGCGGGCGGCGTGCGGGAGGGACGTCAGCTCAAGGCGGTGATTCCCGGCGGGTCGTCGGTGCCGATCCTGCTGCCCAGCCAGCTCGATACGCCGGCCAGCTTCGATGCCATCCAGCAGGCGGGCTCGCTCCTCGGTTCGGCGGCCATCGTCGTCCTGGACGACACGACGTGCATGGTGTGGCTCGCCGAGAACCTGCTGCACTTCTACCGCCACGAATCGTGCGGCAAGTGCACGCCGTGCCGCGAAGGCACCGACTGGCTGCACAAGATTCTGCAGCGCATCGAACGCGGCGAGGGCGAGATGGCCGATCTCGATCTGCTCTCGAGCATTTCCGGCAACGTCGCCGGCAAGACGCTCTGCGCCTTCGGCGACGCCGCCGTCACGCCAGTCCAGACGACGCTGAAGCATTTCCGGCACGAATACGAAGTGCACATCAAGGAAGGGCGCTGCACGCTGCCGGCGCCCTGGCGGGCGCGGCAACCCGTGGGAGCGCACTGATATGCGAACCACGAATATCTGCACCACGAAGGCAGGAAGGATACGGAGGAGACGAGGTGTCGGTTGTACGAAGCGTCTTCTCGTGTCCCTCGTGTTCTTCGCGGCTTCGTGAATAGCAATCGATGACCGCGTTACTGATCGCGCAAATCGTCCTGACGCTGTTCGTCTTCTTCATGCTGCTGAACTCGGCGGCCGTCATGGTCTACGTCGAGCGCAAGGTCGCCGCGCAGCTGCAGCAGCGCATCGGGCCGTCGCTCGTCGGCTGGAAGGGCGTGCTGCAGCCGCTGGCGGACATCATCAAGCTGATGTTCAAGGAGAATCTGCGGCCGGGCGCCGCGGATCCGCTCCTCTTCGCGCTGGCGCCGATCATCGCCGCGACGTGCGCGTTCGCCGCCTTCGCCGTGGTGCCATTCGGCGCCGACACGACGCTGTTCGGTCTGGTGCCGGGCGGCCTGCGGCTGCAGGTCGCCGACGTCAACGTCGCCATCCTCGTCGTGTTCGCGGTCGCGTCGATGGGCGTCTACGGCATCGTGCTGGCCGGCTGGAGCTCGAACAGCAAGTACTCGCTGCTCGGCAGCCTGCGCTCGTCGGCGCAGATGATCAGCTACGAGCTGTCGTACGGGCTGGCGCTCGCCAGCGTGCTGCTGCTCGCCAACTCCCTGTCGCTGACCGACATCGTCAGTCGTCAGGGCGGAAGCTGGTGGCACGTGCTGCCGCGCTGGTACGTGTTCCTCCAGCCAGTCGGATTTCTGGTGTACATGACCGCCGGGATCGCCGAGACCAACCGCGCGCCGTTCGATTTTCCCGAAGCGGAGCAGGAGCTGGTCGCCGGCTATCACACCGAATACAGCAGCATGACGTTCGCGATGTTCTTCATGGCGGAGTACATCAACATGGTCACCGTGTCGGCGGTGGCGACCGATTTGTTTCTCGGCGGCTGGCACGGTCCGCTGCTGCCCGAGTCGCTCGGCTGGATCTGGTTCCTCCTCAAGGTCAGCGCGATTCTGTTCTTCTATGTCTGGATGCGGTGGACGCTGCCGCGCTATCGCTACGACCAGCTCATGAGCTTTGGCTGGAAAGTGCTGCTGCCCGTTGCGGTGATCAACCTGCTCGTCACGGCGGCGGGGGTGCTGTACTTTGGGCTCTGAGCTCCTGCTCTTCTATGCGTTCGGCGCGATCGCGATTGTCGCGTCGCTCCTCGTGATCGCGCAGAAGAATCCGATCTACAGCGTGCTCCTGCTGATCGCGTCGTTCGGCGCGTTGTCCGGCCTCTACGTCCTGCTCGAAGCGCCGTTTGTCGCCGTGATTCAGATCATCGTGTACGCGGGCGCCATCATGGTGCTCTTCCTGTTCGTGGTGATGCTGCTGAACGCGCCGCACGAGGACACAGAGCACGACCTGCACCTGCACCCGCTGCTGCGCGGCGGGCCGCTGCGCTTTGGCGCGGCGCTCGCGGTCGCCCTCATCGTCGAGCTTGGGTGGGCGCTGACCAAGGACGGCGGCGAAGCCGGGGCGTTTCCCGGCGGCGCGGTGACGTCGGTCTCCGCCATCGGGCGGTCGCTGTTCACCGATTACGCGTTCGCCTTCGAGGTGACGTCGATCCTGATTCTGGTGGCGATGGTCGGCGCGGTGGTGCTGGCTCGCCGCGAACCGGGGACGAAGTGATGCCGGACCTCAATCAGTACCTCGTGCTCTCCGCCATTCTGTTCGGCATTGGCACGGCTGGTGTGTTCCTGCGGCGCAATTCGATCACCGTTTTGTTGTCGATCGAGATCATGCTGAACGCGGTCAACCTGACGTTCGTCGCCTTCGGGCGCGCGCTCGGGTCGGCCGACGGCCAGATCATCGTGTTCTTCGTGATGACGGTCGCGGCGGCCGAAGCCGCCGTCGGGCTGGCGATCGTCATCGGTCTGTTCCGTCACCGGGAATCGCTCAACCCGGATGTGTTCACGACGCTGAAATGGTGACGACGAGACACGTGCCTCCGCCCACATGCTGCTGCTGATCGCGCTCCTCCCGTTCCTCGGCTTCCTGGTCAACGCCAGTTTCGGGCGGCGTGTCTCCAAGGGCGCCGCGGGCGCCGTCGCATGCGGCGTCATGGTCGGATCGTTCGTCGTGTCGGGCGCGGCCGTCTGGCGCTTGATCGCGCTGCCGCCCGAGGCACGCGCCATCGTGCAGCACGTGTACACATGGTTCAGCTCGGGCGATTTCAGCGTCGCCTTCACGCTGCGCCTCGATCCCCTCTCGTCGGTGATGATCCTCGTCATCACCGGCATCGGCGCACTGATTCACGTGTACTCGACCGCGTACATGCACGAGGAGACCGACTCCGAGTTCGCGCGATACTTCTCGTACCTCAATCTCTTCGCGGCGTTCATGCTCGTGCTCGTCCTCGGCGCGAACATGCTCGTCATGTTCGTCGGCTGGGAGGGCGTCGGCCTCTGCTCGTACCTGCTGGTCGGGTTCTGGTATCAGAAAAAGTCCGCGTCGGACGCCGGTAAGAAAGCCTTCATCGTCAACCGCGTCGGCGATTTCGCGTTCGTCCTCGGCATCCTGCTCACGTTCGTGCGGTTCGGCTCGATCGATTTCCAGACGGTGGCGCAGTCGGCGGCGGCGCTCGGCCCCGAGACCGCCTTCGGCACGATGTCGCTGATCACACTGCTCCTGTTCATCGGCGCCACCGGCAAGAGCGCCCAGATTCCGCTGTACGTCTGGCTGCCGGACGCGATGGAAGGCCCCACACCGGTCTCGGCCCTGATCCACGCCGCGACGATGGTGACGGCAGGGGTGTACATGATCGGACGCAACGCGGTGCTCTTCAGCCACGCGCCGGAGACGCTTGCGATCGTCGCCGTGATCGGCGTCGCCACGGCGTTGATGGCCGGCACGATCGGGCTCGTGCAGAACGACATCAAGCGCGTGCTGGCGTACTCCACGGTCTCTCAGCTCGGATACATGTTCCTGGCCATGGGCGTCGGCGCGTTCAGCGCCGGCATCTTTCACCTCTACACGCACGCATTCTTCAAGGCCCTCCTGTTCCTCGGGTCGGGTGCCGTGATTCACGCGCTGTCCGGCGAGCAGGACATGCGCCGCATGGGCGGGCTGCGAACCGAGCTGCCGATCACGTACTGGACGTTCCTGATCGGATCGCTCGCGATTGCCGGCGTGCCGTTCCTCTCGGGCTTTTTCAGCAAGGACGAAATCCTCTACCGGACCTACGCCAGCGGGCACACGGTACTGTGGGTGGTCGGCCTGCTCACCTCGCTGCTGACCGCGATCTACATGTTTCGCGTCGTCTTTCTCACGTTCCATGGCGAGCGCGCGCACGAGACGTCTTCCGCGGGTCATCACGGCGGGCATCTCCATGACGCGCCGCCGGCCATGGCGCTCGCGCTGATCGCGCTCGCGATTGGGGCGGTGGTGGCCGGCTACGCGGGGCTTCCGGCATCGCTCGGCGGATCGGACAGGTTCGCGACGTACCTGCAGCCCAGTTTCACTGCGGCGCCGATCGCTGCGCGGGCCGATCTGGACGCGCCGGCGGGAGCCGAAGCGGCAGAGGGCCTCGAACTGGGACTGATGGCGGTCTCGAGCGCGGCAGCTCTCGGCGGCATTGGCCTCGCGTTCTTCTTCTTCCTGCGCCGCAAGAGCGCCGCGCGCGCGGTAGCCGAGCGCTTCAGCGGGCTGCACCGCCTCCTGCTGAACAAGTACTACGTGGACGAGATTTACGACGCGGCGATCGTGCAGCCGATCCGGATCGCGTCCGAGGAAGGGCTGTGGAAGGTCGTGGACGTCCAGATCATCGACGGCCTCGTCAACGGGGTGGGCGAGAGCGTCAGCGGCGGCGGCGATCTGCTGCGACGGCTGCAGACCGGCTCGGTCCGCGCGTATGCGGCATCGCTGTTTTTCGGGGTGGTGGTGCTCCTGGGGTACCTCTTGTGGAGATGACACTCGCCGCGCCCCCAGTGTCCGCCGTGGTGGATGCCTTTTGATGTCTTTTCCGATCCTCACCTCGCTCGTCGTGCTGCCGCTCGTCGGCGCGATCCTGCTGCTCTTCGTCAACGACGACGAACCGCATGCGGGTCTGATCCGGAATATCTCGCTCGTCGTGTCCGGCCTGGTCTTCGCCGAGACGCTGCTCCTCTGGAGCCGATTCAGCAGCGGGTCGGCGGAATTTCAGTTCATCGAACGGCACGACTGGATCCCGGCGTTCGGGATCACCTACTTCGTCGGCGTGGACGGCATCAGCCTGCTGCTGCTCGTGCTCACGGGATTCCTCACGCCGCTCGCGCTCGTCGGCTCCTGGGAATCGGTGCATCACCGGATGCGCGCGTTCTGCGTCTGCCTGCTGCTGCTCGAGAGCGCGATGATCGGCGTGTTCGTCTCGCTCGATCTGTTCCTCTTCTACGTGTTCTGGGACGCGATGCTGATCCCGATGTACTTCCTGATCGGGATCTGGGGCTACGACCGCCGCGTCTACGCGGCTCTGAAGTTCCTGCTCTATACGATGGCCGGCAGCGTCCTGATGCTGCTCGCGATTCTGGGCCTGGCCTATCTTCACAACACCGCGACCGGCGTCTACTCCTTCGATCTGCTGAAGCTGTATACGCTGTCCATTCCGCCGAACCTGCAGTTCTGGTTCTTCCTCGCGTTCGCGCTTGCCTTCGCGATCAAGGTGCCACTCTTCCCGTTTCATACGTGGCTGCCCGACGCGCACGTGCAGGCGCCGACCGCCGGATCGGTGATCCTCGCCGGCGTGCTGCTGAAGATGGGCATCTACGGCTACGTCCGGTTCGCGTTTCCGCTGTTCCCGATTGCCGCGACGTTCTTCGCGCCCTACCTCGGCATCCTCGGCGTGATTGGCATCATCTACGGCGCGCTGGTCGCCATGGTGCAGCCCGACCTGAAGAAGCTGGTGGCGTATTCGAGCGTGAGCCATCTCGGCATCGTGATCGTCGGCATCGCGTCGATGACGCAGCAGGGCGTCGAGGGTGGCGTCTACCAGATGCTGAACCACGGCGTCAGCACCGGCGGCCTCTTCCTCATCGTCGGCATGTTGTCGGACCGCCGTCATACGCGTTTGATCGCCGAGTTCGGCGGACTCAAGCGCGTGATGCCGCACCTGGTGGCGGCGTTCCTCATCATCACGCTGTCGTCGATCGGCCTGCCCGGATTGAACGGCTTCGTCGGTGAGTTCCTGATTCTGCTCGGCGCGTTCCGCGCGGATCCGAAGCTCGCGGCGTTCGCCACCACCGGTGTGATCCTGTCCGCGACCTACATGCTCTGGATGTTCCAGCGAGTGAACTACGGACCGGTGACGAACGAGAAGAACGCGGCGCTGAAGGACCTCAGCCCGCGCGAGTGGGCGGTGCTGGTACCGATCATCGCGCTGGTGGTCCTGATGGGCGTGGTGCCAAACCTCTTTCTGCGGCCGATCGGCCCGTCGGTCGATCGAGTGGTGAACCAGATCCACCAGGCGGTGCCGGTGCGCATCCAGGCGGGCCGATGATGATGCGCTCTTTCCACGCAATCGTGCCGATGGCGTGCGTTGCCGCCGCCGGGATTGCCGCCATGACCGCGGAAGCGTTTCGCGGACGCGGCGAGCGGATGCCCATCGGCGGCCTCGGAGTCGTCGGGCTGGTCGGCGCCGCATTCGCGTCGATCGTCCTGTGGAATCACAACGTGATCAGCTTCGGCGTGGTCGCGGCCGACAATTTCGGTCTGTTCGTCACGATGACGCTGATCGTCATCGGCCTGCTCTCGCTCGCCATTTCGGCGCCGACGGTGGAGCGGGAAGGGCTGCCGCAGGGCGAGTACTACGCGCTGATGCTCTTTTCGCTCTCCGGCATGATGCTGATGGCGACGGCCGTCGATCTGCTCGTCATCTTCCTCGCGCTGGAGGTGATGTCGATCGGCGTGTACATCCTCACGGGGATCCGGCGCGACTCGCCCGCGAGCACGGAGGCGGCGTTCAAGTATTTCCTGCTCGGCGCGTTCTCGAGCGCGTTCTTCCTGTACGGCATCGCGTTTACTTACGGCCTCACCGGAAGCACGCGGCTGGATCGCATCGGCAGCCTCATCGCGGCACAAGCGATGGCGCCGACGCCGATGGAGCTGCTGGCGCTTGGCCTCCTGTTCGTCGGCTTCGCGTTCAAGGTGTCGGCGGTGCCGTTCCACATGTGGACGCCTGATGCGTACGAGGGCGCGCCGCCAGCGGTCACCGGCTTCATGTCCACTGGCGTCAAGGCGGCGGCGTTCGCGGCGTTCGCGCGCGTGTTCCTCTCGGCCTTCGAACCGCTGCGCGCCGACTGGGGCGCGGCGCTCTGGGTGATTGCGGCCGCGACGATGGTCATCGGCACGGTGGTGGGGTTGGCGCAGTCGAACGTCAAGCGCATGCTCGCGTACTCGAGCATCGCGCACGGCGGCTACCTGCTGCTCGCGCTGCTGTCCGCCAATGATGTGGGCAAAGGCGCGATTCTCTTCTACCTGCTCTCGTACGGGATCACGAACCTCGGGGCGTTCGGCGTGATCGCGGCGCTCGACACGAAGGAACATCCCAACGATCAGATTCGCGACTATGCCGGCTTGGGCCACGAACATCCTGGTCTGGCGGCGTTGATGACCATTTTCCTGCTGTCGCTCGGCGGGTTCCCGCCGATGGCCGGGTTCATCGCGAAATGGTACGTGTTCAGTGCGGCCATCAAGGCGGGATACAGCTGGCTCGCCATCATCGGCGTCCTCACCAGCGTCGTCTCGGTGTTCTTCTACCTGCGGATCGTCGTGATGATGTACATGACACCGGCCGACTCGCCCGCACGGTTCCCGCAGGTGCCGAAGCTCGTGGCGGTGGCGCTCGTCGTGTCGGCGGTTCTGATCATCTATCTCGGCATTCTGCCGACGCGCATCATCGACCTCGCCGCCGCCTCCATCAGCACGATTTTCTAGGTCGACTCCCCGGTGGCCCGGCCGGCCGATGATCCAGGCGAGCCGCCGACGGCTGACGACGTGCACCAGAGCGGTTTCCAGATCGGTGGAGCGCGAGAGGCGGCGCCCGGCGAACTCGCGCTACGTCCGTCGCGCGGCTGCGTCCGACGTGGTCAACGACTTCAGCAGCACCGGATCCTGGTCGGGGAACACCGTCCGCAGATCGAGCAGCAGCCGGTCCTTCTCGATGCGAGCGATGACCGGCGGCGTCACGCCGCGCAGCAGTTCCCCGAGCGTGTCTGATGATGTCCCGATCCGCTCAACTGCGACCAGCCACGTCGGCAGCTCGACGCCAGGTGCGCTGCCGCCGCCGACGGCGGAGTTGCCCGGCACGACCTCCGCGTCCCAGCCGGTTTTCGCGCGGATGGCAGTCGCCAGCGCCTCGGCGCGCTCCTTGATCGCCTCGGCCGGCAGGCGCAGCATACGCTGGACCGGCACCGTACGATCTGCGCGTCCGGCAGCGTACTCGATCAGCGTCGCCTCCAGCGCCGCGTAGGTGATCTTGTCCACGCGCAGAGCCCGCATCAGCGGATGGCGCCGCACCCGCTCGACCAGATCACGACGCCCGACGATGATGCCCGCTTGCGGACCGCCGAGGAGCTTGTCGCCGCTGAAGCAGCAGATGTCCACGCCCGCCGCCAGGCTGTCTTCGACTGACGGTTCCTTGCCGTCGAGCGGATGCGCGCCGCTTGCCTGGGCCACCGGGACTTCGCCTCGCACTGGCTCGACTCGATCGCCCGATGGCGGCCGGACGCGTCTGGATCCGGCCAAAAAGCCGCTGCCCAGATCCTCGGCCAGCGGCACCTGAAACTGCCGCGCAATCGCGGCCAGCGCCGCGGCGTCGGGTCGTTCAACGAACCCCTCGAGGCGAAAATTGGACGGATGCACGCGCAGGATCAACGCCGTCCGATCGGTGATCGCCGCCGCATAATCGGCCGCGCGCGTCCTGTTGGTCGTTCCGACCTCGCGCAGCACGGCACCCGACTGCGCCATCACGTCCGGCACCCTGAAGCCGCCGCCGATCTCCACCAGCTCTCCGCGCGACACGATCACCTCGCGGCCCGCGGCCAGGGCGGCGAGCAGGAGCATGGTGGCGGCGGCGTTGTTGTTCGCCACGACCGCCGCGTCGGCGCCGGTGAGCGCGCGCAGCAGCGTTTCGCCATGGACGTCGCGCCGGCCGCGGCGTCCGCTCGCCGCGTCGTACTCGAGCGTGGCGTAGCGTCCGGCGACGAGCGCCATCCGCTCGACCGCCGCGTCGGCCAGAGGCGCGCGTCCAAGGTTGGTGTGCAGGACGACGCCGGTCGCATTGATGACCGGGGCGAGCGACGGCGCGAATTGTTCCCTCAGCCGCGATTGAACGATTTCCTCGATGCGCGCCGCCACGAGCTCGCCGGTGATCTCGGCGCTGCCGTCGGCCATCGCATCGCGTACCGCCGCGGCGCCGGCGCGCAGAGCGCCGAGCGTCGCGTCGTGGCCGAACTGCGCTTCGAGAGCGCGGATCGCCGGTCGCTGGCGAAGCTGGTCGATCGACGGAATATGTCTGAGCTGTGACATTTTCAGAATACGGAAATTGCAGGATTACAGAATTGCAGGGATCGCAGGATCGCAGAAGGGTTCTCGCTTTCCGCAATCCCTTCCTGCAATTCTGCAATCCGCGCGATCCTGCAATTCTGCAATACTATGTGATCTCCCGTATGACTTCCGATGCGCGCACGACCCGTCCGCTCGAGCGCTTCTGGCCGTACGCCGATCTGCCGGAGCAGCCGACCGACGCCGAGCTTGCGTCGCTCGACCCCGATCTGCAGGAGGCGCTGTTCGGCGCGCAGGCGCGTCCGTTTTCGATCGGCCTCGTGTTTCCGCCGATGGATGTGCCGGAGTTTGCCCGCGCCCTCGAGCTCGCGCGCACGTCGGCGGAATTCCGAGAGACCGGCAGCGGTGCCGCGCATCGATATCGCGCGCGCTTCCGGCCGAGCGATGCCGCGAAGCTGCGCGATCTCTTCGCGATCGTCGGCTCGTCGCACGCGACCGAGGTGCTCATCGACGACCGGCCGGTGCCGTTCGCGCGCGAGCTGTGGCTGCCGCTCGTCTGGTTTCTCATTCCCCGGTAACCGCTGTGCCGCCCCTCAGCGCGATGGAACGTGAGCTGCAGCACCTCGAAGGCGAGCTGAAGGTGCTCGAAGCCGAATACAACATGTTCTTCTCGGGGCGGATGGCCACGCCGCCGTGGGAGACGCGCGCCCGCGTCGACGCGCTCGTCAAGCAGCTCGACCGCGGACACATGCCGAATACTGGCGACCGCTTCCGCTTCACCACGTTGCAGTCGCGCTACGCGACCTTCATCGACTTGTGGGATCGCGGCCTGCGCGCGCGGGAGGAAGGGCGGCCGGGTCCCTTCGCCCATCACCGCGTGGTCAAGGACGTCCCGAAGCGCCCGGAGGATCGCATCCTCAACGTCTCGTCGTTCCGCGATCCGGTTCGCGAGATCGACAAGCTGACCGAGCTCTACGAATCGCTGGCGGAAGCGCGCCGCGAGGTCGGCGAGGAGACGGTGCCGTTCCACAAGTTCGCCGACCTGGTGAAGAATCAGGTGAAGAAGCTGCGCCAGGGCGGCAGCCCCGAGGTCGCGTTTCGCGTGGCGGTGAAGGACGGGAGAGTGAACTTTACAGCGCGGGCGCTGAAGGGTGTCAAAGAGTAGCGCGCGCGGGTCGAGCAGCTGGCGGATGCGGGCGGCGATGGCAACGGCTGATGGCGAAGGAGGGCGGCTCCCTCAGCCACCAGCCATGACAAGGTGCTTAAATCTTGGTAACGTTGCCGGCCTGCGGGCCCTTCGGACCGTCGACGATTTCGAATTCCACCGCCTGACCTTCCTCGAGCGACCGGAAGCCGTCGCCTTGAATGGCCGAGTAATGCACGAAGACGTCACTGCCGCCATCGCGCTCGATGAACCCGTAACCCTTGGCGTTGTTGAACCACTTGACCTTGCCTGTGATGCGCATCGTTCTGTTCCTACTTGCATGGGACGCGACGTGATGTCGCGTCTTTGAACCAACCCCGGCAGCCGGCCGGAGCAAAAAAAAAGGGCCGCGATGCGGCCCTTTCCCTTACGGCGCCAGGACCACCCGGCGTCGGTTGAGATGATACTGAAGTTTCCCCATTATGCCAAGAGCCCTGTTGAGTGTTTCTGACAAAACTGGCGTCGTCGAATTGGGCCGCGGACTGGCCGCACGCGGCTTCGAGCTGGTCTCCACCGGCGGCACCGCGAAGACGTTGACCGCCGCCGGCCTTCCCGTCACGAATGTGTCGGATCTCACCGGTTTTCCCGAGATGATGGACGGCCGCGTCAAAACGCTGCACCCCGCGCTGCACGCCGGAATTCTCGCGCGGCGGACGCGCGCCGACGACCTGGAGGCGCTCGAGCGCCACGGTATCGGCCTCGTGGACGTCGTGGTCGTCAACCTGTATCCGTTCGTGAAGGCGGCGTCGAATCCGGCGACGCCGTTCGACGCGCTCGTCGAAGAGATCGACATCGGCGGCCCCTCGCTCGTGCGGGCGGCCGCGAAGAACTTCCGCGGCGTTCTGGTCGTCGTCGATCCGGCCGACTATCCGCGGCTGCTCGCGGCGCTCGACGAGACGCCGAGCCTCGCGCTGCGGTACGACTTGATGCGGAAGGCGCTGGCCCACACGGGCGCCTACGACACCGCCATTTCCGAGACGCTCGCGACGATCGACCTGAGCGGCAACGCCTTCGTGCGCAGGCAAGCCGAGCCCGCTCTCGACACGGCGGCCGCCGAGATTCGGCTGACGCTCGAAAAGATCCGCGATCTTCGATACGGCGAAAACCCTCACCAGAAGGCGGCGTGGTACCGCCCGTCGCCCGATGCCGCAGCAGGCGGCGGACCGTCCGGTGGCCTCGGCCGCGCCGAAATCCTGCAGGGCAAGGAGCTCTCGTACACGAACCTTCTCGATCTCGACGCCGCCGCTCGCATCGTCCTGGAGTTCACCGAGCCGGCCGCGGCGGTGATCAAGCACACCAACCCGTGCGGCGCCGCCACGGGCGCGTCGATTGCGGAGGCTTACGTTCGCGCGCGCGACGCCGACAGCCTCGCCGCCTTCGGCGGCATCGTCGCCGTGAACCGCCCGATCGACGTCGCGGCGGCCGAAGCCATCGTCTCCACGTTCATCGAGGCGGTGATCGCGCCCGCGGTGGACGAGGCGGCGCGCGCGATCCTCGAGCGCAAGGCGAGAATGCGCGTGATCACCGCGTCGTTCGACCGCCTCGAGCACGGCGGATCGGATCTCCGATCGATCCTCGGCGCGGTCCTGATTCAAGAGCGTGATCGGGTGGCCGAAGCGCAGCAGCTATGGGCGATCGGCGCGCTCCCGGACGGCCTGCGGGTCGCGACGAAACGGCCGCCGACCGCTGAGGAGTGGCACGCCCTGCGCTTCGCCTGGCGGATCTGCGCCCACGTCAAGTCGAACACGATTATCTTCACCGATGCGCAGCGCACGCTCGCCATCGGCGCCGGACAGATGAGCCGTGTGGACGCGGCAAAGGTCGCAGTGATGAAGGCCGCAGCCGGTGCGCTGAAGGGGTCGGTCGCCGCGTCCGATGCGTACTTTCCGTTTCAGGACGGTCTCGACGCTGTTGCCCTTGCCGGCGCCACGGCCGTGGTTCAACCGGGCGGGTCCGTGCGCGACGCGGAAGTCGTTGCCGCCGCCGACGAGCACGGGCTGGCGATGGTTTTCACCGGAAAGCGGCACTTCCGACACTGAAGGCGAATCGCTCGGCTCATCGACGTTAGCGCGGTTTCGATTCGATGTAGCGCGAAGGGCTTGAGCCGAGCGTTACTCGAAGATCAGATGCAGCCCGCCGTCGTCCGGATTGCGGATCATGACGGGCTGCACTTGAAAAGCCTTCAGCAGGTGGGCCGGCGTCAACACGTCGTCTCGCCTCCCGGCCGCCGCAATATGCCCGTCATCCACTAGCACGAGCCGATCGGCGAAGCGCGCCGCCAAATTCAGATCGTGGACGACGCCGACGACGACAACGTCGGGATGATGGGCGAACGACTGCACCTTCTTCATGAAGCCGAGCTGGTGCCGGATGTCGAGAAACGTCAGCGGCTCGTCCAGGAACAGATAGCGGGATGTGCCGTCGAGAGGGCGCCAGACCTGCGCGAGCACGCGCGCGAAATTGACGCGCTGCTTCTCTCCGCCGCTGAGCGTCGCGTAGCTCTGTCCGCCCAGGCTGGTCACATCGAAGAACGCCATCACCTCGTCGCAGACCGCTTCGTCCGCCGCCGATGGTCGTCCGGTGAAGTGGGGGTAGCGGCCCATCATGACCAGCTCGCGCGCAGGAATCGGAAAGGCGACCTCGACGGCCTGTGACAGCACCGCGCGGCGGAGTGCCAGCTCGCGGTGGCTGAAGGCCTGCGCATCCATGTCGCCGTACTGCACGCGGCCCGCATCTGGCGCGGTCAGCCGCGCCAGCAGCTTGACGAACGTCGACTTGCCGGCCCCGTTCGGCCCGATGATCAGGTGGAGCTGGCCCGGCTCGAATGCCGCCGACACGCCATCGAGAATCGTCCGGCGTCCGACGCGATACACGAGGCCGGTCGCGGTGAGCATCGCTAGAACACATACTGCCGCTTGCGCAGCAGCCACAAGAACACCGGCACGCCGACAATCGAGGTGACGATGCCGATCGGGAGCTCGGCGGGCCTGAGCGAGACGCGCGCGACGAGGTCAGCCACGCTCAGCAGCGTCGCGCCGAGCAGCGCGCTGCCGGCGATCAGGTACCGGTTGTCGGCGCCGTGGATGATTCGGAGAATGTGGGGGACGATCAGGCCGACGAATCCGATGACGCCGGTGAACGCGGTGGCGACGGCAACCATCGCGACGTTGATCGTCAGCACCGCCCACTTGAGGCGCGCGACGTTCACGCCGAGATACATCGCCTCCTCCTCGCCCAGCATCAGGGCGTTGAGCGGCTTCGCATAACGCAGCGCCAGGGCGAGGCCGCCGAGCGTCGCCGCGCCGACGATCGCCACCGACGTCCAGTCGGCGCCAGACATCGTCCCCAGGTTCCAGAAGATGATCGAGCGCGCCTGCGGATCCCGTGCGATGTAGGAGAGGAACCCGACGCCGCTGAGACACAGCGCGTTGATCGCGAGCCCCGTCAGCAGCAGCATGACGATCGAGCTGCGGCCGGTCTCGCCCGCGCGTGAAAGCGCGAACACCAGGTAGGTGGCGACGACGCCGCCGATGCAGGCGGCGACCGGCAGCGCCCACGGACCGGCGTTGAACTTCAGGACCGATCCGAGCACGAAGTAGAGAGCGGAGCCGAGCGCCGCGCCGCTCGACGTCCCCACCAGGCCCGGCTCGACGATCGGGTTGCGGAACAGCGCCTGCATCAGCGTCCCGCCGACGCCGAGGCAGGCCCCCACGAGCAGGCACATGACGGCGCGCGGCAGGCGGAGCTGGGCGAAGATGCGGCCGTCGAGCGTGGCTGGCTCGCGCCCGCTGAGCAGGGCGATCGTTGCCTCGAACATCTGGCGCAGGCTGAAATCGATCGCGCCGAACCGGATCGACGCGATCGCGACGAGGACCATCGCCGCGAAGAGCGTCAGCAGGATCCACCCGCGCGCGCGATCGCGCGGCTCGCTCACGGCTGCGACTGGTGAATGAGCGCCGCCAGCTGTTCCACGCTCCTGCCAGTATCCGGGTTGAAGTACGTCAGTTCATGCTCGCTGACGCGATAGATGCGGCCGGTGCGCGCCGCGTTGGTCTGCGCCACGCCCGGCAGCGTCCTCGCCTGTTCGATCGATCCGAGGCGGTCGTAGCCGAATTCGGTCATCAGGATGATATCGGGGTTCGCCTGCGCGATGATCTCGGGCGACGCCAGGCGCTGCATCCCGCTGCCCTGGATCGCCTGCTCGCCGCCGGCCCATTCGACCATCTGGCTGGCCGCGGCGCCGTCGCCGGTGCCGCCTTTGCCCGCGATCACCAGATACACGTTCGACGCGCGTCCATAGTGGATCACCGCGACCCGCGGGTGTGTGGTGTACTGCTTCACCTGCTCGAGTGCCGCCGCCATGTCGCGGTCGAGCGCGGCGCACAGCTCGTCGGCGCGCTGTTCCTTGTGGAAGTACGCGCCCATCTCGCGCAGCAGCGCCTTCAGGCCGTCCAGGGAATCGTCCTTGGCGGTGAACGTCTTCATCGGGATCTTCAGCTCGGCGAGCTGACGCATCACCTGCTCGGGCCCGATGTTATTGTCGTGAATGACGATGGTCGGCTTGAGCGAGAGGATGCCCTCGGCGCTCAGCGCGCGATGGTAGCCGACGGTCGTCACCGACTTGATCTCGGGCGGATACGTGCTGGAATAGTCCACGCCGACCAGGTGCGCTTGAGCGCCCAGCGCGTAAATGAGCTCGTTGTACTGCTGCGAGATGACGACCATCCGCTCGGTGTCCGCCGTGCCCCCAGTAGTCTTGCCGAAGCGGCCGCACGCCGATACGAGCCCGGCCGCGCAGATGATGATCGCCGCGATGTTCCGTTTCATGATCCCGTTTCCTGGAAAGTCGAGAGCAGTTCGTCCGGCGTCAGCGTCGCCGGGCCGAACCTGGCGACGACGATGCCGGCAGCGTGATTGGCGAGGACGGCCGCCTCGGCCAGGGTCGCGCCGGCAGCCAGCGCCAGCGCGAGGGTCGCCGCGACGGTGTCGCCCGCGCCCGTCACGTCGGAGACTTCGTGGGCGATCGCCGGGATGGCGCCTTCCGTTTCGCGATCCGACAGCCACATGCCGTGCTCGCCGCGGGTGATCAAGACGGCTCCACAGTTGGCGCGCGCCCGGAAATCGCGGGCCGCGTCGCGCGCGTCTTCGTCGGTCCTGATGCGACGGTGCGTCGCCGTCTCCGCTTCGTGATGGTTCGGCGTCACGAGCGTCGCGCCATGATAACAGGCCAGGTGCGGGATCTTGGGATCGACGATCAGCGGCGCGCCTGCGGCGGCGCCGGCGGCGAGCAGCGCGTCCACGAGCGAGCGCGTCACGACCCCTTTCAGGTAGTCGGACACGAGCAGCGCACGCGCCTCGCGTCCGTGCCGCGCGAGGCGCTCGGCGATCGCCTGCTCGATCGCGCCGCCCACGTCATCGTCGCGTTCGTAATCCACGCGGGCGACCTGCTGGTTCCGATCGGTCACAATCCGTACTTTCTCCGTCGTCGGCCGCTCGGGGTCCTCGACGAGGCCCGTCGCCGGAATGCCCGCTGCCGACAACTGCTCGCGCAGACGTCCTGCGGCGGCGTCGGCCCCCACGACGGCGACGAGCGACGGCCGCCCGCCCAGGGCGGCGATGTTGTGCGCGACGTTGGCAGCGCCTCCCAGCCGCAGCTGTTCGCGGTGGAAACGCACGATCGGCACCGGCGCTTCGGGCGAGATCCGCGACACCTGGCCGATGATGAACCGGTCGAGCATGACGTCGCCGGCCACGAGGACGGGCAACGCGGCGAAGCGCGCGACGATCGCACGCGCACGGCCCGCATCGAGGGCGGGCAGCCTCATGCGGTGCGGCGGCCCGCGGCGTTCGCCATTGCGGCCGAACGTTCGACTGCGAAGGGCAGCGTGATGAGAATCAGGAACAGCATCAGGAACTCGGAGTCCCCGAAGTTGTATTCGAAGAGGCCGGCCGTGAGCATCGAGGCCACTGCCGCGAGTCCCGCGGCGGCCAGAAAACGGTGCGCTCCCGCGCGGAAGAGGCGTCCGAGGTCGACCACGACGACGACGATGAAGCAGAGCCAGGCGGCGAGGGCGGGCAGCCCGCGCTCGGCGGCGATCTGTAGCGGCACGTCGTGCAAGTGCGGGTTGACCTTTTCAATCGCATCGTCGCCGCGATAGTCGAGGTACCGGCGCTGAACCATATTCGGTCCGACCCCGGCGAGCGGATGCGAGCGGATCATGCGGCCGCCGATGTGCAGCATCGCAACGCGATCGCGGACAGTCGGATCGTTCATGTTGAACGTGGACTCGTATCGCGCCGCGATTTTCCCTGGCGCGATGGCGATGAACACGGCCGCGGCGACCGGCACGATCGCGACCAGCCGGAAATCCTTCAGCGCGAAGAGCAGCGCGGCGCCGGCACACGCGCCCACGGCCGCCGTGCGCGTGAACGACAACGCGATCGCGACAGCGAGCGCGGGAATGACGAGCGCGGACCACAGGCGCTCCTCCCGGCCGAACAGCACGCGGGCGAGCGCGAGGCCGACGACGAGCATCAGCAGCCCGGAGTAGGTCATGTAATGGCCGAGCGTGCCCTGGATCCGCCGGTGCAGATTGTCGAAATGGAGGATGCCGTATTCGAAGATGCCGAGCGCGGCGCTGATCGCGGCGAAGGTCACGATCACCGTGACCATCACGGGAGCCCGCCGTTCGTTCATGAACGTGCAGGTGAGCGGCACGAGCAGGAAGAGCACCATCTGCTTGCAGACGAACAGGCTTGCCCGCGGATCGGGCGACAGCGTGGTCGACACGAGCGTGATCGCCGCGTACGCGAGCAGCACCAGAAAGAAGCGCGGCGCGGCGACGCGCGTGCGGCCGGTGGCGAGCAGCGTGAGCCAGCAGATGATCGACACCGCGAGCAGCGCCTCGGCGGCTGCGATCGAGAACTGCAGCGCCGCTGCCACCCCGAAGAGCGTGAGGAGGCCGGCTTGCTCCAGGCGATCGGGCGGAGCCGCCGCGGCGACGGTGTCAGGCATGCATAGACATCTTACCAGCGGCGGCGCGCGCCAAGGCGCGCTCGGCGGCGTCGATCACCTGAGCGGGTTGCACTGACGTGAGGCACCGGAAATCGCCCGGCGCACAGACGCGCTGATCGCACGGCCTGCAGGGCAGGCCCAACACCTCGACGGACTCCGCGACGTGCGCCCGGCTGCGCCACGGCGCCGACCGGGCCGGGAGCGTCGGACCATACAGGCCGACGATCGGGACGGCGCTCGTGGCGGCGACGTGCAGCGGACCGCTGTCGCCTCCGACGAAAAGCGCCGCGTGCTCCACGAGTGCGCGCAGTTCGGCCAGCGAGAAATCGCCGCACGCGATCACGCGCGCGGCAGCCGCGTCCGCGAGCTGCGCGCGAGCCTGGGCGATCACCGATCCCGAGGCGTCCCGATCCGACGGCCCCGAGGTGACGATGACGCGGCGCGCGGGATCGCGCGCGATCAGGCCGTGGACCAGCGCGGCAAATGCGGCGACCGGCCATCGGCGAAACGGGTTGCCGGCGCTGACATGGATCACGATCAGCGGTTCGTCCGAACGGACGCCGGCCTCCGCGAGGCGACGCTGGACGTTGCGCGCTGCTTCGGCATCGACTGGCATTTCCACCGGAAACGCCGACGGATCGGGCGGCGGGATCTCGAGCGCCGTGAGCAGGTCCCACTGGTTCTCCACCGAGTGCCGCGCTCTGAGCTCGCGCGGCCGTGGCACACGGCGCGTATACATCCAGCCGCGGCCCGCGACCTCGTATCCGATGCGCATCGGCGCGCCGCTCAGCCAGGTCAGCAGCGACGCACGCGGACCACCATGGAAGTCGATGGCGAGATCGAACCGCGCGGCGCGCAGACGCCGTACAAGTGCGAGCTCCGCGGCCAGCGTACCGCGGGGGGCAACCAGAATCTCGTCGAGGCGCGGGTTGGTGGCGACGAGCGCGGCGGCGTGCGGCTCGACGAGATATGTGAGGTGGGCGTCAGGAAATCGCAGGCGCAGAGCGTGGACCGCCGGCGTCGTGAACACGACGTCGCCGATCTGGCGAAGGCGGACGAGCAGAATCCGCATCACTCACTTTTCGATCGTCGCCTCGTCGATGAGCATCACCGGAATGTCGTCCTTGATCGGGTAGACGCGGTGGCAGGTCCCGCACTTCAGCGCTGTGCCGTTCTTCACGAGCGCGACCGGCGTTTTGCAGTGAGGGCACGCCAGAATCGCGAGAAGCTCAGGATCGACCGCCATGCTGCGAATATATGACACCTTTATCCATTTGTGGAACAATTCAACGTGTATGAAGGCAGCGATGCTCGTCGTCGTGTGCGCAGCGTCCGCATCCCTCGCGCAGGCCGGCCAGAAGGCCCCGCCGCGCGATAGCCGTCCGGCGGCGCCGGCGAGCGCCTCGACCTCGGTCGCCACGGCCTACGATCAGTTTCTGCTGGGTCATCACTACGAGAGCGACGACAAGATCGACGCGGCGATCGCCGCCTACAAACGCGCGATGGCGCTCGACCCGCTCGCGGCCGACATTCCCGCCGAGCTCGCGGGCCTCTACCTGCGCCAGAACAAAGCGTCCGAGGCGATGACGCTCGCCGAGCAGGCGCTGAAGATCGCGCCGGCCAACCGCGAAGCGAACCGCGTGCTCGGCGTCATCTACGCCGCGATGGCCGACGGCGGTCGCGAGGGCGCGCCGCACGCGGCGTCGGACAAAAACGACGCGAACGTCACGAAGGCCATTCAGCATCTCGAAGCCGCGATCGATCATCCCGACGGCGAAGCGGACCCGAACGTCCGCGCGACGCTCGCGAGGTTGTATCTCGCCACCGGTGCGTACGCCAAGGCGATTCCGCTGCTGACCGTCCTCGTCAACCAGGAGGCGCAGTGGCAGGACGGTCCGACGTTGCTCGCCGAGGCGTACGTCGGCGCCGGACGGATTCCCGACGGCGTCGCCTGGCTCGAGGAGCGCGTGGGCAGCGATCCGCGGCTCTTGCCGACCCTCGGCGACTTCTACGAGCGTGAGCACGAGTGGCAGAAGGCCGCCGACACGTACGGGAAGGCGCTCACTCAAGCGCCCCGCAGCGCGGAGCTCAAGACGCGCTACGCCTCGGCGCTGTTGAACGGCGGCGGCCATGATCAGGTCGCCAAAGCACGGGACGTTCTGCAGGACGTCGTTTCCGCGCGCGCCACCGACGCACGCGCCCTCTATCTGCTCTCGCAGGCCCAGCGCCGGCTCGGCGATCTGCCGGGCGCTGAAACCAGCGCGCGCAGCGTCATCGCCCAGAACGGCAAGAGTCCCTGGGGCTACTACGCGCTGGCTGAAGCGCTCGAAGAACGCCAGCAGTACCAGGCCGTGGTCGACGCGCTCGCACCGGCCGTCGCGCAATTCAAGCCCGGACCGTCGAGCGACACGGCTTTCGAGGAAGGCCTCCTCTTGCCGCATCTCGGCTTCGCGTATCAGCAACTCGGGCAGTTCGACAAAGCGCTTGCCTCCTTCGAGGACGCCCGCCGGCTGGCGCCGCGCGATTCGACCATCGCGGCGTATCTCGCCGAAGCCAACATCGCCGCCAAGCGGTACAGCCCGGCCATCGACGTCACCCGTGCCGCTCTCGCGGACCATCCGGGCGATCTCCGCCTCTCGCGCATCGAGGCGCGCGCCCTGCGCGCCAGCGGCAAGACGGGCGACGCCGTTGCGGTCCTCGAAGGTCTGCTGGCCAAGCATCAAGACGAGCCGTCCGCATACGTCGCTCTCGCGCAGCTCTACTCCGATGCCGAGCGCGGCGGCGACGCGGTGAAGACGCTGCAGGACGCGCAGAAGAAGTTCCCGTCAGACGATGGCGTCGCCTTCGAGCTGGGTGCGGTGCTCGACAAGCAGAAGCAGTTCGCCGACGCCGAAGCCGTGTTCCAGCAGGTGCTCGCGCGCGACCCGAAAAACGCGGCGGCGCTCAACTACCTGGGCTACATGCTGGCCGAGCGCGGCGAGCGGCTGGACGAATCGGTGGGCCTGCTCAAGCGCGCGGTGCAACTGGAGCCCGACAACGGGTCGTTCCTCGACAGCCTGGGCTGGGCGTACTTCAAGGCCGACAAGCTCGACCTGGCCGAAGACAACCTGCATCGCGCCGCGGATCAGCTGAAGACCAACTCGGTGATCCAGGATCACTACGGCGAGGTGCTCTTCAAGCTCGGACGCTACGACGCGGCCATCACCGCGTGGACGCGGGCGCTCGACGGCGACGGCGATTCGATCGACCGCAGCGACATCGACAAGAAGATCCGCGCGGCGAAGCAGAAAATCAAGAAGTGACCGTCGAGAGTCGAGCGTCGACGACGTCGCGGCGGCTCGTCGTGCTCGCGGCGCTGTGCGCCGCCTCGTGCGGCAGCCCGCTGATGAAGCTGCCGTCGGGCCCCGGGAGCGCGGTGCCGGCGCAGGAAGCGGCGGCGGCGCTCACGCAGGCCACGTCGGCCTGCCGCGCGCTTCGCACCTTGACGGCTGAAATCGCCGTCAGCGGATCGGCCGGCGGCCATCGCCTTCGCGGGCGGCTCTCGGCCGGCGTCTCGGCCCCCGCGTCCGCGAGGCTCGAAGCCGTCGCGCCGTTCGGGCCTCCGCTCTTCATCTTCGTCGCGACCGGAGAGGACGCAACACTGCTCCTGCCGCGCGATCAGCGCGTGCTGGAGCACGGCCGCGCCGACGCCGTGCTGGACGCCGTCGCCGGCGTGCCGCTGGGCGCCGCCGATCTCGAAGCCACGCTCACCGGCTGCACCGCGCCGCTAGGCGCGGACGCCCAGACGCGGCAGTTCGGCGACACGTGGCAGCAATTGACTCGTGCGTCGGCGGACGAAATCTACCTTCAACGCGACGCGGCCGGGCAGCCGTGGCGGCTGGCGGCGTCGATACGCCGCGTCGCAGGCGGCCGCGCGTGGCGCACGGAATACCGCGATCACCAGAACGGGCTGCCGCGGACGATTCGCGTCACCAGCATCGACGCGCGTGAAGGGGGGCGGACGCCGGGCACCGCGTTCGATCTGCAGATGGTCCTCTCGCAGGTGGAGACGAACGTGCCGCTCGGCGCCGACGCCTTCACGATTCAGGCTCCCGCCTCGTCGACGCCGATTTCCCTCGAGGAACTGCGGCGGTCGGGGCCCCTCGCACCGAAGGCCCATGAGCGCTGAGCCGCTGCTGCGCGTCCGCGCGCCCGCCAAGATCAACCTCTCGCTCCGCATCGTCGGCTCCGCGCCGGACGGGTATCACGCGCTGCGCACGATCTTCCAATCGGTGGCGCTGCACGACACGCTGACGTTCCGTGAGCGCTCCGGGCCGTTCCAACTGGCGTGTGACGATCCGGCATGTCCCGCCGACAAGACGAACCTCGTATGGCGGGCGGCCGAGATGATCGCGCGCGCGGCGGGAGCGGCCGGCGCGCCGCGCGATATTGCGATCCGCATCGCGAAGCGCATTCCGATGCAGGCGGGGCTCGGCGGAGGCAGCAGCGATGCGGCGGCGGTGCTGCGCGGGTTCGAAGCGCTCTGGGGCGTCCGAATTCCGCCCGCGCGCATGCACGCGATGGCCGCGGCGCTGGGCGCGGACGTCCCGTTTTTTCTGGATGGCGGAACGGTCCTCGGACTCGACCGCGGCGACGAGGTCTATCCGCTCGTCGACGCACCCGCCGCGTGGGTGACGCTGGTGCTGCCGGCATTTGGCGTCAGCACCCGGGACGCCTTTGGGTGGTGGCATCGTTCCCACGGTTCCCAGCGTTCTCCGGGGTCACGGGGCTCCCAAGGTTCCGCCGCCGACGTGCTGAACGACCTCGAGGCGGTCGTCGTGCGGCATCACCCCGAGATCGGCCGGATCGTGGCGGCGCTCCGCCGCCAGGGTGCCAGCCGGGCGGCCATGTCGGGGAGCGGCTCGGCCGTTTTCGGGCTGTTTCCCACGCGAATTGCCGCCGACGCCGCGGCGCGGGCGCTGGCGACCCGTTCGCGGCGAACCGTCGTCACGCGGACGGTGAACCGCGTGAAATATCAGACTCTTGCCGCCTCCTGAGCCCATCGTATAAACTTACCGTTTGCGCCACGCGGTTCGGCCCACTCCAGAGGTCACGTTTCTGCTTCTAATCCGCCGAGAGGGTGCCGGACGCAACCGCGGTGTGTTCAAAATGGGGCGTCGCCAAGTGGTAAGGCGCGGGTCTTTGGATCCCGTATTCGAAGGTTCGAATCCTTCCGCCCCAGCCAATTCGCGAGGCAGTTGGTGATGGGTGAGCCGTTCATGGCGACCGGTTTCGGCGAGTTGAAGGTGTTTTCCGGGAGCGCGCATCCCGAACTGACGAAGGAGATCGCGGCGTTTCTCGGCGTGCAGCCCGGGGTAGCGCGGTTGCGGCGGTTTCCGGACTCCGAAGTCTCGTTCCAGATCGACGAGAACATCCGGGGCACCGACGTGTTCGTCGTGCAGCCGACCAGCGCACCGGTGGACGAGCACATCATGGAGATGCTCGTCATGATCGACGCGTTCCGCCGTTCGTCGGCGGCACGCATCACGGCGGTCGTGCCGTACTACGGCTACGCGCGCCAGGATCGCAAGGACAAGCCGCGCGTGCCGATCTCCGCCAAGCTCGTGGCGAATCTGGTCAGCGCCGCCGGCACCAATCGCGTTCTGACGATGGATCTGCACAAGGCGCAGATTCAGGGGTTCTTTGATATTCCCGTCGATCACCTGTTCGCGGCGCCGGTGATCATCGACTACCTGGCGCGGCTCGAGTACTCGAACCTGACGCTGGTGTCGCCGGACGCCGGCGGCGCGGAGCGCGCGCGCGCGTACGCGAAGCGGCTGGGTGCCGAGCTCGCCATCATCGACAAGCGGCGCACCGACGATGGCACGGCGGAAGTGATGAACGTCATCGGCGACGTGCGCGGACGCACCTGCATCATCCAGGACGACATCATCGACACGGCGGGCACCATCACGAAAGCCGCCAAGGCGCTGAAGAGCAACGGCGCCGAGCGGGTGCTCGCATGCGCGGTGCACGGGGTGCTGTCGGGCCCGGCGATCGACCGCATCGAGGAGTCGCCGATCGATCGGCTGATCGTCACCAACACGATCGCGGTGGCGGCGCACCGGGAGCGATCCAGCAAGATCGTCGTGCTGTCGGTCGCCCGGCTGCTCGGTCAGGCGATCAAGTCGATTCACGAGGAGACGTCGGTCTCCAGTTTGTTTGTCTAGGGGCCGGGAACTAGGGGCCGGGAACTAGGGGCTGGGGACTAGAGGCTAGAGGCTAGGGATTAGGGATAAGAGGATGGCGGTATAAGGGCGGAGGTCTTCCAGCTTCAGCCCCTAGCCTCCAGCCCCACTGAAGAGGAAACATGGAAGCGATACTCGAAGCGACGGCGCGCGACACGTTCGGCAAAAATGAAGCGCGGCGCACGCGCCGCGGCGGCCACGTGCCGGCGGTGCTCTACGGCGAAGGCAAGGACGCGACGCCGATTGCCGTCGAGCCCAAGGCGCTGCTCAAGATCCTGCACTCGGAGTCGGGCGCCAACACGCTGATCGCGCTGAAGCTGGCCGGCGCCGGCGACACGCGCGTGCTGGTGAAGGAATACCAGCTCGATCCGATCACGCACCACGTGCTCCACGCCGACTTCTACAAGATCGCGATGGACAAGATGCTGCGCCTGACGATCCCCGTGATCGTCAAGGGGGAGCCGAAGGGCGTGAAGCAGCAGGGCGGCATCCTCGAGTTCATCCGGCGCGAAATCGAGATCGAGTGCCTCCCGGCCGACATCCCGGAGCACGTCGAAGTGGACGTCAGCGAGCTGATGCTCCACCAGGGCGTGCGCGTGCGCGACATCTCGACCGGCGTGAAGTGGAAGCCGATCAGCGACGCCGAGCTGATGCTGGTGCACGTGATCATGCCGAAGGCCGAAGAGGTTGCCGCGCCGGCCGATGCAGCCGCGGCGCCGGCCGCCACCGCCGAGCCCGAAGTCATCAAGAAGGGCAAGAAGGACGAGGAAGCGGCCGACAAGGACGAGAAGAAGAAGGACGACAAAAAGAAATAGAGATTTCAGATTTCAGATTTCAGATTGCAGATTGCAGAGTGAAAGCGATCGTCGGACTCGGGAACCCCGGCGAGAAGTACAGCGGCACGCGCCACAACGTCGGGTTCGCAGTCGTGGACGAGATCGCGCGGCGCGCTGCGGTGACGTTCGAGACGGCGCCGGCCGAGGCGCTGATCGCGCGGTGGAGACGACCCGAGGAAGGCGTCGTGCTGGTCAAGCCGCTGACGTTCATGAACAACAGCGGCCAGGCGATCGGCGAGCTGACGCGCTATTTCAAGATCGACATCGCCGACGTGCTGGTGATCGTCGACGAGGTGCAGCTGCCGCTCGGCCGTATCCGGGCGCGGGCGCGCGGATCGGCGGGCGGGCACAACGGACTGAAGTCGGCGATCGCGCATCTGGGCGACCAGTTCGCGCGGCTCCGGCTCGGGGTCGGGCGCGGCGACGACCGGCGGAACATGGCGGATCACGTGCTTTCGCGGTTCGACACGGACGAGGCAGTGGAGGTCGAGCGCATGATTGCGCGCGCGGCCGATGCGGCCGACACGTTCATCACCTCCGGGATCGAGGCGATGATGAACGGCTACAACGGCGGCGATCCCGTTACAACCGAATAGCCCCTCCAACGAACGGACGGGCGATTCCTTGCCACCACAATGGTGGCCGCTTCGCTACGCAGCTGGCGAACTGGAGCGTTGGTGAGTTGGTGATTGTTTGAATTCACCAAGTCGCCAATTCACCCATTCCCCATGGCGCAGCGCAGCGTCCTGAAGGAGCAGCAATGACAGATCG
>DATATJ010000273.1:0-2137 GCA_036268855.1 Vicinamibacterales bacterium
CGCCCGAGTTCACCGGCGAACAGCAGGCCGTCGCCGACCCACCCGACGTGTCGATGCCGCTGGCGCTCGTGCCGCAGCTCAATCGGCCCGCGGCGCCCGGCGAGAAGGTGGACGCGCAGCTCTGGCTGTCACAGCCCACGAACTGGTGGCTGCACGTGATGGGACGGCTCAAGCCGGGGGTGACCGCCGCGCAGGTTCAGGGCAATCTCGGGGGAGTATTCCAGCACACAGCCAAGGCCGGATTCGACGCGTACATGTCCTCGTTGCCAGCGCAGGAGCGATCGCGGTCGTACCTGCGCGACCGCAGGGAGATGCCGGAGCTGATCGTCGATTCCGGCAGCCGCGGCGTCTACGACGTCGAGACGAAGGACGTGCGCGCGGTCACGGTACTCAGCGCGGTGGTGCTCCTGGTGCTGCTGCTCGTGTGCGCCAATGTCGCCAATCTGCTCCTCTCGCGCGCCACCGCACGGCAGCGCGAGCTGTCGGTTCGACTGGCGCTCGGCGCGACCCGTGGCCGGCTGGTGCGCCAGCTCCTGACGGAGAGCCTACTGCTCTCCGCCATCGGCGGCGCCGGGGGCGTCGTCGTCGGCCGTTGGGGACAGGCGCTGCTGCCCGGCGTCACCGGCCGCGTCACGCCGCTCGACTGGCGCGTCCTGGCGTTCGTGATCGTCGTCACCACGGCGACCGGCATCATCTTCGGCGTCGCACCCGCGCTGCGCGCCACGCGGACGGACGTGAACGCGACGCTCAAACAGACGGGCCGAAGCGTCACGGGCGGGCGAAGCCTTCTTGGCCAATCGCTGCTGGTCGCGCAGATCGCGATCTCGCTGATACTGCTCGTCGGCGCTGGCCTGTTCCTGCGAACGCTCCAGAGTCTCCGGCAGGTGGACGTCGGCTTCAATCCGAAGAACGTGCTGCTGTTCCGCATCAACCCGAGCCTGAATCGGTACGACACGGCCAAACAGAGCCTCTTGTTCGACCGGATCGGCGAGCGTCTCGGGTCCATCGCGTCCGTGCGCTCGATCGCCTGGTCCAATCCGGCGCTGCTCGCCGGGAGCATCAACTCGACGAACATGTTCGTTCAGGGCCGTACGTACTCTCCCGGTCAACGGGACGAAATCTATCGCGTGGTCGTGTCGCCCGCTTTTTTCGAGACGATGGAAATCCCGCTGGTGGCGGGACGTGGATTCACGCCGCGCGATACGGAAGGCGCGCCGTTTGTCGGTGTGATCAACCAGGCCGCCGCGCGCAAGTTCTTCCCGAACGACCCGGCCATCGGCCGGCACTTCGGCACGGCACTCGAGGACAGCGGCAAGATCGAGGTGGTCGGCATCCTGCGCGACGCGAAGTACGACAGCGTGCGTGACGCGGTTGTCCCGACCATGTACGTACCGTACCGGCAGGCGCCACGGCCAACCGCGACGTTCGAAGTGCGCACGGCAGGCGATCCGCTGGCCGCGATCGGCAGCGTCCGTCAGGCCGTCAGGGACGTCGATCCGAATCTGCCGCTGATGAATATCTCGACGCAGCTCGACGAGGTCGAGCACCGGTTTCTTCAGGAAAAGGTGTTCGCGCAGGCGTACACGCTGTTCGGCGGCCTCGCCCTGCTCGTGGCGGCGATCGGGCTGTTCGGGCTGATGTCGTACAGCGTCTCGCGGCGCACGAACGAGATCGGCATCCGCATGGCGCTCGGCGCCCGAGGAGAGGACGTGCGGCGCCTGGTGATGGGCGAATCGATGACGCTGGTGGCCGCCGGCGTCGCCGCGGGGCTGTGCGGGGCGATCGCCGCCGGCCGCCTCGTCGCGAGCATGCTCTTCGGGCTCGCACCGACCGATCTCCTGACGATGGCCGGCGCGACGACAGTGATGGTCGCGGTGTCAGCGCTCGCGGGATATCTGCCGGCGCGTCGTGCGTCGCTGGTGGACCCGATGGTCGCGCTGCACTATGAATGACGCGGATACCCACTCATTCATAGCGGAGCGCCACCATCGGGTCGATCCGCGTAGCGCGCAAAGCGGGCAGATAGCTCGCGCCGAGGGCGGCGAACGCCAGCACGAACGGCACGGCGACGAACGTCGTGACGTCGGTCGCGCTGACGTTGAACAGCAGCGCCGTCACCAGGCGCGTCGCGAAGAAT
>DATATJ010000274.1:0-5236 GCA_036268855.1 Vicinamibacterales bacterium
CGGCTCTGCTGAACGGCGTTCCGGTGAAGTTCCGCAAGGTCGTGCAGATCTCGATTAAACCGACCAGCTAGCTCGAGAGCCGCCGGTGCCGGGCGGCGTCACTTCGGCAGCGCGAACGCCACGATGCTGCTGCCGGACGGCGCGCCGTTCTTGCCGCCGCCGCACACAATCACGATGAACTCGCGGCCGTCGATCGCGTAGATCGACGGCGTCGCGTTGCCCGCCGCCGGTAGAGGCGCTTCCCAGAGCAATCGGCCCGTGAGCTTGTCGAAGGCGCGAAACTTCTTGTCGAAGTTCGTGGCGGCGATGAACACGAGGCCGCTCGCCGTGACGACCGGACCGCCGTAGTTGTCGCTGCCCGTGTTCCGCATTCCCTTTGCGGCCAGATCCGGGAACTCACCGAGCGGAATCTGCCAGCGCATCGTCCCCGCGTTCAGGTCGATCGCGCTGAGCGTGCCCCAGGGCGGAGTGACCGCGGGATAGCCGTCCGGATCCTGGAAGATCGCCTCGCCGTCGCTGCGATACTTCAGCCAGCTCGGATCGTTCTCGAGGTCCGGGTCCGCGCCCTTGTCGCGTCCGGTGATCAGGAAGTCGGCGACGTCGCTGATGTTCCGGGCGCCCATGTCGGGGAAGGCGGGCATCCGGCCGGTGCCCTGCCGGATGATCGTCGTGATCTCGTCCTTCGTATGTCGGTCGCCGACGTGCTCGAGCGAGGGCGCGGACGGCGAGCCCTTTCGATCCTCCCGATGGCAGGTCGCGCACTTGCTGTTGTACAGCGACGTGTCGTTGTTCGGGATCAGCTTGACGATCCAGGGCATCTCGTTCGCGTTGACGTAGAGGAGGCCGGTGTCCGGGTCGAACGCGGAACCGCCCCATTCCGCGCCTCCGTCGAAGCCCGGGAACACGATCGTGCCGCGCAGCGACGGCGGCACGAGAAACCCCTTCGCCATCGCGTTGAACCGCGCGAGCACCGCGGCATGCGCCTCGGGCGTGCGCGTCGTGAGCATGTCCGCTGTGAGTCCCTGTCGTGTGAACGGCGGCGGCTTCAACGGATACGGCTGCGTGGCCGCAGCCTGCTCGCCCTCGACATCAGACGCCGGGGCCTTACGGTATTCGATGGGGAACAGCGAGGCGCCGGTCTTTCGATCGAGCACGTACACGTACCCGTACTTCGTCGTCTGCGCCACCGCGTCCACTTTGCGTCCGTCGTGCATCACGGTCACGAGGCTCGGCGGCGACGGAAAATCCCAATCCCACAGGTCGTGGTGCAGACCCTGAAAGTGCCAGACGCGCTTGCCGGTGCGGGCGTCGAGTGCGAGGACGCAGTCGGCGAACAAATTGTCGCCGTGCCGCGTGACGCCGTAGAAATCGAACGACGCCGATCCGGTGGCGGCAAAGACCATCGCGTTCTTCACGTCGACGGTGACGCCGGCCCATGCGTTTGCGCCGCCGGAGATCTTGTAGGCGTCCTTCGGCCACGTGTCGTAGCCGAACTCCCCGGGACGGGGAATCGTATGGAAGATCCAGCGCACCTTCCCGGTGTTCACATCGAAGGCGCGAATGTGGCCGGGCGAGCCTGGCAGCGTCTCGGGCACCGACGTGCCGAGGATCAGCATGTCCTCGAAAATGGCGCCGGGCGTGCTCGCGCTCACGCTGAGTCCTTCCGCGGGCTGATCGAGCCCGTCGCGCAAGTCGATGTGGCCGCCCGCGCCGAACGAGGCGATCGGCCGGCCGGTACGCTTGTCGAGGGCCCAAAGCGCGCTCCGATACGTGACGAACACCCGATCGCGATAGACCGTGACGCCGCGGTGACGGAAGCGGCTCAGCGCGGTCGAGCCGCCGCTCGGATCGAACTTCCACAGCTGCCGGCCAGTCACGGCGTCGAGCGCGATCACCTTCAGCGTGGGCGTCGTCGCGTAGAGGGCGCCGTCCACGACGATCGCGTTGCTCTGCATCTCGGAGCCCGCGAACGCGTCGTGCGAGTCGTAGGTCCACGCGACCTGCAGCGTCTGCACGTTGCGCGTGTTGACCTGCGTGAGCGGCGAGTACCGGCCATTGCCAGGCCCGCCGTTGATCGGCCAGTCGACACTGGCGGCCACCGCGATCGCGGCCGCCGACGCCACCGGCAGGAGGCAAAACGCCAGAACGCATTGAAGGTTGCGCACGATTGCGCGAATTTTACCGCAGGTGGTGGCCGTCCGGCGGAGGCGAACCATGATACGTTTCCTTTCGTGTCCGAATTCCGGGTGGAGAAGGGCAAGACCAACGCGATCCTGACGCTCGCCGACGGCAGCACGGTGCACGGCTGTTTCTTCGTCGCCGGCGCCAGCGCGACCGGGAACGGCCCCGAACGCGTCAAGGATCTGCTGACAGGCGAAGCAGGCTTTTTTCCATTCGAGGCGGACGACCAGGGTGCGGGACGCACGCTCCTGTACAACCGGCTGTACGTCGTGATGGTGGAGCTGGGGGGCGACGACGAGCCAAAGCGCCTCCCCGACTACGAGGTCGCCACGCGGCGTTCCGTGTCACTGCTGCTGTCGAACGGCGCGCGGGTCAACGGCACCGTGCGCGTCGATCGGCCGCACGGACGCGATCGGCTCAGCGACTTCGCACGGTCGAGCGAGACGTTTCTGTACGTCGAGATTCCAGACGCGACGTTGATCGTGAACGTCGCGCACATCATCGAGCTTGCGGAAACGACTGAATCATGACGCCACCCGACGCCGCCGCGCCTCCCGCGATCGACCGGCTCTTCCACCTGATGACAGCGGCCGGCGCCTCCGATCTGCACTTGACCGTGGGTACGCCGCCGCTGGTCCGCAAGGATGGCCGCATGGTGCGGCTGGACGAGACGATTCCCGTGCTCACCGACGACATCATGCGCCGTCTGCTCGAGCCGATCATGCCGGCGCAGAATCGCGCGCAGTTCGAGGAGCATCACGACACGGACTTCGCCTACGAGATCACCGGCCTCGCGCGGTTCCGCGCGAATGTCTTCGCCGACCGCAAGGGATGGGGCGCGGTCTTCCGCGTCATCCCGACGAAGATCCTCACGGCCGAGCAGCTCGGGCTGTCGCCCTTCATCCTGAATCTCTGCAAGCTGAACAAGGGGCTCGTGCTGGTCACCGGACCCACGGGCTCGGGGAAGTCGACGACCCTGTGCGCGATGATCGACTACATCAACAAGACGCGCCAGGATCACATCATCACGATCGAGGACCCGATCGAGTTCGTGCACGAGAACCAGCAGTGCCTGATCAACCAGCGCGAGGTCCACACCCACACCGCCTCGTTCAAGAACGCGCTCCGTGCGGCGCTCCGCGAGGATCCCGATATTGTCCTGGTCGGCGAGCTCCGCGACCTGGAGACCGTGGCGATTGCCATCGAGACCGCCGAAACCGGGCACCTGGTCTTCGGCACGCTGCACACCACGACCGCCGCGTCCACGATCGATCGGGTGATCGATCAGTTTCCCGCGGATCGTCAGGCGCAGATTCGCATCATGCTGTCGGAGTCGCTCAAAGGGGTGATCGCCCAGAATCTGTGCCGCAAGATCGGCGGCGGACGCATCGCCGCGCTCGAGGTGTTGATTGCCACGACGCCGATCGCCAACCTGATTCGCGAAGGGAAGACCTTCCAGATTCCCTCGATGATGCAGGTCGGCAAAGCGGTGGGTATGGTGTCGCTCAACGACGCGCTGATGGAGCTGGTCACCAAAAAGCTCGTCGCGCCGGATGAGGCCTACTCGAAGGCGGTGGATAAGCCGGCGTTCGAGGGCCTGCTCAAGCGCGCGGGGATCGACACCAAGAACATCGCCCACGCGTCCGCGTGAGTCAGTGGCTCATCGCGTACAACAGCACGTTGACGCCGAACGCATAGCCCGGGCCGGCGAACGCATCGAAGTAGCGGCGGTCGTCGGTTTCGCGCTCGAAGGCATCGCCGAAATCGGTGTTGTGCGTCATCAGCACCATCATGTGCCCGCGGTCGTCGAAGATCGCGCGCACGTGCGGCTCCGCGCTGGCGGCGCCGCGTTCTGAGGTGCGTCCGCCCGTCCCCAGCCAGAAGTCGATCGACGGAATCTGCGGCACCCGCGGCACGACGTAGAGCGTGTGGAAAATCGGGTGCTCCGGCGTGAGATCGACGATCGGAAACTCCGCCGCGGGCAGCGCCTTCCGCAGTTCGGCCGCCCAGGCGTTGAACGCATAGTCGCCCCAGAAATCGTCCGCCCACAGAAATCCGCCGCGATCCAGGTACGCGCGAAGGCCGGCCGCTTCATCGTCGTCGAAGTATGCGCCGCCGGGCTCCGTCATCATGATGAACGGGCACTCGTACAGCTGCGGATCGGTCAACCGATAGACGTTGTGGTTGAAGCCCTCCGACGGGTTACGGCTCACCGGCGTCATCGTGAGCTCGGAGAGCCTGAACGTGAGGTTGAGATCCGCGCGCGGGTAGTCGACGTACCAGCCAGCGCCGTCGCCGGTGCTCGAGTTGCGGAACATGATCCGGCAGAAGCGGAACGCGCCGTCGTAGCTCGGGTTCGGCCCGACGCTTTCGAAACTGCCGCGCCTGCCGCGCCGTCCCTGCCGCTCGGCGGCGGCCGGCGCCATCATCGCGACGGCGGCGATGACGACGATCAGCCAGGCCGCGCGTCTCATCGCACGTTCATCGCCGCGTTGAACAGAATGCGGAACGTTCCGAACGGCTGATCGCGCCATTCCGGGCGGAAGCCGAGCAGCACGACGTGGCCGGCGTCCACGTTCACGTCGAGCGCGGCGGCTTTGCCATAGGTGTACTGCTCGCCGATGAGGTATCCAGACAGCAGCGGCGATCCTGATTCCTCGTAACGGGCGAGTACGTGGCCGGCGAATCCGTCGAGCGTCTCGAAGACGGGGCTGCTGTCCGCGAAGACGGCGGCCGTCTGGGGCATGCCAGCCATCACCGGTTGCGTCGGGTCGGTCGTGACCTGTACGAGCGATCCGCGCAGGAAGAACTCTTCCGGCTTCAGGCCGGCGACGACATTCTTCACCGGCAACTGCAGCTCGTGAATCGCAAACGCGGTCGCGTTGTTCAGGCAGACCAGCGTGCCGCCCTCGCGAACGAAGCGATCGAATGCCTGCAAATCGGTTGCGCTGAGCGCGTATGCATACTCCGGTCGAACCGGCGCGCGTCCTCCACGTCCGGCCGGCGCACCGGCAATCGGCACCCGTGCATCGTCGGCGATGATGACGACGTCCAC
>DATATJ010000275.1:0-11359 GCA_036268855.1 Vicinamibacterales bacterium
GACGAAGATCGCGTGGGAGTACGACGTCCAGGTGATGAACGAGGGACCCGGCCACATTCCCATGCATCTCATCAAGGAGAACATGGAGAAGCAGCTCGAATGGTGCCAGGAAGCGCCGTTCTATACGCTCGGCCCGTTGACCACTGACATCGCGCCCGGCTACGACCACATCACGTCCGCGATCGGCGCGGCGATGATCGGCTGGTACGGCACGGCCATGCTCTGCTACGTCACGCCGAAGGAGCACCTCGGCCTGCCGAACCGCGATGATGTGAAGGCGGGCGTGATCGCGTACAAGATCGCCGCCCACGCCGCCGATCTCGCGAAGGGCCATCCCCGGGCGCGCGAATGGGACGATGCGCTCTCGAAGGCGCGATTCGATTTCCGGTGGGACGATCAGTTCAACCTGGCGCTCGACCCGGTCACCGCGCGCGCGTACCACGACGAGACCCTGCCCGCCGAGGGAGCCAAACTCGCGCACTTCTGCTCGATGTGTGGACCGAAGTTCTGCTCGATGGAGCTGACGCAGCAGGTGCGCGACTACGCGCGGACCAAGGGCGTTGACGATGCTGCCGCGGTTGCCGCCGGGATGGAAGAAAAGTCGCTGGAGTTCAGGAAGAAGCGGGAGATTTACGTGAAAATCTGAATTTGAGAATTTGGGGAATTGAGGATTTGTCCGGCTGAGGATTTGGGCGCGAGACCCCCGCGTCTCAGATTCTCAGATTCTCAAATCCTCGAATCCTCAAATCCTCAAATCCTCAAATTTCAAGGTTTGTCCACGACCGGCACAATCTGGATGATCGACGGGAAGCGCGCGGGCTGGCCATTTGGCTTCGGATTCGGATACCCCTGCGAGACGTCTGTCTGGTAATCCTTGATCGTGACGCCGGGCGGGAAGGCCATGACGTCCTCGCGAAATTTGCCGACGTCGAACTCGTGCGTCGCGGGCACGTCGAACACCAGCTCGCCTTTCTGTTTCAACACGTTTCGGTAGAAGCCGACGAGATCGACAAACGGCGCGGGCGATCCGAAGATGTAGTAGCGCTGGCCGCGGCCGGCGTCGTAGGAGGCGATGAACTGCGCGCCCGGATAGATCGGCACGCCGAGCATCGCTTCGGTCGGCGGGCCGTCCGGTTGAGCGGCCGCTGGTGCCGGCGCAGTAGTAGGCGGCTTCTGCACGCTCTGCGGCGGCGCCGGCGTCTGCCGGGCGGGCGTCTGGGCGCCCGGCCGTGGAAACGGCTGGGGCACGGGCGGCTGCTGCGCGAATGCCACCGAGGCACAGAGAACGCTGAGAGAAAATAGCCACAGAGTCACGGAGGCACGGAGAATAGTCTTGTACTGAAGGCCGCTGAGAGTGCCTTTGCACTGAAGGATGTATTCGTACTGTGACGTCTGATCTCCGCGACTCCGTGCCTCCGTGGCGTACATCTCTGTGGCCCGATCCCTCCGTGCCTCTGTTGCGGTGCACATGCCCCGATTATACGACCTCCAGAAATTCTGCCGCAGTGAAAGCGACTGGCTGATCCAGACCGTCGAGGCGCTGGTGCGCCTCGAGTCGCCGACGACCGACAAGGCGGCCGTGGATCGATGCGGCCGCGAGCTGGCGTCGCGCATGGAAGCGGCCGGTGGCCGCGTGACGCGGCTGAGCCGTTCGGACCGCGGCGACCATTTGCGTGGCGAGTTCCCGGCGGCGTCGCCGCATCCCCGCGATGCCACGCCGCAGGTGCTGCTGCTGGGCCACTTCGATACCGTATGGCCGATTGGTCAGCTCGCGCAGATGCCGCTCGAACGGCGCGGCGGCCGTCTGCACGGCCCGGGCACGTTCGACATGAAGGCTGGCATCGCCATCGGCCTGCTCGCCACGCGCGCGCTGTCCGAGGCTGGCGGTCTGTCGTCGCATCGGATTGTCATGCTGTGGACGACCGACGAGGAATTTGGCAGCGGCACGTCGCGGGCCGCGATCGAAGACGAAGCGCGCCGGAGCGATGCGGTGCTGGTCCTCGAGCCGTCGCTGCCGGGAGGCGCGCTGAAGACGTCGCGCAAGGGGTGCGGTGGCTACGAGATCGTGGTGCGCGGCGTTTCTGCGCACGCGGGAATCGAACCGCAGAAAGGCGCCAGCGCCGTGCAGGAGCTCGCCCAGCAGATTCTGCACGTGAACGCACTTCAGGATCTCGATCGCGGCATCCTCGTCAACGTCGTGCAGGTGTCGGGTGGTCGGCGATCGAACGTGATTCCCGACGAGGCGCGGGCGACCGTCGATGTAAGGGTGCCGACCGCCGCGGACGCCAGCTGCTTGGATGCCGCCTTGCGGAGCCTGCGCGTGGTGGACCCGCGGACCAGCCTGTCGCTGACGGGCGGCGTCGATCGGCCGCCGCTGGAACGCAGCGAGCACGTGGAGCGTCTGTACAACCAGGCACACGAGGTCGCCCGTCAGCTCGGACAGACGCTCGGCGAGGGCAGCACCGGCGGCGGCTCGGACGGGAATTTCACGGCGGCCCTCGGGGTTCCCACGTTAGATGGGCTCGGGGCGATTGGCGACGGTGCACACGCGCTTCACGAGCACGTCGAGATCGAACCGCTGGTCGACCGTGCCGCGCTGGTCGCGGGGCTGGTTGCCACTCTCAGCCATGGGTTGCGTGCCACGTAAAACGAATCGCGCTACGTAAAGAAACAGCCATGTCCAACGCGGTCAAAACGGCGCTTTTGCTCGGCACGCTCAGCGCGCTTCTGCTCGTCATCGGCGAAGCACTCGGCGGCGCCGAAGGACTGATGCTCGGCTTCCTCTTCGCGGTCGGCACGAACTTCTTCTCGTACTGGTTCTCCGACAAGATGGTGCTGCGCATGTACAACGCGCAGGAGGTCGGACCGGATCATCGCCTCTACCGGATTGTCAGCCGGCTCGCGTCGCGCGCGGGGCTGCCGCAGCCGCGCTGCTATGTGATCCCGCAGGCGTCACCGAACGCGTTTGCCACCGGCCGAAACCCGCAGCACGCGGCCGTCGCCGCCACCGAGGGCATTCTGCAGATCCTGACGGACGAGGAGCTCGATGGCGTGCTCGGCCATGAGCTGGCGCACGTGAAGCACCGTGACATCCTAATCAGCTCCGTCGCGGCGACGCTCGCCGCGGCCATCATGATGACGGCACGGTTTGCGCTGTTCTGGGGTTCCGGACGCAGCGACGACCGCCAGGGATCGAATCCCGTGGCGCTGCTGGCGACCATGATCCTGGCGCCGGTCGCCGCACTCTTGATTCAGGCGGCGATCTCGCGCTCGCGCGAGTTCGACGCGGACGCCGGCGGCGCGCTCATCGCGGGCAGTCCGCTCGGCCTGGTCAGCGCGCTCCGGAAGATCGAATCGGCGTCCAAGATTGTGCCGCTCGACGCGAATCCCGCGACGGCGCACATGTTCATCGTCAAGCCGTTCTCGATCTCGGGGTTGATGGGCTTGTTCAGCACGCATCCGCCGACCGAGCAGCGCATCCAGGCGCTCATGCAGTTGGCCCGGCCGTAGGCCACAAGACCACGGCATTTTCCCATTCCGAGGCCGCCCGGCCGAGTGGCCGCCCGGCCACGCCTCCCCGGGATGCCGTCGCCTCCGGCGCGCAAGCCGTGCACACAGAGCCGCTTGCGCCCGCCGTACGCTGCTCTGCGACGAACGTCCGTCGTGGCGTACGTCTTGCTTTTTAACATCAACGGAGGCAGACGTGCACGTGGACGACCTCGACATCTCACCGAGCAAGATTGGCGAAACCGCGCAGCGGATCATCGACCGCGCCCTGGAAGAAGCTCGCCGGCACGAGCACGCGCTGCTCACCAACGAGCACATCTTCCTGGCCTTCGCGCAGGTCGAGTGGGACATGTTCGCGGAGGTGATGCGGGACATCGAGCTCAACCCGCACACGATTCTCCAGGCGATCGAAGAGCACCTGCACATGATGCCCTCGTTTGCCGACCGCGAGTTGCGCGTCTCGCCGGCGACGAAGCTCGTCTTCAAGCTGGCGCTCCACCATGCCAGCCGCGCGGGACGCCAGACGGTGGAGGCCGCCGATCTGTTCTCGGCGGTCTTCGAAGAGACGCAAGGCGTGCCCGTGTCGATCCTGAGGCGCCACGGCGTCGAGCCGGACGTTCTCGTCACGCGCCTCAACGCGCGCATGCGCGACCTCGAGCTGCGGGAAGAGCGGCTGAAGAAGCGGTTCGAGCTGCCGCCGTTCCTCAAGCATTTCGCCACGAACCTGAACCTGCTCGCGCGTCAGGACAAGCTCCCGCCGGTGTTCGGCCGCGACAAGGAAATCCAGCAGGTGCTCGAGATTCTCTGCCACCGCGAACGCGCGAACTCCGTGATGCTGATCGGCGAGCCCGGCGTCGGCAAGACGGCGATCGCCGAAGGTCTCGCCCGGCGGATCGAGTTCGAGCCCGACACCGTGCCCGTGCGGCTGCGCGACTGCCAGGTCGTCAACCTGCAGATGAACACGATGGTCGCCGGGACGATGCTCCGCGGCATGTTCGAGGACCGCATCCAGAACGTGATCCGCGAGCTCAAGGAGCGTCCAAACCTCATTCTCTTCGTGGACGAGGCGCACACGATGGTCGGGGCCGGCTCGGCGCTCGGGGCGCCCTCGGACGCGGCCAACATCTTCAAGTCGGTGCTGGCGCGCGGCGAGATTCGGATGGTCGCGGCGACCACCCTCAGCGAGTACAAGGAATACATCCAGGAAGACGAGGCGCTCGCGCGGCGCTTCCGGTGCGTCACCGTCTGCGAGCCGACGATCGAAGAGACCCGGCAGATTCTGTACAGCCTGCGGCCGCGGCTCGAGCGGAACTACTCGGTGCATCTGCTCGACGAAGCGCTCGACGCGGCCCTCGAGCTGTCGCCGCGCTACATGCGTCATCTGCACCTGCCGGACAAGGCGATCGGATGGCTCGACACCGCCGCGGTGCGCGCCGAGATCGATCGCCGGTGGGACGTGAAGAGAGAAGACATCGTCGCCGTCATTTCGCAGGTGGCGCAGATCCCGGAAGACATGGTCTTCCGCGACGTCACCGATCGCTTCAAGGACATCGAGGTCCGGCTGCAGACCCGCGTCGTCGGGCAGTCGAACGCGATCGCGGCGGTGGCGCGCCGCCTGGTGTTGAACAAGGGGCCGCTCAAGGACGGATTCGATCGCCCCGACGGCGTGCTGCTGTTCCTCGGTCCGACGGGCGTCGGCAAGACCGAGCTCGCCAAGTCGGTCGCCGATTTTCTGTTCGGCGACGAGAAGAAGATGATCCGCGTGGACATGTCGGAGTACCAGGATGGCTCGGTGTCGGTGGACAAGCTGATTGGCATGCCGCGGGGCATCGTCGGCAGCGAGCGCGGCGGCGTGCTCACCAACCAGCTCAAGGACAACCCGTATTCGGTGATTCTGCTCGACGAAGTGGAGAAGGCGAGCCCGAGCACGCTCAACCTCTTCCTGCAGGCATTCGACGAAGGCTGGATGACCGACGGCCGCGGCAAGCGCGTCTATCTGAGTGACGCCGTCGTGATCATGACGTCGAACCTCGGCGCAGAGAATTTCCGGAAGCTCACGAGCCCGATGGGCTTCCTGAACCGGGCGGTCGGCATCGAGCAGGTCCGCGGCGAAGTGATGCGGGAGCTGGAGCGCCGCTTTCCCCCTGAGTTCCGCAACCGCATCGACGAGGTCGTGCTGTTCGCGCCGCTCACGCACGACGAGGTGCGTGAGATTGCCAAGCACTATCTCGCGCAGGTCACGCTCACGCTGGCGCGGGCGGGCAAGACGATCCACGTCGCGCCCGACGCGCTCGAACTGGTGGTCGCGAAGGGCTACAACATCGCGTTCGGCGCGCGGTTCCTGAAGCGCTTCATCGACGAACAGATCAAGCTGCCGATCAGCGCGCGGTGGAAGGAAGGTTCGCACTTCGACGTCGTCGTCAAAGACGACGCGCTCGTGGTGGAACCGGCGCCGGCAAAGGCGCTCGCCGCCGACGACACGCTGGAGGTGGCGTAAGAGCTACCAGGCGAAGCCGACAGGCTCCGTCTCGGGAGGGTCGGCCGCGGGCGTATGTTCCGCGTCCGGCCGCTGTCTTCTGGTCACCCCGTACTGTTCCTGTAACGCCCGGACCATCCCCTGCACCTCCGTCCGATAGTCGCGGGGCGCCTGCTTCTTCTGGTAGAGCGCCTCGTACCGGGGCAGCCTCGACGGAAATTCCCGCTCCAGGAACTTCATGAAGTGCGTGCGCGTGCCGCCTTCGAGGAACATCACGCTGCAGCCGACGAAGCGGGCGCCGTGGTCGGCAATCGCCTTGACGGTGCGTTCGAGCTTCGACCGCGAGGAGGAGAAGCCGGGCACGATGGGATTCATGAGGACGCCGGCATCGACGCCGGCGTCGACCAGGTCGCGGACCGCACGCAGGCGCTGCATCGGATGTGCGGTGCCGGGCTCGAGCCGCTGCCACGCGTCTTCGTCCACGGTCGGCACGCTCATGTAGACCGTGCAGGAAGCCACGCGCGAGAGCTGCAGGAGCAGATCGCGGTCGCGAACGACCATCGGCCCCTTCGTGATCAACCCGACGGGATTGCGCGCAGCCAGAAACGCCTCGAGCGCGCGGCGCGTGATCTTGTAGTGCCCTTCGATCGGTTGGTAGCAGTCGGTGGCGGTGCCGATGGCGACGTACTCGCCGGTCCACGAGGGGCGGGCGAGCTCGCGCCTGAGGACCTCCACGAGATTGGCCTTCACCAGAATCACCGATGCGAATTCATCGTCGGCGTTCAGTTCGAACTGGGCGTGGTAGCGGCGCGCATAGCAGTAATGGCAGCCGTGCGTGCATCCGCGGTACGGGTTCAGCGTCCACTCGAACGGCATGCCCTTGACGGGGTTCAACGCCGAGCGGCAGGCGACTTCCTGATAGCGCGCGTGATCGGCTCGGTGGTCGGCTTCGGTCAGCGCGTCGCTGCCGCCGAGCCTGACGGTGTCGGCGATGTCGCGAGTGGTGGGTGACCGGACGCCGAGATCGAAGAGGAGCGGGTGTGTGTCCATGGCCGGGCCCGAGGGGTGATTCGCGTTTTGTTCGCCCCCATCATCGTGCCCGGCGCAGCCGGTGTCAAGCGCGCCGCTTCAGCGCGGCTTCGTCGTCGGGTGCCGATGCACCACGCGCTTGGACTTCCGAATCGTGTGCTTTCGATGAATCGCCTTCCGGCTGGTGACGACCGACCCGGAGGAGGAGACGCGCGCGGAATGTCTTGCCCGGCGGTGCAGGACCTTTTTCGGCGCCGCTTCCGCCATGGATCCGAGCGCGAGTACGGCCACACATGAGAGCGCGAGCAGCTTCAAGGTCCTGCGAATCATGAGCGTAAAGATATCCGATCTATCCCGGTTTGGCGATACCCTTCCCCAGCGATGACGCCAACAGACCAGGATCCGCAGACGTCAGCGATCGCCCGCCTTATCGACGCCGACCGCGACGCCATGGTCGCGCTGCTGGCGGCACTCGTCGCCGTTCCCACGGAGAACCCACCCGGTCGCGCCTGCCTGCCGTGCATCGATCTGCTGACCCGAGCGGCCACCGACCTCGGCCTCGACAGCCGCCGCATCGACATCGCGTCGCCGGCCGATGCTCCGCGCGCGGCGCTGCACGCGTGGAGCGGACCGCCTGGTCCGACCCTGTACTTCCACGGCCACTACGACGTCGTGCCCGCGAGTGCGCCCGATCAGTTCGAGCCGCGCATCGAAGGCGACGCGCTCTTCGGCCGCGGCAGCTCGGACATGAAGAGCGGGCTCGTCGCGATGCTCTATGCGGCCAAGGCGGTGGCGGCGCTGAGTGCGCGACGCCATGGCCGCCTGGGTTTGACGTTCGTGCCAGACGAGGAGACCGGCGGCGAGTACGGGTCGGCCGCGCTTGCCGCCATCGGCGAGCTCGCCACCGACGCGGTCGGCATGCTGCTGCCCGAGCCGACGAGCGGCGTGATCTGGAATGCGAACCGCGGTGCGATCTCGCTCGAGGTGACGGTGAAGGGGCGAGCGTCGCACGTCGGCCTCGCGCACCTCGGCGTGAACGCCTTCGAAGGCGCCGTCGCGATCGTCAATCGCCTGATGGCGCTGAAGGCGCAGGTCGATCCTTCGATTCTGCTCGTCGGCGGCCGCGTCGAGGCGGGGACGAACTTCAATCTCGTGCCCGACTCGTGCCGCTTCACGATCGATCGCCGCATCGATCCCGGCGAGAGTCTCGACACCGAAAGGCGCCGGCTGATGGACGTGCTCGACGACGCGCGAGCCGGCGGAACAGCGCTCGACGTGCGCGTGCTGCAGGAGGGGCGCGCGTCGGCCTCGTCCGAGCAGTCGCCGCTCGGGCGAATGCTCGCCGAGAGCATCAATGAGGTGACGGGACGGCCGCCGGTATTCGAGATGTGCCCCGGGCTGCTCGAGACGCGCTTCTACGCCACCCTCGGTGTGACGGCGTTCGCGTACGGACCGGGCGTCCTGGCCGTGTCGCACGGCCCGCGCGAATTCGTACGGATCAGCCGCATGATCGAATCGGCGAAAGTGTACGCGCTGACGGCCGCGCGGGTGCTGGCGCGCCTGTGACGATTCGCGAAGCGATCTACGCGCGGATGGTCGCGACCGGCCGGGCGCCCACGGTGCACGAAGCGGCGGTGCTCGCGGGCATCGGCCTTGAAGCGGCTCGTGCGGAGTACCGCGCCCTGGCGGACGCGCACGTCATCGTGGTCCATGCGGGCTCCGGGGAGATCCTGTACGCGCCTCCGTTTTCAAACATGCCGACACGGTTCCCTGTCCACACGGACGCGCGCTCGTACTTCGGGGTCTGCGCCTGGGATGCGTTCGGTGTGCCAGCCGCTCTTCACGTCGATGCGCGCGTCGAGGCCGCCTGCGCGTGGTCGGGCGACCCGATCGCCTGCGGCGTCGATCGCGGCCAGGCGTACGGGCAGGGCGTCGTCCATTTGCTCGTGCCTGCCGCGCATTTCTGGGACGACATCGTTTTTACGTGAGCCAACATCCTGCTCTTCCGGTCGGAAGAGCACGTCCGCCGCTGGTGCGAATCGCACGGCGTCGCGCGAGGCGCGACGATGACGATTGCGCAGGCGTGGATGCTGTCGCAGGCGTGGTATGGCCGCCGGCTGGATCCCGGCTTCCTGCGTCCGACAATCGACGAAGCTCACGCCATCTTCGCGAGCGTCGGCCTCACCGGATCGTTCTGGGATCTCCGGGCATGATCGACGCTCACAGCAGGTAGGCGAGCGCGAAGCCGATCTGCGCCACGAACATCATGCGGTACATGTGCGCCCACGACACGTGGTTTTCCTCGACCGCCAGATCCTCCGGACGCCGCAGCATCAGGTAGCAGACGTACACGCCGTAGACCGTCATCACTGCGCCGAGGATCTGCAGCAGCCAGAAATTTCCGGTGAGCACGCCCAGCCACGCGCCGAGCGGGATCAGCAGGAACGGGACCACGAACGACGGCGAAATCATCCACGCGGCGCGCTGCACGCCGAACTGAATCGGCAGCGTCCGGCAGCCACCGCGCCGGTCGCCATCCATGTCGGCGAAATCCTTGGTCGTGGTGGCGCCGAGCAGGAACAGACCAAAGATCGCACCGATGTACCATGGCTCGAGGCCGGCGATCGTCTTGACCGACGACCATCCGGCCACCTTCAACAGCGTGCCGCGCGGGATGGCGATCGTGACGTTGGCCCAGATGCCGAGGCGTTTGGTGCGAAACGGCGGCACCGAGTACAGCAGCGTGCAGACGACCGCGATCGCGACGAGCCAGAAGCATTGGTGCCGTCCGCCGGGTGCGACGAGCCAGGCGAGGATCAGCGCGAGCGCGTAGGTGATCGCCGTGAACCGCCACGTATCGGCAATGGTCAGGCGTCCGCTCGGCAGCGGACGCTTTGGCTTGTTGACGCGGTCGATTTCGAGGTCGTAGATCTGGTTGATCGCGTTGTTCCCCGCGTTCAGGCAGGCCGCCATCGCGGAACCAGCGACCGGATAGACGAGCAGCGCCATCGCCCACTGCTCGCGCGGCGCGGCGCCGACGGCGGTGAGCGCGCCGGACATGAAGCCCAGGGCGGGCGCCACCAGCGTGAAGGGCCGCGCCAGATCGACGAACGCGCGCCGCCTCACACGAACACCAGCGCCACCGCCGCGGCGATCGCGGTGTTGATGAAGTTGAGCATGTCGTTATTCAGGATACCCGGTCCTTCGAGCGTCGCGCCGAGCGCGCTCTCGACCAGCGCGCCGGCGGTCGCGGCCGCGACGACGAGGAGGATCTGGCCGCCGGCGATCAATCCGGACGCCGCCGCGACCGACGCGAGCGCCAGAGCCGCGATCAGACCTGCCGCGGTGCCCTCGAGAGACATCGCGCCCGACGTGCCGGCCGGCACGCGACCGAGCGTCGTGATCAGAAACGTCGATCGGCCCCACGACTTGCCGATCTCGCTCGCCACGGTGTCGCTGCCAGCGGCCGTGAGCGCCACAGTGAGCGCCAGGAGGGCTCCCGCAGGCTCGCTCGTGGAGACCGCCGCGAGCGCGGCGATCGCCGCCACGCCACAGTTCGCGACGGCGTTGCCGACGCCGCGGCGTCCTCCATGTTCCTCCGAGATACCGAGCAGCATCTTCCGCTTCAAGCCGAGCCGCGAGGTGACCGAGGCGAGCACGAATGTGAGCAGCAGCAGCGCCCAGGCGGCGGCGCCTCCACCGGCGTAGATCGCCGCACCGACCAGCGCGCCGGCGATTGCGCCGGATGTGGAGACCGTGCGGGCGCGGTGTCCGACCCACGCAACCAGGACGTTCAGCGCCAAGGCCCACGGTAACCGCGTAGCGACTGCCGGAGCCGCGCTGACGCAGGCAGCAACCGTCATGAGGCTCGCGATCCAGAGCACGCCGCCCGCAACCACGGGCACAGAGATGTTGTCGTCCAGCCGCACCGGCATGCTTTCGACGAGCGCGGCGGCGATTGCGGCGGCGATCGGTGCGAGCGTGACGAACCAGATCGACCCACCCGGACGCGTCCACCACGCGAGCGCGATGCCGCCGACACCCGCGCACACGGCGAAGCTGACCGAGCCGGCCACGCTTTTCTCGGCGTTCCACGGGAGCGCGCGTCCGCGGAAGCGCGTGCCGGCGAGCGTTGCCGCGCCGTCGCCGAACGCCAGAATGCCCCACGCGGCGGCGGCGATGTCGAGCCGCGAGGAGAACGTCAGGATCAACAGCAAAACGGCGAGCGGGTATAGGAGGATGCCCAGCGGGAAACCGCGCGCGTTGTCAACGGGACGGTACAAGCGCCGGCCGCCGATCCGGGGCAGCACCAGCACGTTAAAGACGAATGCGACGGCGGCCAGGGCT
>DATATJ010000276.1:0-18261 GCA_036268855.1 Vicinamibacterales bacterium
GGATCACGACATGGTGCGATTTCAGGCGTGTTGAGGCGAGGACCCTCCGGGTGTCCATCGACTAAGCCTGGCGCCGCTGGCCCCGAGAGGTTCTACGATGTCGGCCGGCGACTTAAACGGTTGGTTGCGGGGGCCCGCGTACTTCGCGTCTCGACCAGGGCAAGGCGGCGCGGCGGATCGCCGCTTTCGAACGGCCGCTTTCCTTCGCCGAGCAGCACACTCAGGTTGACATTTTACCCAAGATGATCGATTCTTCGGGTTAGATGTCGACCCCACATGGCCGCCCGCCCCTCGACCTCCTGCAGGGCACGCTCGACCTGCTCATCCTCCGGACGCTGATCTTCGGCGCCGAACACGGCCAGGGCATCGCGCGGGCGATCCAGCAGACCTCGCAGGACGAACTGCTCGTCGAGCACGGGGCGCTCTATCCGGCGCTCCAGCGCCTTGACAAACGCGGCTGGATCACCGCCGAGTGGGGCACCTCGAAGAACAACCGCAAGGCGCGCTACTACGCGCTGACGGCCGCGGGACGGAAACAGCTCGCCGCCGAAACCAGCAAGTGGGAGCGCCTCGCGGCCGCGATCGGTCGTGTGTTGAAGACGGCGAAAGCACGAGGCTAGACAGCAATGCTGTGGCGACGTCGACGCACCACCGAAGACTTCGGCGCCGAACTGGACACACACCTCCAGCTCGAAATCGATCGCCTGCAGGAAGAAGACGGTCTCAGCGCGGAGGCCGCCCGCGCCGCGGCGCTGCGCGCGTTCGGCAGCCGCACGCGCGCGGAGGAGCGTTTCTACGAATCGACGACGCGCCTGTGGTGGGATCACCTGCGCCAGGACGTGCGCTACGCGATACGCACGCTGCGCAAATCGCCCGGCTTCACCATTACGGCGATCGCGACGATGGCGATCGCGATCGGGGCGACCACCGCCATCTTCAGCCTCGTCGACGCGACGCTGCTCGGGCCGCTCCCGTACCCGCACGGCGAACAACTCGTCAGCATTACCGGAGACCTGCAAGGCATCGGCGCGTCGGACGTCGGCATCTCCGTGCCCGAGTGGTGGGACCTGCAGCGGACCGGAGTCTTCGACTGGGTCTCGCCCGTGCAATACGACGAGAACAACCTGACCGGCGCCTCGCAGCCGCTACGCGTCAGCCTCGATTCCGTCGCGCCGAACTACTTCACGCTGCTCGGCGTGGCTCCGCAGCTGGGGGCCACGTTTGATCCGAACGATCCCACGCCCGGCTACCTTCTGCAGGTCGTGATCAGCGACGGCCTCTGGAAACGCGTGTTCGGCGGCGATCCGCACGTCATCGGCAAGACGATTTGGCAGGACACCGATCCGTACCGCGTGAGCGGCGTGATGCCAGCGTCGTTCCACTCGCCGGGACGCACACCGCACGAGCGCAACATCGAGGTCTGGGCGGCGTTGGGCTACCACGGGGCGCCCCTGCCCGAACATCCACTTCGCAACGTTCGAATCGGCGAGGCCATCGCGCGCATGAAGCCGGGCCTCACGATTGACGCGGCGCAACGCCAGATAGATGCGCTCGTCGCGACGCTCGGCAAAGAGTTCCCGAACGACTATCCGGCGGACGCGGGATGGACGCTGCGACTGGTGGGGCTCAAGCAGGTCGTCGTCGGCGACGTTCGCCAGCCGCTGCTGCTCCTGCTCGGCGCCGTGACGCTCGTGCTGCTCGTCGCGTGCGTGAACATCGCGAACCTGCAGCTCGCCAGGTCCGGCGCGCGGCGGCGCGAGATGGCGATCCGCCAGGCGCTCGGCGCGGGACGTGGACGCCTGGCACGACAGCTCGTCACCGAGAGCGTGCTGCTCTCGCTGGCCGGCGGCGCCGCGGGCATCCTTCTTCTCGTTTTCTCGCAGCCGCTCCTGCTGCGATTGATTCCCGACACGCTGCCGCGTCTCGCCGACGTCTCACTCGACGGCAGGGTGCTGCTGTTCGCCGCGATCGTCTCTGTTGCCGCAGGGACGCTTTTTGGCGCCGCGCCGGCACTGCAGGTGCGCCGCATCGGCGTGAGCGGGACGCTCGGTCGGCAGGGACGTGGATCGTCTGCGTCACGAGATCAGGCGCGTACGCGCCGGATCCTCGTCGTCACCGAGTTCGCGCTGTCGCTCGTCCTGATGGTCGCAGCGACGCTGCTGCTGCGCAGCTTCTGGCAGCTGCTGCATGTCGATCTCGGCTTCACGCCCGCGCGCGTCATGACGGTCCGCACGCGACTGCCGTACCCGAACAACCCGTCGCTGTACGCATACGGCACGCCGGCAAAGCAATCGCAGCTCGTGCGCGAGATTCTTCGCCGCGTCCGCTCGCTGCCGGGCGTGGAGCAGGCGGCGGTGTCGAACATGCCCGCCGTCCCGCTCGACCACGACATCAGCGAAGTGAATGCCGCTCCGATCACCATTGACGGGCGCCCGCCTTCGAGTGAGGTGCCGAGGATCAATACGGCGGTGGTCACGCCCGACTATTTCGCGATGGTGGGCATGAGGCTCGTGCGCGGACGCTGGCTGAACGAGTTCGACAAGGAAGGCGCGGCCGAAGCCGCGCTCGTCAACGAATCAGCCGCACGGACGTACTGGCCGAACGGAAATCCGATCGGCAAGCGGATGAAGCTTTCGCAGCGGCCAGACGCCACCTGGGTGACCGTCGTCGGCATCGTCGCCGACGCGCGGACGGAGTCGCTCGAGACCGCTCACGTCCCGGAAGTGTTCGCGAGTCTGTATCAGCGGCGCGATCACCATCTCGCGGTCTTACTGCGCGGGCAGCTCGAACCCACGGCGATCGAGCGCGGCGTGCGCGACGCGATGCAGTCGATCGATCCGTCGCTGCCGCTGTTCGGCGCGCGCAAATTGGACGATGTGGTGAGCGGGTCGCTCGACGCGCGGCGCTTCTCGCTGGAGATCGTCGCAATGTTCGCGCTGACGGTGCTCGTGCTCGCGGCGCTCGGGATCTACGGCGTGCTGTCGTTCCTTGTCGGCGAGCGGACGCGCGAGATCGGGATCCGCCTCGCGCTCGGCGCGCGGCGACGGACGATCCTGCGGACGGTGCTGGGCGAAGGGCTGCGGCTGGCGATCGCCGGAACGGTGATCGGCCTCGCCGGCGCGCTGCTCGTCTCGCGCGCGATGGCGCACGTCCTGTACGACGTCGGTCCCACGGATGCGCCGACGTTCGTTGGCATGGCGCTGCTGCTCGTCGGCGTTGCAGTCGCTGCGTCCTATGTGCCTGCCAGGCGTGCGCTGCGCATCAACCCGATCGTCGCGCTGCGATTGGAATAGCTGCCTCACATAGGTTCCGAGGCACTTGATCGATTTCCCTTCTTCGTCTGCTATCGATCGTGTCGCTCCTCTTCGCAGGTGCCCTTGCGATGGCCGCGATGACGAGCCACGTTGCTCCGCCAATTCCCGGTTATCTCACGTACCTGTTCGTCGGTCTGGTCGGAGTGTCTGCGGCGCGGGAGATTCGTGCGCTGCATCGACGCCTGGCTGCTCTGGAGGCGCGTGACAGGTGACGTCCGCGTCCGGCGCCCGGGCACATGCGTCAGTGGTCAACACACCCGGCGCCGATGCGGCGTAACGTTCCATGTCGCAAGGCGCGCTCTTTCATGAGCACGAAGAGCACCGGCACGAGAATCAGGACGTGAATCGTGGATGTAATCATGCCGCCGACGATCGGCGCGGCGATCGGCTTCATCACGTCCGAGCCGATGCCACCCTCGAACAGGATCGGGATCAGGCTCGCCAGGACCGCACAGACGGTCATGAGCTTCGGCCGCAACCGCTGGACGGCGCCCTCGATCGCCGCCGCCTCGATGTCGGCCGCCGTGAGCGGCACCTCAGACGCCAACTTGCGATCGAGTGCGTCGTGCAGGTAGACGACCATGACGACGCCGGTCTCGACAGCGATCCCGAACAGGGCGATGTAGCCCACCCACACCGCGACGCTGAAGTTGTACCCGAGTAGCCACTGCAGGATGAGCCCGCCCGTCATCGCGTAGAAGGTCGGGAAGATCAGCACCATCGCTTCCACTGCGGAATGGAAGATCAGGTACAGCAGCATGAAGATGACGAAGAAGACGACCGGCAGAATCAGCGTGAGCCGCTGCCGGGCCCGCCGCTCGAATTCGTACTCTCCGGACCAGACATAGGTATAGCCGGGCGCCAGCGACAGCTTCTGGCTCAGCACGTTCGACGCCTGCGCCACGAACCCGCCGAAGTCGTTCGTGTTCAAATCGAGGTAGATGTATCCGGTGAGCTGGCCGTCCTCGTCGCGGATCATCGCCGGGCCGCGCGTGAAGGCGATCGTCGCGACCTGTGCAATCGGGATCTGCGCACCGGTCGGCGTCGCAATCAGCACGCGGCGGAGCGCCTCGACGTTGTCGCGAAAATCGCGCTGGTAGCGCACGTTGATCGGATAGCGTTCCCGGCCTTCCACGTTCTCAGCGATCGTCATGCCGCCCATGCCCGACGTGACCGCCTGCTGGACGTCCGCGATCGTGAGCCCATATTTCGCCGCCTCCGGACGGTTCACCGCCACATTGACGTAGAAGCCCTGCGACACGCGCTCGGCGAAGGCCGACCGCATCTGCGGCAGGCCGGCGAGGAGTTGCTGAATCTGGCCGCCCAGTTTCTGGATGCCGTCCAGGTTTGGCCCCTGAATCTTCATCCCGAGCGGCGTCTTGATGCCGGTCAGCGCCATGTCCAGCCGGTTCTCGACCGGCATCGTCCAGGTGTTACTGAGTCCCGGGAATTGCAGGCGGCCGTCCATCTCCTGAATCAGTGTTTTGTACGTCATGCCGCGCCGCCACTGCCCGCGCGGCTTTAGCATCACCGTCGTGTCGTACATGTCGAGCGGCGCGTTGTCGGTGGCGCTATCGGATCGACCCACCACTCCCCACACGCTCGCCACCTCCGGAAACGATCGCAGAATCCGATCCTGCTCCTGCAGGAGTTGAGACGCCTGCGCGATCGAAATGCCCGGGAGCGCCGTGGGCATGTACAAGGCCGAGCCCTCGAAGAGCGGTGGCATGAACTGGCTGCCGATGCGAAACATCAGCGGGAACATCACGACGAGGAATAGCAGATTGAGCACGAGCGTCGTTTTGCGAAATCTCAGGCAGAGCCGAAGCACAGGCCGGTACACCGCCTGGGTGATCCGCGACATCGGATTTGCCGACTCCGGTCTCAGCTTGCCTTTGATGAACATCACCATGAGGACCGGGACGAGTGTGATCGCGAGCAGTGACGAGAAGCCAACGGCCAGCGTCTTCGTCCACGCCAGCGGATGGAACATCCTCCCTTCCTGCGCCTCGAGCAGGAACACCGGCAGGAACGACACGACGATGATGATGAGCGAGAAGAACAGCGCCGGTCCGACCTGTTTGGCGGCGTCGATCAGAATCGTCCGGCGCTCACGCGCGGGCATGCGGTCACCTCGGCTCGCCTGACGCTCGGCCAGGTGTCGATAGCCGTTCTCGACCATTACAATCGCGGCGTCGACCAGGACGCCGATCGCCAGTGCGAGGCCGCCGAGCGACATGATGTTCGAGCTGACCCCGAGGTAGTACATGGGAATGAAGGACGCAATCACCGCGATCGGCAGCGTGATGATCGGAATCAGCGCCGATCGCACGTGGAACAGAAAGACGACGATGACCAGGCTGACGATCGCCGCCTCTTCCAGCAGATCGCGCATCAGCGTGTCGATGGATGCCTGGATGAGGCCGGATCGATCGTAGCCCGCGACGATTTCCACGCCGGACGGCAACGAGCCCTTCATCTGGGCAAGCTTCTGCTTCACGCCGTCGATCACGTTCAGGGCATTCAGCCCGTAGCGCATGACGATGATGCCGCCGACCGTTTCGCCGTCTCCCTGCCATTCGGCGACACCGTCGCGGATGTCCGGGCCGAAGCTGACGGTGCCCAGGTCCGCGATGCGCACCGGCGTGCCGTTCTTCGCGAGGACCGAGACGTTCTCGAGGTCCGCAAGCGAGGTCAGGTACCCGAGCCCGCGGATGAAATACCGCGTGCCGCTCAACTCCATCACACGGCCGCCCACCTCGTGGGTGCTGGCCTTGACGCGATCGATCACCGTCGAGAGCGGGATGCCGTACGCCAGGAGTTTGTTCGGATCGAGCTGCACCTGGTACTGGCGGACGAATCCGCCGATCGAGGCCACCTCGGCAACGCCGGGGACCGTGGCGAGCTGGTATCGCAGATGCCAGTCCTGCAGCGCACGCAGGTCGGCGAGACTGTATTTCCCGGTGTGATCCACGAGCGCGTATTCGTAGACCCATCCCGCACCGGTGGCATCCGGGCCGATCGCCGGATGGACCCCCTCAGGCAGTCGGCCGGTGATGGTTTGCAAATACTCGATGACGCGCGACCGCGCCCAATAGATATCGGTGCCATCTTCGAACACCACGTACACGTACGAATCGTTGAACATCGTTTGGGCGCGGACCGCCTTGACGTGCGGCGCCGCGAGCAGCGACGCGACGATTGGGTACGTGACCTGATCCTCGATGATGGTGGGCGGCTCGCCCTCCCAGGTCGTGTGGATGATCACCTGCACGTCAGAAATGTCCGGCAGGGCGTCGAGCGGGACCCGGCCGATCGACCAGATCCCGGCCAATACCAGGAGCGCGACGCCTGTGAAGACCAGGACTCGATTGTGGGCGCACCCATCAATGATTCGACCGATCACGTCACATCCCTCCCGTGGCGTTGACCGAGAGCTGTTTCGTCGCGATCGTCTGGCCGTTCTGTGTGGCCGTGATCGTCACGTGCCACGTGCCGCCCGAGCCGAGTGCGCCGGCCCCTTCGTACAGACCGCCTCCCTTGTCGGCCGCGGTGACGACCGTCTTCATCGCAGCCATGCCCATGGCCGGCATGGCTGCCATGAAGAACGTGACCGTGACCTGCGCGCCCCCTACACCTTGTCCATTTGCAGAGGTGAGCGTCATCCGGACCGTGTTGGCGCCTTTGCGCGGCGGAGACGGATCGGTGGTCATCTCCACGGTGGCCTGGGCGACGGCGGGCGGCTTCATCGCGGCCGCGCCGCCCGCACCCGGAGGCGGCGGCACGAACGCGCCGGCCGCGGCCTGCAACTGCGCCTCTGAATCGATGAGGAAGTTTGCCGATGTCACGATCGGCGCACTTGCCTCGATGCCCTTCAGGACCACCTGGTCATCGCCGACGCGCGGGCCGACGTCCACCTCCGTTGGCGTAATACGGCCGTCGCCGCCATATGCGAACAGGAGACTGCGGGTGCCCGACTGGAAGACTGCGGAGGCGGGAACGACCAGATGCCGGCCGAGCGGCAGCGCGACCGCGACGTTCACGTACATGCCCGGTCGCAGCTTGAGCCCGGGATTCGGAAACAGCAGGCGCACGGGCAGCGTGCGCGTCGCCGTGTCGACCTGCGGGAGGACGTAATCGACACGACCCGTAAAGGTGACGCCAGGATACGCGTCGACCGTCACCTGCGCGCGATCGCCAGGTTTGATCTTGCCGGCGTCGTTCTGAAATACATGCGCGATCACCCACACTTCGGACAGGTCCGCGATCGTGTATAGCTTTGTGTCGGGCTGGACATACATGTTGGGAAGGGCATTCTTTTCGGTCACGTAGCCGCTCGCTGGCGACGCGATCGAGAGCGCATTCGCGACCTCTCCAGACTGTTCGACCCTGGCGATCTCCGCGGATGAGATCTCCCACTGCAATAGGCGCTCGCGTGCCGCGACGAGCAGCGACGCGGCGCCGGCCGCGACATCGCCGACGGTGCTATGGGCGAGATCGGTGGCATTCTTCTTCGCCAGCAGGTACTCGCGCTCCGTCGTGACCAGGTCGGGGCTATAGATCGTGAACAGCGGCTGGCCCTTGCGGACGCGATCGCCTGTCGCGTCGACGTACACGTCGCGGATCCAGCCCGCCACGCGCGATTGCACAGACGCGACGCGGCGCTCGTTCACGTCGACGGTGCCCGTGAGGCGCAGCTCGTCGTTCACGGCCCGTGATTCAACGCGCTCGATCTGCACGCCGATGCTCTGCATGCGCTGCGGAGAGAGCTGCATCGTCGCGAGCGGCGGTACCGAGGATGCCTGGGTCGCGCCCTCAGGCGACTCCTGAGAAGTACTCGTGCCACCGACCGCCGGCGCGGTCTGGATCGCCTTCGGTGGAGCGTTCGACGGAGCGGCCTGCCGATAGAGTCGGAACGCCAGGACGGCGGCGCCGAACGCGAGGGCGGCGACTGCCACGCAGGCGACGATGAACGCGCGCTTGTAGGACTGCCTGGAGAGTTCGAGATTCTGCTCGGTCATGGCTGCGCCCCTCCCGTGAGCCGCTCGAGCCGCGCGAGCGCGGACTCGTGGTCGGCCAACTCGCGCCAATAGGCGATCTCGACGTTCAACACATCGAGAAACGAGGAGAGGAGTGTTTCGAAGTCCTGCCGGTTCGACGAGTAGGCGGCCATCGCCGCCTGGAGGGTCGCAGCCGATTGAGGCATCAGACCGTCGTGATAAATCGTCAACCGTTCGTTCGAACCCTGGATAGCGACGTACTGCTGCTGCGCGTCGGCCAGGACCCGCTGCCGCTCCGCCTGCTCCTCCTGCGCGGCGCGTTGCCGGCGCTCCTCCGCCTCGGCGAGCGCCGCGCGCTGGCGATCGCGATTTGGCAGCCGCACGCTGAACGTGCCCGTGTAGTAGTCGCGAAACGTGCTCGCGGTGTGTTGGTACATGTACTGGACGGCGAAGTCCGGTTTGAATTCCTTGTGTGCCAGTGCGATCTGCGCGCGTTCGCGATCCACCATCGCCGATCGGGCCGCCAGATCCGGGTTCTGATCACGGGCGCGCTGCCGAATGTCGGCGGCGCTGAATGGGATCGGCGTCGGTGAGAGCGGTTCGGCGAGGATGTCCGGTGTGTCCTGCGTGCGATTGAGCAGCTGCTTCAGTTGCGCCTGGAGCATGCCCTCCTGCTGGTGGTGATCGGCGATCTCCTGCAGGATCTTCGTGTGCTGCAGTTGGGCCTTCAGCACATCCTGCTGGTTGCCTTCGCCGACGCGGTACCGCGAGTCGGCAATCTGCTGCACTTGGGTGAGGAGCTGATCGTTCCGCTCGAGGATCGGAAGCGTCTGCTGAAGGTAGGCGAGCTGCACGTAGGCGAGCTTCAGCGCCTCGACGACCGCTCGACCCACTGCATCTGATTGTGCATGGGCCGCGTCGGCGTCGCGCGCCGCCACATCCGCGCGCAACCGGCGCTTGCCCGGGTACGGCAGATCCTGCGACGCGCCGATGCCGAGGTACGCGAAGTTGCTGTCGCTGAATCCGGCGAATGGCCGCGGACTGCCGACGCTGAATTGCTGAACCGTCAGCTCAGGGCCGGGCAGGGCGCTCGCCTGAGCGGGCACGTGCGTGCTCGCTTGCCAGGCGTGCACGGACGCGGCAATCGTCGGATTGCGCTGCTCGGCCTCCTGTACCAATTCGCGCAGGGGCACAGCGTGCGGCTCTTGGGCCGCAACCGCTTGCGGCATCGCGAGCGCCGTACACACAACCGCGACGCCCAACCGGCTGCACCGTCCGCACATGCCTCGAGACGAACCTGCAGAATTCATCGGTCCTCCACCACAACAGACGCGAATGGGCGCGCGAGCTCGCGCCAGATCGACCCGCCGCCGACGACGCAGCAGGAGCCGAATTCAGAAACGAAGGAGTGGCGGAGTTAGATCAGCAGGACAGCCGAGAGCGCGGGGCGAGGCGTCGGCGGACTGGTGGAGCGGCTGGAATAACGGGCTGAAGTCGTTGAATCAGCCGTAATCGAAATCGGAGCGTGGGGCGTGACGGCGGCGATCTGCCGAAAGGTGACCGCCGTGTGAATCGGCTGCTGCTCCGCCGCGGTCAGCGCGTGTTGACGCTGGCTGTCGTGCTGACAGCAGTCCGTGGCGCTCTGGCGCAGCGAGCGGTGCATCGGACATTTATCATGCCCGTGCGCACAGCACGCCATCCGCGTTTGCGGAGCTGCAGCGACGTCCGCCATGCAACTCGCGAGAGTGGACGTGCCGAGCGCGGACGCGAGCAGGAGCGCCACAAACATTGTGGCCCAGCGCGGCATGTTTGCAGTCTGGGCCAGCGCATCCGAATTGTCAAACAGTGACGCGGCGATCGAAACGAAGCCATGGCGGCGATTGCCCTGGTAGGAAAACCTATACGTGCTCCTCAAACGATATCGTTTGACCTACAATCCAAGCGATCTCGCCAACGGATTTCGGCCGACGCGGTCGGGTATACTCGGTCGTGCCGCTGCATGCCTTCGTGTGAGGTCCACATACGTGCGTAAGCTCGCTGAGCGCCACACGGCCAAAATCGTGCTGCTCGACGATGCGTTACGTTTCATGCGCGTCGTCTGGGATCTGGAGCACGCGGTCCAGAGCACCTCCAAGCGGATGGAGCGGACGATCGGTGTGACCGGGCCGCAACGCCTCGCGATGCGCGTGGCGGGCACGCTACCCGGCATCACGCCAGCCGAGCTCGCCCGGGTGCTGCACTTGGACCCCAGCACGATTTCTGGCGTGATCCACCGTCTGGTTGCCAAGCAACTCGTCGCGCGCGCCGCCGATCCCCTCGATCGGCGGCTCGTGCGGCTCCGCCTCACGCCCACAGGCGAACGTCTGAATCGGCCGACGAGAACCGGCACGCTCGAATCGGCGATCCGAGGCACGCTCGCACGATTCCCGGACTCGAAGATCCGGACGGCGGTGGAAGTGCTCGAACACCTGTCGTCGACGCTATCCGCGAAGTCGAAACGGCCATAGATCGCCGTTCGCCGCGCCGACTCACGCGTCTCGCTGGCTGTGATGCAACCGAAGCAGGTCCTCGAGCGCCAGCATGCCGACGAGGCGCTCAGGGTCGGCACGATGCACAACCGGCGCGACGGGACGCTCGTGCAGGACTCGGAGCGCGACATCCATCGATTGATCCGGATAGAGGTACGGCTTGGGTATCGGCACCACGTACGAATTGAGCAGTTGGGCCCCCTTGGCTGATTTCTGCCAGGCCATGAGCTCGGACCTCGAGATCGTGCCCCACCCGCCCGCGGCGAGCTTCACCAGAAACAGGTCCGTCGACACCTGCTCTGCTCGAACCATCCCTTGGTCGAGTGATTCCTCGCCGAACAGCGTCAGCGGCTCGGGCTGACGCATCGCGTCCTCGACCGACCGGATCTCCGCCTCGCGTTCCTCCTCCATCGACGGCAGGTCGGTCCCATCCTGTCGCGCCAGCAGGTCGAACAATCCGACGTGTTGCAGCTGGCGCGAGACGAGATAGGCAATCGTGTTCGAGATCATGACCGGCAGAATGATCGAGTAGTTGCGGCTGACTTCCACGATCATGAAGACTGACGTCATCGGGGCGCGTAGCGTGCCAGCGAACATCGTGCCCATGCCGACCAGCGCATAGGCGCCGATGGGTCCCGTCACCCCAGGCGCGACCAGGCGCTCGATGGCGCACACGGCGCCGCCGAGCATCGCACCCATGAACAGCGTCGGCGCAAACAGGCCGCCGGGAGTGCCGGCCACGAACGACATCGTGGTGGCCAGCAGCTTGATGACGCACAGCGCAATCAACATCCGCCAGCCGAACTGATCGTGCATGGCCTGGTCGATCGATTCATAGCCCGCACCGAGCACTTGCGGAAAACGCAAGGCCGCGACTCCTATCAAGAGCCCCGCAACAGCCGGTTGCAAGTACCATGTCCACATCGGCAGCGCGCGGAGCCGCGGCCTCAGCACTGCGATGAGCTTGACGAACACCAGCGAGACGCCGCCGCCGAGCAGGCCGAGCACCGCGTAGGCCAAGAGCTCGGACGTGTGCGCCAGGTGATACGGCGGCACGCGAAACAGCGGCTCGTCGCCGAGGAACCACTGCTCGGTCACGACACTCGACACGGCCGCCAAGACCACGGCGCCGAGCACGCCGGCTGTCCAGCGGCCGATGACTTCCTCGATCACGAAGAGCACGGCGGTAATCGGCGCGTTGAACGCGGCGGCCAGACCGGCGGCGGCGCCGACCGGTGCGATGAATCGCAGACGCCCCCGCGACAGTTGCAGTCGCCGGCCCAGCGCCGACGCGAGTCCCGCGCCAATTTGCAGCGACGGATCCTCCGGACCCAGCGACTGGCCGCCGCCAATGGCCAGTGCCGAGGTCAGAAATTTGCCAGCGACCGTCCGAAAGGAAATGTAGCCGTCGTAGATGTACAGCGCCGACTTCGTCTGGTTGACGCCACTGCCCCGCACGGCCGGGAAGAACCGCAGCACCAGCAGAGCTACGACGAGCCCCACGGCGCCCGGCACCAGCACGACGCGCGGAAACGAAGGCGCGAGCGACGACCCCAGTGCACGGAGACGAAACCAGTCGATGGCCACGCGAAACGCGACAACCGACAGGCCGGCATACACGCCGACGATAACGGCGATCACCAGGAAGACCTGTTCCTCGCGCAACGTCTTTCGACTTGATCGTGGGCTCATTGGGTGAGGGCGGGATGTGGTCCGGCTATGATCGCGAGCGCCCGATCGTCGGCCGAATCACCGCCGCACGCCGCTGGCGGCAATCGCTCGACGTCGAACACCACAGCCAACGCATCGTCGACGAGATCGGCGTCTCGCTCGAGTGCACGCGGCGTGAGTGTCCCGGTCGCGTCAAGACGCACCTGGAGAGTCCCGATGCGGGCATCGGTCGCCGCATCGTGAGCGGGCGTGCCTTGGCATCGCACGAGCCGGGCGCGCGCGATGACCAACGCCCGGAGTACGCGCTGGGCGCGGGCCCGTGCCGCCAGTCTGGCGGCGTACGGATCCAACGTCAACACGCGATCGCTGACGTCCAGCATGTCGCGCGCGTCACCGTTCAGCGCCGCGCGTGTCGAGGCACGCTGGAGATCTCGATTGGCGGCTTCGAAATCTCCGGCACGGTACTCCACCTCCCCGGCCAATCGCGCAGCCTCAGCGTCGGTCGGGTCGAGCTCGAGCACCCGCCGGAACAATCCGATGGCCCGTTCCGGCGCCCCGGCGTCGATGAGCAATTGCCCGACGTTGGTGATCAGTCGCGCGTTGGCAGGTAGATCGTCGATGAGCGCGATGAGCTCCGCCTGGGCACGAATCGGCTGCCCGTGTGACATCAGCAGTCGCGCCAGATCAAGCCGGGCGCGGCGTCGCGCCGTCGCCGCGCCGGTCTCCCACGCCCCATCGACTGCGGCGTGGTAGTACCGAACCGCATCGGTGACATCGCCATGACCAGCCGACAGCCGGGCCAGCGCGAGATTGACCTCTCCATTGCCGGGTTCCTCCCCCCAGAGGGTCAGCAGCTGCGCTTTCGCTTCAGTCGGACGCTTCGCGGCGATCAAGGCATTCGCCAGCCGAAGACGGTCGTCTGCCCGCTCAGGGCCATAGGAGAGGGCGGTCTGAAAGTCGGTGACCGCAAGAGCGGGCCGTCGTTCCAGCTCCCGATCGCCACGACGGCTCCACTCCACCGCCAGGTCCTGCCGCTGATCGCGGTATCGCGTCACGATGAGGTGGGTCAGCGCAAACGCGGGCACCGTCGCGGCAATCGCGATGCCGATGGTGAAACGCCGATCCAGGGGGCCGATGAACTTCACGCGCCTTCAAATGCGTCGAGTAATCGGCGCGACACGGTCGGTCGCGTCTGCAGGAGCCGATCGACGACGCTCTCTTTCGTGCTCTTGAGAAAGACCACCGCCTCGTCGCGGAGCTGCTGGCCCTGTGGCGTGCGCTGAGGCACTCCTCCCGCAAAAAGGTCCATATCGACCGGACCGATCGGCAACCCGACCCATTCGTCGATACGCTGCGCGACCCGAAGCACGCCGGCGAGTCCCGGAACCGTCGCGGGCCACACGTCCAACGCCCCGGCCAGCCTGAGCCGCTCGGCGGGCGCCAAGCGGACGTACCGCTCGTCGACAGGGAGATGTTCGATCGGCGTGATCACGTCGGTCGGAACGCGGTCCGCCAGTGCCTTCTTCTCGGACGGACTGCCGGCCGCTTCGACGAGCGTCGCCAGGTTCGCGAACAGGAGGCCGTCGGGCCCGAGCCGCGACGCGAGTATCCGTAACGCATCGTCATTGGTCTCCCACGCCGCCGCTGGTCTCGGCGCGATGACCAGCGCCGCGCACGCGATACAAATCATCGACAATCTATTCATGTGTCTTCCAATTATATAGATGGAGCTACAATATGTTTGACAGGGGTGAACGACCTGCCTGATGACGATCTGAGACAACCGTCGGTCGAGGCGGTCCCACCGGAACAGCCGCCAACCAGATCAACGCACCGTGTTGTCCGTCGTGCACGTCCAACCGGACGGTCAAGACATTTGAACATTTGGGTGAGGAGCTGTGCTTCTGTGCGAGATGCGAGCACGCGTGGGCGATCAAGCTCGGCAAGCGAGATCAGACATCGAAGAAGCGATTGCTGCCATTGGGGTGGCCCTCGGCATCGCTTCCGCACTGGCCGGAGTCTGCATCGCGTTCGCGATGCCCCGGCTCACCGGCCGAGTGACGTCTCTAGCGCTTCTCGGCCTTTCAAGCAGGTCCGACACTCGTCCAGAGTCTCTCCGTCTTCGTCCGCGACGGGAACGGTGATCCCGGGCAGAGCGGCGGCCGCTCGCTCCGATTCGCTGGAGACAACGGTCGACGGCCGTGCCGGCGGCGTGTCGGCCGCGGGCAGACGGACCGTGAATGTCGCTCCATGGCCTTCGCCTGCGCTCTCGGCCTCAATGGTACCGCCGTGCGCCACCACGAGATGCTTCACGATCGATAATCCCAGGCCAAGTCCCTCGGCAGGCTGGAGGGTTGATTCGTCCGCTTGACGGAACGATTCGAAGACGAACGGCAGAAAGTTACGTGGAATTCCGCAACCTGTGTCGCGGACGGCGATTTCGGCCATCGAGCCACTGCGCCGGATTCGAAGATGCACCGCGCCATCCGTCGGTGTGAATTTGACGGCGTTCGTCAGGAGGTTCCAGAGGACCTGTTGCAATCGGGCGGCATCACCGAGTACCAGACCAAGGCCTGCGTCGAAATCAGTGGCGATGTTGATCCGTTTCGCGTCGGCCGCAGGCTGAACGACCTCCAGCGCACCGCGGACGACGCCGAGCAGGTCAATGGCGGTTCGTTGCAGGCGCAGTTTGCCGGACACGATTCGAGCCACGTCGAGCAGGTCTTCGATCAGTTGTCGTTGACGATTGGCATTCGCGTGAATCGCCTCTTGAGCCCGCTGTTGCCGCCGCTCATCGAGCACTCCTTGGCGGAGCATACTGGACCAGCCGAGGATCGCGTTCAGGGGCGCACGCAATTCGTGCGAAACCGAAGCCAGGAATTTGTCCTTGAGGCGGTTCGCGCGTTCCGCCTCCTTCCTGGCCGCCGATTCGGCCTCCAGCGAGCACAGCGCGCGCTGCTCCGCTCGTTCTGCCGCTGTGCGTGCGGTGTGTTCGCGAGCGCGCCCCTGGTGCAGGCTCTCGTTGAGGATACTGATCACAATTCCGACGCCGGCGAACAGCGCCAGCGCTGCGAGATCGCCTGGGTAGCCAGGGCGCAGCGAGTACAGCGGATCGATCCACAGGTAGTCCGCGATCACGGCGGACAAGACGGTCGCCGCGATCCCAGGCCATAAGCCACCAAGCCATGCGCTGATCATCACGGCCGGGTAGAACGTGATCAAGGCGAACTTATCGCTGAATAAGGGCGCGAGACCGGTTCGGAAGGCCACCGCGATCACCACCGTGCTCATCGCGACGCCGTACGCCGCGAGATGACGGTGCCGCAAGATGCCGCCGAGTTCGGGAGTCAAAGCCGGCTCGATCCCGCTTCCTGGCCGCGACGCGGGACGGAAGCCACCATGAGATTCAGACGATCCGGCCGACCATATGGTTTGACCTCCAAGCATCCTGCATCGAATCTGTCGTGGTGCTCCAGATGCCCGACGCGCCTGGAGTTACGGCTCAAGGAATAAACTGTCCGGCAGCAGGTATTATCAGGGACAGAAAGGCGTTTGTTCGTGACGTACCAATCCTTCACGCGTGCTCGCCGTCTGATCGTGATCGTTCTGGCCGTGCTTGCGGCGACGAGTGTCATCGACGCCAGCCGTCAACAGTCTGTCAAGCCGGCTCTGAAGATCGATCTGGAACGTCTTGGGCCCCAGGTCGGTGCCCGTCTGCCCCATTTCACGCTTCGCGACCAGCGCGGTGAAACGCGGACGTTGAAGTCGTTGATGGGTCCCCGGGGGGCGATGATCGTCTTCTTCCGCTCCGCCGACTGGTGACCGTACTGCAAAACGCAGCTCGTGGAGCTGCAAGGCCGTCTCAACGCCATCCGCAAGGCCGGATTGGGTCTAGCCGCGATTAGCTATGACCCGGTGCCGGTACTGACTAACTTTTCGACGCGGCGAGGGATCACGTTCCCATTGCTCTCTGACCTGGGCTCGGAGACGATCAAGCGGTACGGCATCCTCAACACGACGATCGATCCCACCAACGCGCTCTATGGGTACCCGTTCCCAGGCACGTTCATCATCGACACGCACGGCGTCGTCACGTCGCGCTTTTTCGAAGAGGCCTATCAAGAACGCAATACGGTGTCGAGCATTCTTGTTCGCCTTGGCCAGCACGTGGATGGGCCTGCGACAAGGATCGACGGCGCCCATGTAACGGTGCTGTCGTACGCGACCGACGAGGTTGCTGCGCAGGGTACCCATTTTTCGCTGGTGCTGGACATCACGCCCGGCGCGCGCGTGCACGTCTACGCACCGGGCGCGCGCGACTACAGGCCGGTGGCGATCAATATAGACCCCCAGCCGGGGCTGCTGGTGAAGGTCCCGCGCTATCCAAAGTCTGAGGACTACTTCTTCAAGCCGCTCAACGAGCACGTGCCGGTCTATCACCACCCGTTCCGGATCGTGCAGGACGTGACGCTCGATCCGTCGCCCCAGGGCACCACCGCGCTCAAGGACGTGACCCGTCTCTCCATCAAGGGCCGGTTCGCGTACCAGGCCTGCGACGACCAGGTGTGCTTCACGCCCCAGTCGGTGCCGCTCTCATGGACCATTGGCGTGAAGCCCCTGGATCGCGAACGGCCGAAGCCGTGATGAGGACCGAGGCGCAGGAGTCCAGTCAGCGCGGACGAAGACGGCCGGGCCGAACATGATCCCGCCTCCACCGTCCTGGGCTGACGCCGACGATCCGCCGAAACGCTCGCGTGAACGCGGCTCGATCGGCAAATCCTGCACTGTCCTCAATCTCAGCGAGTGACTCGCCGGTTTGCGCCATCAGCGCCTTCGTGCGCTCGACGCGCCGGTGCACGAGCCACCGGTGGGCCGACATCCCGAAGCTGGCCTTGAAGGATCGACCGAAATGGCTGATCGACAGGCCGCACTCGTGCGCCAGGTCGGAGAGCCGAACCCGGCCGGCGAGATTCTCCTCGAGCAACTCGATGGCGCGGCGTTGCTGTAGGGGCCCCAGGCCCGCTTGGGTCGTCCGTGGAGGTCTCTGCAACTGGGCATACCGCTGCAGCAGATGCGCACCAAGGAGCAGTTGCAAATAGTCCGAAGATCGTTCCCTTGTCGAAAGCCAAAGGCTTTCGCGTCACGACCGCAGGCAACCCCCTCACGGTACTGCCATCGAGCCATGTCGCGATGTTGTCGCATCCGGCCGAAGTCGCGAACGTTATCGAAGAAGCTGCTGCCAACGGACGTCGTCCGTGACGGCCACGAAGGACCTCGAGCGCCCGAGGCACCTCATCTCCAAGATCACCGATCGCCGGCGCCTTTCGGCGTGTTGGCCGGGTCGAAATAGCGCGTATCCGTCGGTCCGAATCCGGATATCTCGACGAGCACCGGCTCGGCGCCTGTCTGGGCAAAGTGTGTGACGGCTCCCGGTTCCGAATAGACGCTACCGGGAGGCAGACTCTTCAATGCCCGTTCGTCGAAGTGATCGCCGTAGCCGAAGTGCCACGTGCCTGAGACGACGACCGCCATGCGATCATCACGATGCGTGTGCGCCTGAATGGTCGTGTGAGCGGGCACGGACAGCACGATGGTGTAGAAGCCGCTCTTAGACGGATCGCCGAACACCACCTTCGTGGAAACGCCCGCGAGCCCCGAACTGCCAATCTGATCCGAGCCGGATTGATTGGCGCGGACCTCCGCCGGCGTCAGACGCAACTGGCCGAGTGTTGAGGACGAAGCCGCCTG
>DATATJ010000277.1:0-15478 GCA_036268855.1 Vicinamibacterales bacterium
CGCACCGGACCGGGACGCTGGCCCGACGTCGGCTTCGGCGAGGGTTCGCTGGAGTACACCCTCGGGATGTGCGTGAACATTCAGGGAACGTGGAACTGCTCAGCCACCGTGCAGTTCTGGTTCGGCCGCGATCTGGGCGCGTCCGGCCGCCCCGATGAAATCGGGATCAACTGGTGGTACGACGGACGCTGGGGGAACCTGCTGGGCTATCAGCCGGCCTTCGGCGAAACGGTCGGCATTTTCGTGGCGGCCGGCAACCTGCGCGACAACGGCAATGTGATCACCAAGGAGCGCTCGAACGTCGTGCTGATGCCGTTCGGCGGGACCTATTCGGCCAGCGCAGCCGGCAAGGCGTTCTTCCGGCGATAGCGCCGGACACGCAGACGCGAGTATCACGAGCGGCGGCTCTGCGGAGTCGCCGCTCGTTCTCTGTACGCGCCTTGTTCTGCGGCGATTTGGACGAATCTGACGCGCGGGATGCAGATGCTAAACCTCGGGGATCGTGGAGCCGATACACAGAGTTGCCCACACCTGCGCCAGCAGGTGCCGGCGGTTGGGGACCGAACATGACGAAGATGCGTGACATGTCTGGATCAGTGCTGTCTGCCCTTGGCGCGTGTGCCGCCCTGCTGTCGCTCACTGCGTGCGGCGTCACGAAAAGCGCCAATCCCCTCAGTCCGACCGTGGCCGGGCCGATACCCGGCGTCAACATCACGGTTCCGAAGCCGCTCGATCCGACCGTCGGGGCGCAGATCGCCGCCGACAAACAGCCGCTGACGCTCATGGTGCAGAACGCCTCGACCTCGGGCGTCCGGCCGCTCAGCTACGTGTTCGAGGTCGCCACGGACGCAAGCTTCACGAACAAAGTGTTCTCGCGCGACAGCATTACGCCGGGTGCCGGTGGGCACACGACGCTGAAGCTGCCCGATGCGCTCGCGACCGGGAAGACGTATTACTGGCACGCCCGCGCGCAGGACGGGGCGAACACCGGCGATTTTTCCGCCGCGGCGAGCTTCAACGTCTTGACGCCGATTGTCATCAACGCTCCCGTACCGCAGGCGCCTGCACCGAATGCGACCGTTGTCGTGTATCGGCCCGTTTTCACCGTCGCGAACGCGGCGCATAGTGGGCCGGTCGGCGCGCTTACGTATCAGTTCGAATTGTCCGACACCGCCGCGTTCACCAGAACGCTGGCCACATGGACGGCGCCCGAGGGCACCAACACCACATCGCTGACGTCTCCATTGGATTTGGTCCCCGGCTTCTCGTACTACTGGCGTGCCCGTGCGGTGGATCCCACGACTGCTGGCGCGTACTCCGCGGCGCTGCCGTTCGTGATCACGATTGCGGTCACACCGGTGGCACCCGGGCCAACCAATCCGACGCCTCCAACGGGCGGATCCGATGTCCTGACGAACGCGTTGGTCTGGGACAACCCGCAGGACCTCGGGAGCTGGCCAGCGACGGCGACCATCACGAGCGTGCAGTTCACGAGCAGCGCGTTCCTGGTGGACTTCGACAAGCGCACCGGCGCCGGCCGCTGGCCGGACGTGCCGTTCGGCACGGGCAATCTGGAGTACACACTCGGGATGTGCGTCAACATCCAGGGGCAATGGAACTGCTCGGCGACGGTGCAGTTCTGGTTCGGCCGCGATCTCACCGCGTCGGGCCGGCCCGACGAAATCGCGATCAACTGGTGGTACGACCGGCGCTGGGGCAACTTGATGGGCTATCAGCCGGCCATAGGCGAAACGGTGGGCATTTTCGTCGCCGCCGGCAACTTGCGCGACAGCGGCGCCGTGATCACCAAGCAGCGATCCAACGTCGTCCTGATGCCGTTTGGCGGCTCTTACAGCGCCAGCGCGGCGGCGCGGATGTTGTTCCGGCGGTAGCCGACCTGAATCCTTACATCTCCGCAACGGCGGCCGTTCGGGCCGCGGGGGCGGTGACGCGCTGGCTCAACCGAAAGTAAGATGGGGCATATCCGAATGTTGGAATGCCCCATTTGCTTCTCACGCGCGGCTGTCCTCGTCGCCGTCGCCGCCAGCGTTTCTGCGTGCGGCGGGCCGACGCAGCCAAGCACTCCGCCAACCGATCCGCCGAAGATCTCGTGTCCTGCCCCGGTCACGCAGCAGTCGGTCGACGCGAATCCTGTTCCGGTCACCTTTACGGACCCGACCGTCGCGGGAGGCCAGCCTCCGCTGACGGTAGCCTGCACGCCGGTCAGCGGCTCCATGTTCCAGGTCGGAGCGACGCCGGTGACGTGTACGGCGACCGATGCGCAGCGGCGGGCAGACACCTGCAGCTTCTCCGTCACGGTCGTCGTGCCGCCCAAGCCGATGATCAAGTTCACGCGGTTCGTGGCTTTCGGCGACAGCATCACGTGGGGCGAGAACGGCACGAACTTCTCGGTGCTGGACACGGGGCGGTCGCGCCCCTTCGTGCAGTTTCCGTCGTTCCAGACATATCCTGGCGCGCTGCAGCAGCTTCTCGGGGGCCGCTACACAACCCAGTCAGTGAGCGTCGCCAATGAGGGCCAGCCGGGCGAATCGGTGACGGTCCTTCACACAGGCGACGTGCCGGCGCCTTCGCGGTTCTCGAGCGTCATCGCCGGTAACCGCTACGATGTGGCCCTGATTATGGAGGGCGCGAACGATCTGTCCGATCGCGACTCCAAGATCGACCCGGCTGTGATTGCCGGATTGCGCCAGATGATCCTCGACGCGAAGAGCCGTCAGATGACCGTGTATCTCGCGACGATTCCGCCGGAGAACTCGGCCGCGCCGTGCTGCCGGGCGCTCGGCTGGAGCCTGGTGCCGGGCCTCAACGATCAGATCCGTGGGTTGGCAGTCGAGCAGGGCATCCCGCTGGTGGACGTCTACGCGGCGCTGAACGACGTCAATACCTACATCGGTCCCGACGGCTTGCATCCGACGGCCGACGGCTATGCGAAAATTGCCGACACGTTTTTCCAAGTGATCAAGCAGACGCTCGAAACCACGCAGTCGTTGACGCCGTCGGCGTTCGGCGGCGCGCGGATGCGGCCCGGCACGGCCGCACCGTTGCCGTCGAGCCGGCCGCCGCAGCCAGCGGTGCGCAAGCCCCGGTAGGGTCGATCCGATCGTGCGTGCCCGAGATCTTCTTGCTGCTTGCCGTTGCGCGCTGGTCCCCTCACTGGGAGCCGCTGTACTCTCGGCGTGCGGCAGCTCGACGCAGCCGACGACCGTGACACCGACGACCGGGGGACCGGCGATCACGTGCCCCACTCCGGTCACGCAGTCGAGCGGCATCCCGGTTCCTGTCACCTACGGCGACCCAACGATCACCGGCGGCCAGGCGCCGTTCACGCTCAGCTGCAGCCCGGTGAGCGGCGCGACGTATTCGGTCGGCACGACGCCGGTGACCTGCAACGTCACCGATGCGCTGCAACGGTCCGATCACTGCACGTTTTCCGTCACAGTGCAGAAGGCGGCGCTGCCGCGTCTGAGCGTGAAGAAGTTCCTGGCCTTCGGCGACAGCATCACGGACGGCGAAATCCCCGACCCCACGGATACGCCGCTCACGTTCCATCCCTCGATTGTCCAGCGCGACAAAGCCTATCCGCAGGATCTGCAGGGCCTGCTACAACAGAGATACGCGGATCCAGCGATTTCAGTGATCAATGATGGCCGATCGAAAGAAACCACCACGCAGGGCCTGGCGCGACTGCGAGGAGAGCTGGCGGCCAACACGCCGGACGTGCTGCTGTTGCTCGAGGGCGTGAACGACCTCGACGGCACCGCGACCGCCCAGCAGACGGCGCTCAATAATCTGCAGACGATGATTCAGACGGCGCGCGGGCTCGGCATTCAGGTGATCGTCGGCACGCTGACGCCGCAAAATCCCCCGGGCGAGTGCGGCTGCCGCGTCACGGCGGCGAGCGCGGCGCTCGTCGTCCAGTTCAACCCCCTGCTGACGTCAATGGCGAAGAGCGCTGGAGCGCTCGTGGTGGATGTGTACGCCGGGCTGCTCCCGGACCTGACCGACTGGATCTCGCCGCTCGACGGAGAGCATCCGACGGCCGCCGGCTATCAGCAGATGGCGCAGCTGTTCTTCGCTACGATCGAGGCGAATTTCGAGCTGCCGCCGGTACCGTCATCGTCGCCCGCACGTACAGGTTCGTCCGCCACGCCAGCGGCAGCCGGTCCGGGCTCACGACCCGCAGCGCCAGCACGCCCAGCGGTCCGAGGTAGCGGCGCACCTTCTCGCGGAAAAAGTCGTTGACCACCGGGACGTCATAGGCGCGCACGCCGAATCCGTCGCGCGCGAGCCGCCGCCTCAATTGTCCGAGCGTGTGGAGCGAGCAGTGGTCCTCGCGAAAACGCGTGAAGCTCCGCCAGCGAATCGTTTCGAACACGACGTTCGTCCATTTGTTCGGCGTTTGAATCAGATAGGCGCCGCCTGGACGCAGCACGCGCCGCACTTCGCGCAGGTGAGCGTCGCTGTCAGGGATGTGTTCGAACACATCGAAGCTCATGACCACGTCGAACGACGCATCCGGGAAGGGGAGCGTCACGCCTGCGACCTGCGCGATCGGCAGATCACCGAACCACCGCCGCGCCTCCGCGATGAGATCCGCGCGCAGCTCGACCCCGCGCGCGTGGCAGCCGCGCTCGATCAGCGTGTGCAGCAAGAGGCCAGTGCCCGCGCCGATCTCGAGGATCTCGGCCGACGGCGTCGCGACGCCTGTCTCGTCGATGAATCGGACGTTCGCGTCGATGTTGCCGAACTGCTGCGGTCCGTCAGGGCGCATGGCTGCTACCCGCCGAACGAGAAGACCATAGCCACACCGCAGCGACGAGCCACACCAGCGCGAGCGGCAGCAGGCTGGGCAGCCCGTGCAGACCGGCGATCTCGCCCAGGTTCCACGACGCGTGCGGGACCTGATTGCCGCGCAGCCGCCCCGCATCCGCACTGTTGTGCACGAACGTCTGGGGATTGAGCGAGAGATCCCCGTCGCGAAACGCCGGCCACATCAGCTCCTGCATCGGCGCCTTGAAGGTCGCCGGCGGCTGCGGCGTCGTCGACACCGCGATCAGCGTGAGCGCCGCTCCCCAGACCCAGCCTGCGACGAGGACGACCCGGCCGGCACGCCGCCAATGGTCCCAGAGCGGTACCAGGCCGAGCGCGAGGAAGGGCAGGCCGGCCATCATCTGACGCGGACCGTACGCCCAGCCGCCCTCCCAATAGAAATACGACGCGTTCAGGAGGACGTAGAAAGTCCCACTGACCGTCGCGACAACCACGGCGCGCCGGCGGGGCGGTGTTCGCGCCATCAGCGCGAGGCCGATTGGGGTCAGCGCCACGAGCGGGGCGATCGGCAGGAGGCCGCGATAGCTGCCGAGCAAAACCTCGTACAGCCGTGACCACGTCGGGTACGTGATCCCGAACACCCCCTGCCGCATCTGCGCGAACCCTTCTTCGCTCGCGTATCCGAGGTGAAAGGGCGATCCGAATGCCAGGGTGTTGTACGCGAGAAGCACTGCTGCGGCCAGCGCGCCTCCCGCGACAAGCCGCGCCACGACAGCAGGCAGACGCGCAGGCCATCGATCGCGCAGCGTGAGCAGCGCGAGACCCACGATGAGCACTGCGGGCACGAGGGCAGGAAATTCAGACACGACCGCCCAGCCGGTACCGAGGCCCACAATCCAACCCAGCCGCCGCTGCCGGTCGATATCGTCGTCTTCCAGCGCGATCGCTGACGCGTACGCGCCCATCAAGCAGCCAGCCGTCAGGCCGTGCCCCATGAAGAGCGTCGCATAGCACCACGCGGGCGTCGCCACGCCGTACGCCGTCGCGCCGAAGAGCGCCGCACCGCGCGAGAACCCCCACCGGAGGGCGATCCACCAGAGCGCCAGCGCGGCGAAGACGGTGAACACGGCATTCGTCACCACTCCTGCGACGTACGACGTCCACGCGATGCCCGGAAAGCCCTCGGGATCGACCCCCGCCGCCCGCGAGATCGTGCGTGCAACGACCACCGGCCCGAGCGCCAGCAGTGCGGCCCCTGGCGCCTTGTCAGAGTAATAGTGGCCCTGCCACAACGCGCGATCGCCGGTGTGGAGCTGATACGCGTCGATCTGCAGGGTGTGCCGTTCGATGATGGCGCGGTCCATCGCGAACCGCGAATTCTGGTTCCAGCCGCCAGCCTGGTAAAAGTACGCATAGGACGCAAACAGCGCGAGCCCGAGCACCCACGCCGACTGCCGCTGCGACAGGCGCGTCATCACGCTTCCCGGACGCGCCGCTCGATTTGCACGAAGAGCAGCGCCACGGTGAGCGCTTCGGCAATCACGGTCGCCCAGGCGGCGCCGTTGATTCCCCAGCGCGGAATGAACACGAGATTCAGGATCACGTTCGCCGTCAGCCCAACGGCAGTCGTCAGCAGCAGGCGGCGATCGAGGTTGGTCGAGATCGCGCCCGCATGCAGGATCCACGTGCTGAACACGAACAGCGATCCCCCGGACAGGATCTGCAGCGGCACGATGCCGGGCGCGTACTGGGCTCCGAAAAGCGTCAGCAGGACCGGGCCTGCCAGCCACGCGACCAGCCCGCCGAGGGCGGCGCCGAGCGCCAGCGCGGCGATCAGCGCACGGTTCAAGAGCCGCCGGTGCGCGACGTGATCCTGTTCGAAAAGGTGCGACAGCGTCGGCGTGAGGACCGCGGCCAGAATGGCGGGCGCGTAAGTCAGCCCTTCGTAGATGCGGTAGGCCGCCGAATACCAGCCCACCTCGATGTCCGATCGCATGATGCCGAGGATCAGCGTGTCGATGTAATTGTAGGTGTTCAGCGCGATCATGAAGAAGCCGAGCGGCAGCGCCGCCGTCTGCAGCGTGCGCCAGGCTTCGCGATCGTACGCGGGTCGTGTCGATCCGACCACGCGCGTGAGCATGAGCGTGGCGGCGAGGAGCATGATCACCCGCGACACCACGAACGCAATCGCGAGCCCGAACAGACCGTAGCCCGCCCACAGCACTGCGCCGCCGATCGCCAGCAGCACCAGACGATCCGCGACGACGAGCAGCGCCTCGAGATCGAACCGATCCAATCCCTGCAGCAGCCCGCGCGCGGTCAGCAAGTACGACCGCACGGCCGACGAGATCCCCATCAGGTAGCAGAGTCGAATGAGCGCCGGATCCGACCGCAGGATTGGCGTGATGACGAACAGCAGGACGAGGCCGATCGCCACCCACACCAGCTTCAGCCCGAGCACGTGGCGGAGCAGTTGACTCGCGCTCGCCCGGTCGCGCGCGACGGCGCGCACGGTGACCGGTCCGAGGCCGACGTCCATGATCGTCTCGACAATCAGCGTCAGCGCGATCGCGTACAAGAAGCGCCCGTAGTCGGCCGGACCGAGCACGCGACCGGCAATCGTGAGCAGCGCCAGCAGCAGCAGCGCGCTGCCGTTGGTGATCGCGGCATAACCGCTGTTCAGCAGAAAAGGAAAGCGCCGCTTCAGGACCGCAACGATCACGCGCGTGCCTTGATCAGCTGCCGCAGCAGGGCGCCGAAACGTGCGGAGACGACCGCCTCGTCGTAGTCGGCGAGGACCGATGCCCGCGCATTGGACGCCAGCCGGCGCCGCAGATCCGCATCGTCCACCAGCGCACGAATGGCCGCCGCCAGCGCCGGCGGATCCTGCGGCGGACACAGCGTTCCGTTCCTGCCGTCCACCATGAAGTCGAGCAACCCGCCGACCGCCGATGCGACCACCGGTACGCCCGAGGCGAGCGCCTCGATCGCCGACAGCCCAAGCGCTTCGAAATGAGACGGCTGGATCACGATGTCCGCGACTTGAAGCAGCGAGGCGACATCGTCGATGGATCCGAGAAATCGTACGGACGTTTCGAGCTGATGGCGTGCCGCGAACTCGCGGGCGGCCGGACCGACATTCCAGGCGTTGCCGTCCATGTCGGGGCCGCCGACGAGCAGCAGAGCGTTCGGTACGGACGTCCATGCCTCCATCAGTTCCATCAAACCCTTTTCGCGACTCAGACGACCGACGAACAGGCACACGACGGCATCGGCCGGCACGCCCAGCTGCTGCCGCAGCGTCCGCTTCTCGTCGTCTTCGGCGGGACGGAAGCGGGTCATGTCGATGGCGTTCGGCAGATAATGAACCCGCTCGCGCGGGATGCCGCACGCGAGCGCTTCGCGTTCGATCTCGCGCGAGATGCACGCGAACGCATCGGCGCGGCGGTAGATCGTTCGCGGCACCCCCTTCGCCATTCGGCCCAGCGTGCCGCTCGGATCCACGCGCCACCGCGCGAGGGCGGCATCCATGTTCGCGCCCGAGAGGACGCCCGTCGTCTGCGCCTGAAAGACGGCGGGCCGCCGCGTGAGCAGGCCCGCGCCGACCGCAGCCACGCCGGTCCCTCGATAGTCGATGCAGCAGACGACGTCGTAGCTCGAGCGCTCGCGTCCCAGCCATTCGGCGACCTGGGGCAGCAGGAGCCATTTGCCCGCGGCGGCCCGGTCGCCATAGGGACCAATCCGCTCGATCTGGACGCCGTCCATGTCCTCGACGTCGGGAAGCGCCTTCGTCACGCGCTTGGTGAGCACCCGCACGGCGAATCCGTGCTGCTGCAGATAGCGCGCGAGCCGCTCCGCATTGCTCTCGACGCCACCGACGATGGGACGGAAGTACGGCGTCAGCACGACGACGCGGGGCGTCGCCTGGTCGGCGGTCATCGGCGATCGGATCCAGCGGCGGACGCGCCCGGCAGCACCGTGCTGGTCAGCAGGTGCCAGTAGCCGCGCAGGAAGCCTTCATACGCGCTCTTGCCGGCGCGCACGAGCGCATTCTTTGCGAGGTCGTCGCGAATGATCAAACGGTCGGCTCGTAGCAGCGCCGCGTCAGGCACCGCGCGGATGCGGCGGGTGAGCGCACGATCGCGGGCGAGGGCCGGCAGCATGGCGATCAGCCCGCCGACCGCCTTCCAGTACACGCGGGCGTGCCCCTTGAGGTGCAGAACGACGAGCTGCAGCGGCTCGTGCACCGCCAGGCACGGCACAATCAGGATCAGCGTGCGCCACTCGTAATTCTTCAGCATGAAGTGCCACCGATTGCGGATCTGATAGTAGAAGAGCCAGGTGCCGCGCGGGCGGCTGTGGTGCAGGACGAGCGCGTCGGGCAGCTCGAGAATCCGATAGCCCGCCAGGCGAATACGGTGCGTGAAGTCGCCGTCCTCCTTGCCGATGAAATAGCGCTCGTCGAACAGGCCGACGTCGATCGCGGCCTGCCGATCCAGCAGGAGGCCGCAGGTCGGCGCGACGCCGATGTCGAGCGGCGCCTGGCCGCGCGCGGCGAGCGGGCGATCCATCCACGGGTTGATCGCCTCGCAGATGAAGTGCAGGCTGCCATCGGCATACTGAATCGTGTCGGGCGCGTTCACGTGCACGACGATCGGACTGCCGATCTTGATGCGTGCGTCAGCGGCCATTGCCGCGCGCAGCCGCTGGATCGTCTCCGGCAACACCTGGACGTCCGCGTCCATGAGGAACACGTACGGTAGGGCGCACAGGCGGATGCCAACGTTCCGTCCCGGGCCGGGTCCGTCGTTGCGATCCAACGTTTCGACGCGGATGTCCGGGTAGTCGCGGCGGAGCCACTCGACAGTGCCGTCGGTGCTGAGCACGTCCACGACCTGAATGACGCCTCGCGGGCAACCCGCGGCATCGAGGGAGGCGAGCGTCGCGATCAGCTTGTCGCGATTGTCGTGGCACACGATCGCGACGCCGACGTCCGTCGGAAACGGCGCTATCCCCATATCCGGCGACCGCGGCCGGGAAGGCGGAGGATGTACTTGTTCGGCAGCCGCTTGAGCCAGTACGGATCGTCGCCAGGCCGGACGGCGTGCACGCCGCGGAGGCGGTTGGCGAACGCGCTGCGGTACCCGAGGCGGGCGAGCGCTGCGGCCGTTCTCGTGCCCGAGACACCCCACGGCAGGCAGATGTGATTCACCGTGCGTGCGGCGAGCCGCTCGTTCAGCATCGAGCGGCTGCGATCGAGCTCGTCCTCGATCGCGCGGATCTGTTCTTCGTGCCGCTCGGGCTCGCTGGTGCCGTCGCGCCGCACCAGCTGGGTGAGCTCCGCGCGCCAGGCCGGCCTGTCGAAGAATGCCGCGCCGCCGGCCCGCGCGACGTGCGCCACGCAGCGCGCGTGCAGATCGAGCGACACGTTGACGCGGAGACCGTCTGACATCCGCGAGCGCGAGGCATACAACGGCGCGCCCAGATCCTCGGCCTTCACGAACCGGCGCGGAGCGGGGGAGAGCTGCGGCCGGTTCAGCAGCGGTGTCGCCGCGTACCGCGGCGTGAGGAAGCCCGAAACGGTTCCTGAGCAGAAGATCTTCGAGTGCGACTCCGTGTGGCACTGCACATCCACGACGCCCGAGTCGTGCAGGGCGCGCAGCTCCGGCCAGGTGACGAATGGTTCGCCGTCGCCTGCAGGCGGCACGTCCGAATGGACCGACGGAGAACGACCGCTGGCTCCCGCCGCCGGTCGAACCGTTTCGCTGTCGTGCATGCGGCCGGGAATCGCGTAGGCGATGGCCGTCAGCCCGTACTGTCTGAGCAGCGGCGCCGCCACGGTCCAGAGGCTCGCCCAGGCATCGTCGAAGCACAGCGCGACGTGCGTGCGATCCAGCGTCGTCGCGCCGGTGACGTGCCCGAGGATGTCCTCCGATGTCGCCGTGCGGTAGCCATTCTCCGCGAGGTGCCGCAGCTTCGGCTCCAGATCCTCCGCGGTGACGTCGTGAAAATGGAAGACGGGCAGCAGGCCGTCGCCAAGCCGGCCGCCGAAGAGGAATTGCGGAAACCGGCCGGCGACGAGATCAAGGCAGCCGCGCAGCACGCCGCCGCGCTCATCGAAGGGAACTCCAGATGTGTTCACAGGAAATGGACTGCGGAACGATCGCGATCCGTAGCATACACGGCCACTTAGCGCCAATCAACCGAGCGGGCCGACGGTCCGCGCGGTCGGGTCATCTATGATATGGGCGTGCAATCGACCGGATCCGCGCCTGGGAGCGGGCGTAGCTCGCGCGGGGCGGCGCTCGCCGCCGCCATGCTGCTGATCGTCGCGCTCGCAGCGGCGATGTCGGTGGACGTCGTCAAGAACGGATACGGCGTCAAGAGCGACGAGTCCACCTACGTCGCGATGACGCTCAGCCTCGCGTACGATCACGACGCCGCCTATGAGCGCCGCGATCTCGACCGTTTCTTCGGGCTGTACCAGACCGGCCCGGACGGCATCTTTCTCAAGCGCGGCAAGACCATGCACCTGCGCGTCAACGCGCGCGCCCCGTTCATTCACCTGACGACGACACCGGATCCGCGGAACGACCGCCTGTATTTCGGCAAGGCGCTGATCTACCCGATGGTGGCGGCGCCGTTCGTGTGGCTCCTCGGGCTGAACGGATTCCTCGTCCTTCACGTGCTGCTGCTGTTCGGCGTCTGCGTTTGCGGCTATACATTCCTCGCCGCGCGCTCGCGGCCTGGACCAGCGCTCACCTACACGATCGCGTTCGTCTTCGCGACGTGCGTGCCGGTCTACGTCGTCTTGTTGATGCCGGAGATCTTCAACTTCTCGCTGGTGTTCTACGCGCTGTTCCTCTGGCTCTACAAGGAAGTCAGTCCGGAGCCGGCCGGCGGCTTTCTGCGCGGACGGGGCAGCGACGTCCTCGCCGCCGTGCTCATCGCCCTGGCCGCGTACTCGAAAATCAACCACGCCATCTTCATCGCGCCGATCGTGCTCTGGGCATGGTGGCGCCGCCGATTCGCGGCCGGCACGCTGGCCGGCGTCGTCTTCGTGGTGGCCGTCGTGGCGGCGTTCAGTCTGACGGCCGTGACGGCGGGCGAGTTCAACGATCATGGCGGCGACCGCAAGAGCTTTCTGGGCTCATATCCGTTCGACGCGTCGCCGGTGAGCGCATGGGACCGCGGCGGCATCGAGATGAGCACGAACGACGCCGACACGGAAACGGTCCTCGCGCCGTCGGAATTCCTCAACCGGTTCCTCCACAACGCGGAGTACTTCGTCGTCGGCCGCCATTTCGGGTTCGTGCCGTACTTCTTCCCCGGCGTCGTCTGCCTCGTCCTCTGGCTGACTTCGCGCGAGCGCTGGGCGGGGTGGCGCGTGCTCACGGTTCTCTCGATTGCCGGGTCGGTCGTGTTCTGGCTCGTATTCTTTCCTTATACGTGGAGCGGCGGCGGCGGGCCGTCCGGCAACCGGTACTTCATGAGCCAGTATCCGGCCTTGTTCTTCCTGCTGCCGCCGTTGACGTCCAGCCTGCCGGCGCTGCTCGCCTGGACCGGCGGCGCGCTTTTCACGGCAAAAATGCTGCTCAATCCGTTTTACGCGGCAAAATTTCCGCAAGTCACGACGGAACGGGGCTTCGCCCGGAGGCTTCCGGTCGAATTGACGATGGCCAACGACCTGCCGATCATGCTGGACGCTCAGCGATCGCATCTGGCATACAACGGCGTCCTTATGTATTTCCTGGACGAGCATGCGCACGCGCCGGAGGTGGTTGGTCCGAACGGCGAGAAGGGAATCTGGGTTGCGGGCGACGGCCGCGCGGATATGATAGTGCGCGCCGAGCAGCCGATCGATCATCTGCACATCACCGTGGTCTCGCCCATCTCCACCGGATTCATCGTGTCGGCCGGCCGCGCCGAGTCGCGCGTCGCGCTGCTGCCCGGCAAGCCGGCGACCATCGACGTCGCGGCGTCGGGGGTCCGCGGACTCAATAGCTACGCATACCTCGTGTCGGCGCGCTCCACGCAGGCGTTTACGCCGCACCTCCAGGATCCGCGTTCGAACGACCAGCGCAATCTGGGCGCGCTGATGACGTTCGTTGCCGTGCCTGCCGCCAAGTGATCGCGCGTTCGAATTTCAAGGGGATTCGCGAGCTCGCTCTGGTCCTGGTCGCCGCAGCGATCGTGACCGCCGCGCTGACCTACCCGATCGCTTTCCGGATCGGCGAAGTGGGCCGCGCCGACACCGCCGACGGCCAGTACTCGCTGTGGAACGTGGCGTGGGTATCGCACGCGCTGCTCACCGATCCGCTGCACCTGTTCGACGCGAATATCTTCTACCCGCACCGCGGCACCCTCGCGTACTCCGAGAGTAACCTCGGCGCGGGCGTCATGGGCGTGGGGATGTACTGGGCCACGCACAACCCGTACGCGACGCTCAATTTCGCGGCGCTCCTCTCGTTCGCGCTGACGGCCGTTGGCACGTACTACCTGGTGCGGTACGTGATCGAAGATCGCCGGGCAGCGGCCGTGTCTGCGATCTGCTTCGCGTTCTGTCCGCACATGTTCGGACACATGGCGGAGATCCAGGCGTTGATGGCGCTGGGCATCCCTTTCAGCATGCTCGCGTTCCACCGGCTCGCCGACCGGCCGACCCCCGGACGAGGCGCGGTGCTCGGCCTGCTGATGACCGGAGAGGCGCTCTGCTCCGGGTACTACGGTGTCTTTGTCGTGTTCATGATCGGGTACGCGGTGTTCGTCGTGGCGGCGACGCGCGGCTTGTGGCGCACCGCCGCGTACTGGCTGAGCATCGCGACCGGCGCCGTCGTCGCGATCGCCGCCGTCGCGCCGTTCTATGTGCCGTACGCGCGAATTCGGAGCCTCGGCTTTGCGCGCACGCTCAACGATGCTGGCCGGTTCGTCGCCAACTGGAGCGCGTACTTCGCCAGCTCCGCGTACGCGCACGCGTGGGCGCTGCCGTTCCTGCCGCCCTGGGGCGACGTGAACTTTCCCGGCATCGTCGCGACCGTCTTCGGTATCGGCGGCTTCTTCGCCGCCCGAAGCCGGCGCGAACGGGAAGTCGTGGTGCTCTACGGCGGCATGACGCTGCTCGCGTTCTGGATGTCGTTCGGACCGTCTGCCGGTCTGTACGCGGTCGCCTATAAAATCGTGCCGATGCTCTCGTGGCTGCGGACGCCGAGCCGGTTCGGTCTGATCGTCGCCTTCGGTCTCTCGATGCTGGCCGGTCTGTCGGTCAAGCGCCTGCTAACGGCGACGCGGCAGGGCACGCTCGCCGGTGTCGGCCTGGCGGCATTCGCCGTCGCCGAGCTCCTGACGCCCCTCGGGCTGTCCGGCGCCATTCCGGTGGCGCGTGTCTATCGCGTCCTGGCATCGCTGCCGCGCGGGCCGGTGATCGAGATGCCGTTCTACTATCCTGAGGTCGGTTTGTATCAGCACACGAAGTACATGCTGGCCTCGACCGCGCATTGGATGCCGCTCGTCAACGGCTACAGCGACTACACGCCGCCGGATTTCTACGACAACGTCATGACGCTGGCGCCCTTTCCGAGCCGCGAAGCGATGAAGATCCTCGAGCCGATGAGGGTGCGCTACGCCATCCTGCATCTGTACGGGTACAACACGCGCAATCGCTACGACGCGTGGGAGCGGATGGCGGAGCTGTCGCAGTACTTCCGGCCGATCTACTCGGACGACAGCACGCAGCTGTTCGAGATCGTCGGCTATCCGAAATAGGGGACGCAGGGTCGGTCAGTGATGGCCGCGGGCGAACCACACAGCCGCGCCGCTCAACGAGAACAGCATCAGCAGCGCGGCGCCCACCAGCGACATGACGACGGCGGATTCCATCGGGAGGCCGATCTTCGCAAAGTACAGCGAGAAGGTCGCTTCGCGCACGCCGAAGCCGCCGACCGACACCGGCAGCAGCTGCACGACGAACGAAATGGGCACGATCACGGCGAGATCCCAGACGCCGACGGGCAGATGCAGGCCGTGGATCACCGCCAGGTAGTAGAGGATCATCGAGGCCTGCACGCCGACGGCGACCACGAAACAGGACGCGATCGCGGCAGGCTGTTCGCGGAAGCGCCACAGCACGTCGGTGAGCTTCTCGATCCGGCCGCCGACCCATTCGGGATGAAATACCGTGAGCGGCTGCAGCAGGCGGCTGAAGCCCACGGGGGCGACGACGGCCGGCGCAGCAGCGGCGGCACACAGCAGGAAGCCGGCCCAGAGCCAGGACGGCCAGATGGGCGACACTGCGTGCGCGGGCACTTCGGCGGCCGCCGACGCGCCGAGCGCGGCGACGAGCACCAGCGCCATCAGGCCGAGGACCCGATCGCTCAGCACGACCATCGTCGCCAGCGTGGTGGACTTCGCCGGGCGCGCGGTGTCGCGGATCCGGATCACGTCGCCGCCGACGTTGCTCGGCAGAAAATTATTGAAGAAGGTGGCGACCAGGTACGACGCGAGCAGCGTACGGCCCGGCACGCTGACGTCTTGCGCGCGGAGGAGCAGGCGCCATCGCCACACGCTCGCCAGCACGTTGAGGAAATAGATCAGGAGCGCAGCCCCGAGCCAGACGGCCGACGCGTGGCGGGCGATGGTCCAGAGCCGGCGCGCGTCCACGCGGGAAAAGAGCACGGCGAGCAGCGCGACG
>DATATJ010000278.1:0-22834 GCA_036268855.1 Vicinamibacterales bacterium
TGATCGCGCAGGGGCTGGGCGAATATGGCGGGGCAGGCGTGCTCGGCGGCCTTGCGACGGCCGCCGGCTCCGCGGTGTCGTGGGTGCAGACCAGTCTCACGTACGATCGCCCGCAGTGGATCGGCGCAGCGATCGTCGTGCTGGTCGTCTTCTGGCTCTTCAGAAAACGATAGCGCTCGGCGTCAACGTCGTCACCGAGCCTGTCTCCTCCGCGCCCTGCTTGTCGCTCCAGTTGACCGTGGAGCCGTCTGCCAGGTGCTCGCGGATGTTCCAGTGCAGTTCGGCCTGGCCGCTGGGATTCTGAGCGGTAAAGGGGAGCGCGACGTACTTGTTCGGCTGCACGTCGATGGTCCAGGTGATCACGGTGATGCGGTCGCCCGCCTTCTGGGTCGTGAACGTGCCGTTCGCCGTCTTGGCGATCTCGCTGACCGCGACGCCGCCCGGAATCTCCAGATCGATCGACGTGGCGGCCACCTTCGCTTCATTGTGCACGCGGAGCTGGTACTTCTGCGTGGCGCCCGCCTTCGACTGCGTCGGCGACACCATGACGTGCGCCGACAGCGAAGCGGCCGCGACGGCGGCGAGGAAGACGACGATCGAGAGCTTCATTCGCATGGCACTGCGCTCCTTCGCGCAAACGTGAGATCGGCGGCTCCCGCCGCCCGCCCTAAACTTTACACGCCCGTGACGCGATCGTCACATCACCGATTCGCCGCTCTGTGATAGTGCGAGCACAACGGAGGCTTGCTCATGCGTGTGCGACGAACGGCAACAGCGATTCTAATCATCTCTACGGTGTTTATGCAGGCCGCCCACGCGGCGGAGCCGGCCCTCGTGGCAAGGGGCGCGCCGACGCCGTCGGCTCCAAAGCCGCGTTCGAAAAGCTATTCATCGTCGACATCCAGTTCGCCCACGACGTGAGCGCGATCACCGGGTTCACGGGGACGGCCGGTGCACCGATCGCCAACATCAAGCCGTTCGCGCTCACGAAAACGCTGTTTTTGGACGTGGTGAACGCCCTCACCGCCGAGCCGGCGAACCTCGATCCGGCGCAGATTCCGGCGAAGCTCGAAGGCATCGCGTTCGGCCCCGACGTGTCGTCCATCGACCCGGTCACGCGGCGACCGGTGACCAGACACACGCTGTTCATCGGTAACGACAACGATTTCCTCGCGAGGCTCACGCCGCCCGTCGGCACGGGCGACAACCCGAACCAGTTCTTCGTCTTCGCCTTCACGGACATCGACCTGCCGTTCTTCGAGCCGCAACGGTTCCGCAACGCCGGCGACGACGAGGGGCGCGATAACGGCCACGGCAACGACGGCGCCGTTAGCGCCCTCGCACGTCCGGATACTCGACGTGGGACGTCTGGGAAGCGGGCAACCGCGACGACCTGTTCTCGGTGACCAGCCTGAAGCACTATCCGTACGTCGCCAACAGAATGTGGACGTGGCCGTCACGCTCTTCAGGAACGGCGCCTGGGCCGCTTGAGGGGCTGGGCGCGCGTCTACAGACGCGTCAGCCGTTCGCCGTTCGACACGAACACCGCCCGCGTCAGGTAATGCGGATCGGGCAGCAGCTCCCATAGGTGCAATCGCAGGCCGACCTCGTGGCGCCGCGTCGCGCAGTGCGGGCCGCGCGACTCGACGACGCGCGTGTGCGCCAGCGATGTCCGCGGATGACACGAGACGTAAACGGTGCAGCCGCACGGGAGCGTGAGGGTATAGGACATAGCGACCTGCTTACGGACGCCACGAAGCCTACCGCCCGCGCGTAACGTCGCCGCGACGCCGCGCCTGTTCGTCTACAATCGTGGCCTGAGTCACCAACCGAGTCGCGGTGAGACATTGAGAGTCAAATCTGTGGAGACATGTCATGGCCAAGATACCTCCCGGCACGAAGCCCGATGTTGAGAAAGAGCTGGCGACGCTGCTCAAGTGTTGCGAGACGGTGCAACGCTGGGGTGCGTGGCACGATGTGCCATTTGCGGCATCTAACTTCACCGTCAGCACCACGGGTGGCACGTGGACGGTCGCGGCGGCCAACGTCAAGACGCTCAAGTATCAGGTCGTCAACACGACGATGACGGTGGCGTTCGAAATCATTCAGGCGTCCGTCACCGGACCGGTCGGGGGGCTGCAGATCGCGCTGCCGCTGCCGGCCTATCGGTGCATTCCGCGGCCATCGGTGGGGGCGCCGTCGCTTGTAGACAACGGCCTGCTGTTCACCAACACGTGCATGATCCGGCGGGATCTCGGCAATCACGCCGTGGGCACTGTGTCGCTGGTCAACGATTCGACCGGAGCGCTCGTGCTCCTGATTCAGCTGCCGAACGGTGAAAACATCAACGTCGTTGGAGAAGGCGGGGCGCTGGGCCAGGTGACGTTCGAGGTTCAGCTGGTGTAGCGGCGGTCAACCCGCCGGGCGGAGCGGACGCCGGCGAAGGTGCCGGCCGCTTCGATCGCCGCGAGCAAGCCGGCCGTGAGGCCGAACGTCGCGCGCCATGGGCCGACCACTCGCTGCACGTGATCGGCGCTGTCGACGACGAAGTGATTGACGACGCCGAACACCAGGGCGCCCGCCATGCTCGCGGCGACGAGCCATGGGCCGACGGCGCCCGCCGTCAGCCGCTGAAGGGCGAGGCCGACGATCGGTCCGGCGAGGATCACGATGTAGACGAAGAGTGTGGCGGACGGCGAAAGCATCACCTGCGCGCCCGCGTGCGCGGCCCCGTGAACAAGAGAAAGCGCGAGGTGAGCCAGGACGATGGCCGCCAGCCAGTGGTCCATTCGCGTGTGGGTCGGCTTCATACTCACAAGACGATACAGCGCTGCCGGATGTGACAGGCGCGAGACGCAAACCCGAGCCGAAGCGTCTAACGCCTGTGATGTCTGCGCTCCGAGTCGTCGCCCGATTCGTCCTGTTCGCCACCCTGCTGGCGCTGCTGGCGGTGGCCTTCCTGACTCGAGACGGCTTCGTTCGCTGGCAGACGTCGGCATACCCGCTGCCGCAGGCATCGTCCCATACCTGGGACGACGTTTTTGCGCACCCGGCGCCCGTGACAGTCGAAACATTGGTGACCGGGTTCATCGACATGAACCGGTGCGACAACCTCGATCAATCAAACCCTGTCCTCGCGTCGTGTCGCTCGCCCGAGCCGCTGGTGGATCTGGTGCATCTGAGTCACCATTCGCGCCTCGGCGACTACCTGATCGACTCGGGTTTGGCGGCGCGGTTCGCCGAGTCGCCGCCGTACGGCAACTACTCGCTCGCAATGCAGCTTTTCAACCGGTTACTCGGCGTTCGCAACGGACAGCAAGCTCACCAGAGCGCGGCCGAGATTCTGCTCGAGCGCCACGTGCGGCCGCGCGCTGTGTTCTTCACGCACCTCCATCCCGATCACACATCCGGCGCCGCCGACCTGCCGGCAGACGTGGACTACGTGTTCGGCAAAGAGGAGGAAGGATTTCTCGCGCGCGTCGCAATCGGTTCGCATTTTACGGGCAAGCCGCGACTGAGAACGCTCGACTACACGGCGGTGACGCCGATGCCGCCGCTCGGGCCCGCCATCGACCTGCTCGGCGATGGGTCGCTGTGGGCGATCGCGACGCCGGGCCACACGCCGGGCCACTCGGCGTATCTCGTGAACAGCAGCCCGCCGACGCTCCTGGTCGGCGATGCGAGCCACTTCGCGTGGGCCTTCGATCACGATATCGCGCCCCGCGCCATGACGAACGTCGATGGCGTCCACGCCGTGGAGAGCCTGTCCGAGCTTCGCCGATTTGCCCACGAGTATCCCAAGGTCCGAATCGTCTTCGGCCACGATATTGGCGGGAATCGAGCTTCCGCCGTTGGGCGTCCAGTGATGTGAGACCTTGACGCCGCAGGTCGCGCCACCTCGCCGGGGTCTATTCGTCGCGAAGCACGGCGACATCGGTCGGTTTCACCGGCGAGCCCGGTGTCGGCGTCACCGACGCGTCTCGATCGAAGCGTCGCGCTGAGGCACGAATAGCCAGTCGTCACCGATGACTGGCCGCCGAAGCGATTGGGCCGATGTCGAGCACTGTCACGGTCGAGTCATCCGCGTCCTGCCATGAGGCGCGCCGGCGCACCGATCGGCGTCGTCCAACGATCTCCAACACGGCGATGATCAGCACGAGGGACGCCGTCATCTCGAGCAGCGGAACAGGGCGCGAGATCGACGCGAGCTCAACCCGAGCCGGCCAATAGGCAAAGACGAAGAGTCCCAGAGCGTACAGCCACCAGAGCGTCTTCAAGTTGGCGTGTCCGGGCGGGTACGCGCGCGTGTACGGCACAAAGGTGACTGTCAACGCCACGACCTCGATCAGCAGGGAAATGACGACGCAGCTACTGAGCGTGTGGATCGCCGCCATGCGCCAGCCAATGAGCGGAGCACAGATGGCGGCTGTCATCAGTGCGGTTGGCGGCACGATAACCACCAGCATCGACGCTCGGGTAGCCGACCAGTACGAAGCCGTTGAATCGGGCCCGCTGGCCCGAAACATCCACGCGGCCGGGAGGTCGCTCGGCACGAAGAACGAGGCGCGAAGGCCGATCGTCATCGTGTAGGCGAAAACCAGGGGAATCCAGAAGAGGGCCGTGCGAGGCTGCATCAGCGACTGCCAATCCTGAGCAGCCCTCGCCAAGCCTCCAATCACCACGGCGGCGCCAAGCGCCATGTTGATGGCGATCAATTCCTGTTGCGCGCGGTTGCGCGCCAGCGTCAACAGGATGAAGTCGGCCGTCGCTCGCGCCACCCGATCGCCGGCTGTCAGCCATCGCACGAGGAGGCGTCCGATGCGGACGCTGGCAAACGCTCCGACTGAGGCCGACGGCGCCAATGCGAGCTGATTCTGGCGCCTGAACCCCAGAATCGAAACGAGTATCGCGCCGGCGAGCGCGGCTCCGGTCCCGAGAACGGCCAGGTGGGCGCGCGCCACGACTTCAGGTTGTGTCACGCCCCGGATGCGTTCGAAGAGCGCCAGGAACCAGCCGGTCGGCATCCACCACGGGCTGCCCGCCGCGAAGAAGATGACGCGTGCGTGACCGGGCCGAGCGGTCACCACGACGGTGAGAAACGCGAGCAGCGTACCGACGGAAACGAATTTCAGCAGCGCGCCTGTTCGCGCAGCCAGACTGGTCCCGATCAGCAGCGCGACGGCGCCTCGAAGTGTTACGACGACCGCACAGACGAGCACCGCCGAGCCGACCGTCGCGCACACATACGCCGGCAGATATCGCGCAAACGCGACAGGTCCCAACAGCGCAGCGGTGCCCCACGCGAAGGAGGCCGTCGGCAGCAAATTGATGCCGACGGACGTGCCGACGACGAATGCACTCAGCGCCACAAGTTTGGCGCCGATGACCGCGGCCCCTGAAACCGGCAGAGAGCCGAGGACCAGCGCGTCCCGTCGATCGAATCCCAGCGCGTCCCACTCGAGCACCGAGAGAAAGCTGACAACCACCATCGAGTATGTGATCAGGGCCGCTGCCAGGTGCGCGAACACCGGCTCGAGCATCCCGGAGACGTGAAGCCGTTGAGCCCTGATTTGAGCATTCTGAAGCTCGGTCATGCCGCCGCCCGTCATCATCAGCCCTGGCATAAGGAGAAAGGCCAACACGCCGCTGATCGCCTGACGCAATCGCATGTCCGAGCTGACGACCTCGCTGGTGAAGAACTGTCCCAGAAACGTGCGGCAGAGGACGGCGAACGGCGAACGCCATGCCCGCCACGCCGTGACGCGGCACGCGAGTCGATCGAGAATCGATGGCTTGGAATCGGCGATGTCGAACATGTGTGACGCCTTGGAGTCTCATTCATATCTGAGCGCTTTGAGCGGATCGAGGCACGCGGCGCCACGCGCGGGGAACACACACGCCGCTGCGCAGACGGCTGCCAGCAGCACGGCGATCCCCGCCATTGTCGCCGGGTCAGTGGCGCTCGTTTGAATCAGGAAGCCACGCAATAGCCTGCCCATCCCCAGCGCTCCAATCACGCCGATTCCCAAACCGATGCTGAGGGGCCGCATGGTTCGCTCTACGAAAAGCCACACGATAGCGCCGGCTTGCGCGCCGAGCGCCATCCGGACGCCAATCTCCTGCGTGCGCTGGACGACCGAGTAAGCGGTGACGGCGTACAGGCCGACGGCCGCCAACGCCAGCGCGATGAATGCGAAGACCGTCAACAAGCCGCCAAACACTCGGTGACCCCACCGCGAAGTCGTCATGAACCACTCGAGTGGCCTGATGGTGCCGAGCGAGATGTCCGCGTCGAGCTGAGAGACCGCCCCGCGAACGAGAGGCGACACCGACCCAGGCGACGATGCCAGACTGCGGACGATCAATGTCATCCCACCCACGTCGGCCTGATCCGGGACGTACACAACCGGATCGAGGTCCTGAAAGTACTGCTGACGGACCGTGGGCGATACGCCGACGATCGTGATCCAGTCCGGCGGAGTACCGGGAGGCCCGTTCATCGGTGTCAGGCGGATGCGTTGGCCGATCGGAGCGGCGTGCGGAAAGAACAGGGTTACCAGACGCTGATTGACGATCGCGCCCTCACGTCCCGGAACGCCGTCAGCATCGATGAATGTCCGTCCGTGCAGGACGCCGACGCCCAGCGTTTCGAAGTAGCGTCCTCGAACCGTGACGAACGACACCGTCGGTTGTGGTTCGCCCTGCACGAACGCGCGTCCCTCGATCGCCAGGTGTCGAGACGGGCCACCGGAGAAGGGGACAACATTGGCGAATGCCGCGGAGGAGACGCCGGGAATCGCCTCGACATGCCGCTCCAGTGTTTCGTAGAACGCGATTCGCTGCGACGGTGTTCCGTACGCCGGACGCGGGAGCGTCAGCGGCATGGCCGTCACGTGCGCCGCGTCAACGACCAGGTCGGCCCGATAGACCGCGAGGAAGCTGCGCATCATCAGGCCGGCTCCGTCGAGGAGAATCAGCGTCAACGCCAGCTCCGCGATCAGCAGCGCGGTCGTCCACCGGCGCCGATCGACGCCGCTCGTCGCCGTTCGTCCTCCTTCGTTCACGGAGCGGTGGGTCGCCGTGTGGGCGACGTGCAGAGCCGGGAGTAACCCGACGAAGCATCCGGTGCCGAGACACGCGGCGGCCACGAACCAGAGCACCTGCCGATCCATGGTCCATTGGATGTAGTACGGGAAATTGATCCCGAGGACGGCCTTCGAGAACAGCCACACACCGACGAGGGAGAATGCCAACCCTGATGCGCCCGCCGCGCACGCGAGCAACCCGCCTTCGACGAGCAGTTGGCGCACAATCCGCCAACGGGTCGCGCCGAGGGCCGCGCGGGTGGCCATCTCGTGCGCTCGAGCCGCTGAACGCGCGAGCAACAGGCTCGCCACGTTGGCGCTTGCCACGAACAAGACGAACCCCACGGCGGCCATGAGCGCCCTCAGGATCGGATCGGGAGCAAACGGCCCAGGAAACGCTGCGACGACGGCTCCCACATTCCGATTCGTGTCCGGATACTCTCGCGACAGACGATCCGCAATCCCTCCCGCTTCGGACTGCGCTTGGGCACGCGACTTTCGATCAGCGAGTACTCCGAACACGTGCAGCGCACGCGTGTCTCGTCTCTGGCTGTCGAGACCAGGCTGGAGAGCGAGCGGCTGCCACACGTCGCTGAGGACTGGAAATCTGAACCCGTCAGGCATGACACCGACGACGATCGCGGGCACACCGCCAATCCGAATCGTGCGGCCGATCAATGCCGGGTCGGAGTCGTACCTCGCCTTCCAGATCGACCCGCCCAGGATGACGATCGCCGGTGCACCGGGCCGGTCGTCCTCTGGAAGAAAGCTCCGGCCGAGCACCGGCGTTTCGCCCAGCAGTTGAAACGTGTTGGCTGACACATAACACATCGCCGCGGGCTCATTGACGTGGTCGTCGTCGCCCAGCGTGGTTCCCGTCTGGCTGAACGCCGCAAGACCGGAAACCGTCTTCATGCCGGCCTGGAAATCCAGGAAGTCACGATAGGACCCGCCGAGTCCGCGCCAATGCCCGGCGCCATCACGCGCGTCGATCGACACGATGCGGTCCGCGTGCTCGATTGGCAGGCCTCGAGTCATCGCGTTGACGATCGTGAACATCGTCCCGTTGAGGCCGATGCCAACGGCGAGCGCCACGACCGCCGCCAGCGTGAACCAGCGGTCTTTCATGAGCAGGCGAGCCGCGAAGCGAACGTCCTGCGCGATATCGATCGCCCATCGGGTGCCGCGAGCATCGCGGCAGACTTCCTTTACCTGATCGACGCCGCCGAATTCCAGACGTGCGCGGCGCCGCGCGTCAGCGTCAGACATCCCTTGGGCGATGTAATCGACGGCTTGCCGCTCCAGGTGATCGCGCAGCTCGGCGTCCAGGTGCATTTCGAGATCATCGTCGTGCCTGAGACGTCGCCACCAGTTCATCAGGCGCCTCCCTCCGAGGCGGTCCGCAGGATGAGCCGAATCGCGTCGGAGAGGCGCGCCCAATTGGCGGTTTCCTCTTTCAGGTGCGCCCGTCCTGCGGGTGTCAATCGGTAGAACTTGGCGTCGCGTCCCGTGTCGGTGGCTTTCCAGGTCGCCGCCAGCAGGCCGCGATTCTCCATGCGGTGCAGCGCGGGATACAGCGATCCCTGTCGCACCTGAAGCACGTCGCGCGAGATCTGCTGGACGCGCTGCGCGATCGCATAGCCATGAATCGGCCCCCGCGCCACGACTTGCAGAATCAACATGTCGAGCGTGCCTTGCGGCAGATCAGCGTTGGGCGTAGCCATCTGATACCTTTGGCTTCTACATATAGGCGAGATCACACGAAAGTGCAAGTCCTTCGAGCGCGTCGGGTCGATTTCAGCGGTCGAGTCTGGGGCGGTGTGCGCGGACGGTGCGATCGGTCGGTGTCCGATCCAACCTGGCGAAGAAGCGGTCTGCTCCTACGCGCAATCTGGCGGCCGGTGCCGGGCGCTTCTGTTAATCTCGACGGGACAAGCTCCAGGCTGTGGACTTCCTCGGTTTGCCAGAGAGAGAGAGACGACAATGACACGTGCTGCGTTCTGTCGGTTCCTGGTGGTCTCGGTGGTGGCCGGATCCGTTTGTATGCCCGCTCTGGCGCAGAGCATCATCGGCAAGGATAAGACCGGCCCCGTGCCAGACCCGGTCGGTCTCGATGCAACTGGAATGTTCCAGGCCAAGTTCGTGAGCGTAGGGGACGACATGTTCATCGGCGGCCAGCCGACGGAAAAAGCGCTCCGCGACCTGCGCGCGCGGGGCGTGACGACGGTCGTGAACCTGCGGATGCCCGAGGAAATGTCCCACGTCGGGTTCGACGAAGCGGCGCTCGTGAAAGAGCTCGGGATGAAGTACGTGCACATCCCGATGCGCGGCACTGCAGAGAATCCATATGGACCGAAGCAGCTCGACGCCTTCGTCGCAGCGCTGGCCGCAGCCGATGGCAAGGTGCTCCTGCACTGCACGATCGCGTGGCGCGCCAGCCACCTGTGGGCGGCCTATCTGATTCGTGAGCGGAAAATGCCGGTGGCGACCGTGCTGTCGCAGACGCGGCGCATCAACCTGATGGACGACATGCGGATGGGCGCCGATCAGCAGCCGCTGGAGGGATTTCTCGGGCGTGTCGTGCCCGAGATGGGACACCCGAAGTCATAGGCGCGGCGGAGCTCCGGCAGGCTTTTGGCCCGCTTCCAATACAATGCGGTGACTATGGGTGTGTCCGACCGTCGCCGATGGCAGAAGTGTCTGGTCGTCGTCCTCGCCACGTGTGCGTTCCTGGTTGCGCGGCCGGTCTTCGCGCAAACCGACGAAATCCAGGTCTACGATGGCGCGCTCGCGCCGCCCGGCGTGTTCAACCTGACGTGGCATAACAACTTCACGCCGAGCGGGATTTCCACGCCGGCATTTCCCGGCGCCGTCGTCGCCGATAAGTCGTGGAACGGCGTTCCCGAATGGGCGTACGGGGTGACGCCCTGGTTTGAAGCCGGCCTCTACATGCCGCTCTACAGCCGCGACAAGAACGCGGGTTGGGGGCTCGACGGCTTCAAGCTCAGGGCGCTGTTCGCCGTCCCCAACGCGGACGATCGCCGGTTTTTTTATGGGGCGAACTTCGAATTCAGCGTCAACGCGCGCCGGTGGGACACGAAGCGATTCACATCCGAGATTCGCCCGATTATCGGCTGGCACCTCCACCCGGTCGACATCATCGTGAATCCGATCGTCGACACGGCGTACGACGGGCTCAAGAATCTCGAGTTCGTGCCCGCCGCGCGTGTGGCCTACAACGTCTCCGCGATCTGGGCGGTCGCCGCCGAGGAGTATGCGGATTTCGGCCCCGTACACCGATTTGTTGCGGCCGGCGATCAGGTGCACCAGCTGTATGCGGTCGTGGACCACCGCGGCAAGGGTCCATTCGACATCGAGGCGGGCGTCGGATTCGGCCTCACGGACGCGTCAGATCGCGTCACGTTCAAGTTGATCCTCTCGCGCGACCTCAACAAACGACCGGCCAAAGAATAACGGCTGGCTTCACGAACTCGTCCCGATGACGACGTCGATCTTCGCGCCGGCTTTGACGAGCAGATCGAGGCAGTGTGAGCGTCCATGATGACGGACGCAAGGCAATGATTGGTCTCGTCATCCTGCTCATGGCAGCCGCGTTGTGCGTGACGACGATTGCCTCTATCGTGATCGCCTGGGCCAGCGGTAAATCGGCCCTGTGGAACATTGGCTTCGCAGCGCTGATAGCCGTGGCTTCAGCAGCAATCATCATCCTGATCGTAATCCTCGCGATGCGGCGATTCTCGAACTGAGTCACGTCAAGATTGACGCGACGCGAGGAATGGCGTCAGGCGGCGCCGCTGACCGAGGAGACAAACGGAGAACATTCGAGACGAAGTGTGACGTCCCGCGGCGAATGCCCGATATCTAATGGGGCGGGCTTCGTGGTGAGGAGGGCCTCATGTGGCTGTGGCAGGACCTTCGTTATGCGGCTCGCCTTCTGCTGAAGGACCGCTGGTTCACGGCGATTGCGGCCGCCGCGCTCGCCCTTGGCATCGGCGTCAATGCCACCGTCTTCACCCTCGTCAACGCCGCGCTCATCCGCGGCCTGCCCTTCGAGCATCCCGACGAAATCGTCTCAGTCGACACGGTCGATCCGAGCGGCCGCCTGATGTCGGCGTCGCTCCTCGACTTCCAGGACTGGGCCGCGGCGCGTTCGTTCTCTGGGCTGGCGGCGTCGATTGGCAGCGCGCTGCCGCTTAGCGAGCCGGGACGTCCGGCCGAACAGGTCAATGGCACGTTCGCCTCGGCCAGCATGTTCTCGCTGCTGGGTGTGCGCCCGGCCCTCGGACGCGCGTTCGAGCGGCGCGACGATCGAGCGGGCGCCGAAGCGGTCTGCCTGCTCAGCGACACGATCTGGAAATCGCATTTCGGCGGCGATCCGACTGTCGTCGGACGTCCCATTCGCGTGGACGATGAGGTCGCGACAGTGGTCGGCGTCATGCCGCCGAAGATGCAGTTCCCGTTCAACACCGAGGTGTGGCTGCCGCTGTCGCAGGTCGCGCCGGCCGTGCGGGTCGCGAAACGCAACCTGCGAAGCTTCCAGGTGATTGGCCGCCTGGCGCCGGGCGTCACGGTCGCCCAGGCCTTTTCGGAGATGCAGAACATCGCGGCGCAGCTCGGCCGTCAGTATCCGGACACGAACAAGGACTACCGCGTCAGTGTCATGCCGTACGCCGACTTGGCCATCGGCCCGCAGCGACGGACCATGTTTCTCGCGCTCATGGGCGCGGTCGCCTTCGTGCTGCTCATCGCGTGCGCGAACGTCGCGAACCTCCTGCTCGCACGCGCCTCGCGCCGCTCGCGCGAGATCGCGGTCCGCGTTGCGCTCGGCGCGACACGCTTCCGGATTGTCCGGCAGCTGCTCGTCGAGAGCGTGCTCCTGGCCAGCCTCGCGGGCGCGATCGGCCTCGGCATCGGCCGCCTGGGCCTGGCGGCCGTCGATCGCGTTTTCACCGCCAGCATCGGCAGACCGTACTGGCTGACGTTCACGATGGATCCGATCGTCTTCGGGTTCGTCGCCGCGATCTGCCTGGGCACCGCAGTCCTGTTCGGTCTCGCGCCGGCGCTGCACGTCTCTCGGACCGATGTCCGCGAGGTGCTCACGGAGGGCGGGCGCTCGGGCATCGGCGGGACGCGCGCGCGGCGCTGGACGAGCGCGCTCATCGTCGTCGAGGTCGCGCTGACGCTCGTGCTGCTGGCCGGCGCCGGTTTCATGATGCGCAGCTTCATGTCGCTGTACAACGAAGACCTCGGCGTGGACACGTCGCACCTGTTGACGATGCGGCTGACGCTGCCGTTCACGGGGTACGCGAACCGCGAGAAGCGCATCGCGCTCTTCGACCGGTTCGAGGAGCGGCTCGGCGCCATCAGCGCGATCCAGGCGAGCGGTATCACGAGCAACCCACCGCTGTTCGGCGGCGCCGCCAGGCAGCTCGTGATCGACGGCCGGCCGACCCCGGCCGGCTTGACGCCGCCCGAGGTGACGGTCGTGGATGCGACGACCGGCTATCTCGCGGCGCTCGGCGTGCACATCATCCGCGGACGCAATTTCGACGCGGCCGACGGCACGCCCGGCCACGAGAACACAATCGTGAACGAGCGCTTCGTGTCGATGCACTTCGGCGTCGAGAACCCGGTCGGGCGCCAGATCCGGCTGATCGACGCGAACCCGGCACGCGTGTACGACGCCGCACCGCCGCTCGACCTGACGATCGTCGGCGTCGTCCCGAGCGTCAGGCAGCGCGGCCGCGAGCAGGGCCAGGTCGATCCGGTCGTCTACGTCCCGATGCGCGAGGACCCGCAGCGCTACGTCTCCGTCGTCGTGCGGACGGCGGCGAAGCCGGCGGCCGTGGCGGGGCTGGTCCGCCAAGAGATGCAGGCGCTCGACCAGGATCTGCCGGTGACCGACATCGAAACGATGGACGATCTGCTGGCGCTGCTGCGGTGGCTACCGCGGACGTTTGGGTCGATGTTCGCCGTCTTCGCGCTGATTGCCCTCGTGCTGTCGGCGGTCGGCCTCTACGCGGTGACGATGTACTCGGTCTCGCAGCGGACGGCGGAAATCGGCGTACGGATGGCCGTTGGAGCGCGGCCGCGTCAGGTCTTGTGGCTCGTGCTGCGCCGGGCGCTCGGGCAGCTCGCCGTGGGCGTGCCGCTCGGCGTCGCGGGGGCCCTGGCGGTGGGACGGCTGCTGCAGGGCGTCGTCGGAAAGGCCGGCGGCGGCGATCCGCTCACCCTCGGCGGCATCGTCGCCGTGATGCTCGCCGTCTCGTCGCTCGCGTGCTACTGGCCGGCGCGCCGCGCGACGGCAGTCGATCCGGTGGTCGCGCTGCGCCACGAGTGATTTCGCATCCACAGACGCGATCATCACAGTCGTGAGCTGTCATAGATGAACAAGCTGCTATTCTCCTGAGAGTGGAAGGAGCGAAGAGGGAGCAGACCGATCGTGAGGGCGGCCCCGCCTCCACGCTTCTTCCGGTCCTGCTGTCCAGATTCGTCGCGCATTTTACACGGGCCATCCGACAGGAGATGGAGGCCATGCGCGAACGTCGAGGATCGTTCGAGGTCGTCCTGACCGATGGCCGCCGCAACATGCTCGACGAACCGGAGAGCGGTGCGTCCTACACATTCAGAGCGCTGTTGCTCGACGAGAAGCTCGTGGCGGGCCTCGAATGCACGCTGCGTGCGTCCGACGCGGAACAACTGGTCCGGATCGATCGCATCGACGGTGCCGACGTGACGCTGTGGAGCGAGCACGCCATCGCACTCCAGGACGGGCACGCCGTCCTGGTCATCTATCCCTGGTTTCTCTACGAAAGACTGCTCAAGGCGCTCGAGGAGATCGACCCTCGCCGCTTTGCGGTCGAGCGGGCGATGACGCTGTTCGGCAAGCGCAATGCGACGTTCGAGCTCCGGGAATTGGTCCAGGTGCACGCATCGCTGAACGCCAGCCAGCGTGCCGCGGTCCAGCTCTGCTCCGACAGCGATCTGGCGTTCGTCTGGGGACCACCCGGCACCGGTAAAACGACGACGCTCGCCCACATCGTCAGCGAACTGCTCGCGCAGGGGCTGCGGGTCCTGGTCCTGTCCACGACGAATGCCGCATTGGACCAGGCGCTCGAGCCGGGTGCTGGCCCTCTACGACCGCGCCATTGCGGAGCGAAAGAAAGCCCTGCTCAACCAGGAGCGCGACGTCGTGAACGGAGCGTGTCTGGTCCTGTCGACGTTGACCAACGGTTACTTCTCGCCGCTGATGACGGAGCAGCGATTCGATGTGCTGATCGTCGAAGAGGCGTCGATCAGGCCCGCGCGATCAGGACGTGTCTCAAGGAACGGGCTGACGATCAAGGAGACGGGCGACGGATCGAATGCAGCACCGTACACCGTTTCCAGGGACAGGAGCGGGATGTCATCATCCTGGACACGGTTGACGCCGAGCCGATGAAGCCGGGCGTGCTCCTGAGCGAGCGCGGCGCTCATTCGACGGCTGAGAATCTCATCAACGTGGCGATCTCGCGAGCGCGAGGGAAGCTGATCGTCGTTGCCGACGTGCGCTATTTCGAGCGACGACCGGAAGGGAGCGTGGTGACCAGGATGGTGGCGCGAGCCCTTGCTCTCGGTCGCCGCGAGATTCTGCGGAAGTAGCCCGAGTCGCGGAACCTCCTGCCGGTCCCGGGCGTTAGAGCAGTTTCCAGATGCGTGTAGCCGCGCAAGGGAGGTAGCGCGAAGGCTTTTCAGCCGAGCGTACCGAAGCGCCAGCAGCGCTCGGCTAAAGCCGGCTAAAGCCGTCGCGCTACATCGATTTGGAAACGGCTATAGCGCACGTCGCGTGGATGTGAACCGGCTGCTACTCGCACCGCAATGCGACCAGTGGGTCGACATTCGTCGCCCGTCGCGCCGGGAGGAACGCCGCCAAGGTCATGACGAGCACGAATGTCGCGCTCACTGCGAGAAACGCCGTGGGATCCAGCGGGGCGACTTCGAACAACATCTCCGAGAGCGATCGCGACACGGCCGCCGCGCCCGCAAGGCCGAGCGCGGTCCCCGCAATCGTCAATCTCAGACTCTGGCGCAGCACCGACGCCATCACCTCTCCACGGCGCGCGCCGAGCGCCATCCGCACGCCGATCTCCTGCGTGCGGCGCGTTACCCCGTAGGACAGCACGCCGTAGAGACCCAGCGACGCGAGGAACAGCGTGAGCAGGCCAACACTGAAGGCGAGGTACGCCACCACGCGCTCCCGGCTGAGGTCGCGCTCCAACCGCGCCGACATCAGGCCGACGTCGAGGAGCAACAGCGCTGGCTCGGCACGTCGAATCGCCGTCCGCACGTCGGCGACGACCGGTCGCGGGTCGCCAGCGACGCGCACGTCGAGATTGGTGATCGCCGTGTTCCGGGCCGCGGGCCGCTGGTCGATCGGAAAGTAGACCATCGGGACAGGCGGTTCGTGCAGCGTCTGCGTGTACGCATCGCGCGCGACGCCGACAATTTCAGTGTCAAGTTGTGGAGATCCCATCCGCCGGCCGATGGGATTCTGCCCCGGAAAATAGCGCCGGGCGATCGACTCGTTGACGATGGCCACGCGAGCGCCGTGCTCGCTGTCGCGCTCATCGAACTCACGTCCCGCGACGAGTGGAATGCCGGTGGTGAGAAAGTACCCGGGACTGACCCAGTTCATGTTCGACGAGATGGCTGCCTCGACGCCTTCCAGGTGGACCGAGCTCGACGTCGAACACCCCGCCACCAGGCCGCATCGCGATGCCGAGACCGAGCGGACACCCGGCACGGTGCGAACGGTCTCGACCAGGCGGTGCGCGAGCGGCGCATACTGCTCCGACACGTATCCGCTCGTAATCGGATCGAAGGACGCCGTCACGAGTTGATCGCCGGCGAATCCCGTTTCGATTCGTGTGAAGTTGATCAGCGTCCGGCCGAGCAGCAGCGCGGCAAACACGACGATGACCGACAGCGCGAGCTGGCCGACGACGAGCGATTGCATGCCTCTGGCCGCCACGCGGCTCACGCCGTGACGCTGGTTCGCCGCGGCCACAATCCGCCCGACCTGGATGGCGCGAAGAGCCGGCGCCAGCCCGAACACCAGTGCCGTCGCCAGCGACAAACCGGTCGCAAACAGCCACACGCGCAGGTCCGGCGAAAACACCGTGGGCAGCTCGCTCGACGTGCCAAGCACCTGGTGTGCCAGAAATCCGCTCGCCCACCTGGCGAACAGCGCGCCGCCGGCCCCGCCGGCCGCCGCCAGCGTCAGGCTCTCCGCCAGGCATTGGCGAACCAGACGGCCGTTGCTGGCGCCGAGCGAGATCCGGATGGCGAGATCGCGCGCGCGTCCCACCGCGCGCGCCAGCAGCAGGTTGGCAATGTTGGCGCACGTCACGAGCAGCACGACGGCGACCATGGCGGTCAGCGCGAACAGCGCATCGGAGAACCTCGCCCGCAGTCCGGAGAATCCGCGCGAGAAGGGCTCGACCACCAGCGTGTGCGCGAGCATCTCAGTCCGGTTCTTCGGGTTCCGGAAGGTCTGGACGAGCGCGGCCAGGCCCTGCTGATTCGCGGCCTGCAGCCGCGCGGTCGCCTGAGGCCGGTTCGGCGCGGCGACGCGAGCCACGAGATTCACCCAGGCAACGAGGTCTTCGGCCAGCCACGGTTCGTCGTCCGGGTACGTGCCGTACGAGCTCGAGTTGTTCTTGTACTGCAGCGCCGGCTGCAAGGCGATCGGAAGCCACAGGTCGGCGTCTCGATCGGTCCACATGCCGCTGAATCCCGGCGGCGTGATGCCAACCACCGTCACGCTGACGCCGTTGACGATCAGGGTCTGCCCGACGGCAGCATCGCTGCTGCCCATCGTGCGCTTCCAGAACCCATCGCTGATCACGGCGACGGGCGAGACACGATCGGGACGCACGTCGTCCGCCGTCCACAGACGGCCGCGCGCCGCAGACACGCCCAGCGTCTGGAAGTACCGGCCAGACGCCAGCTGTACGTAGCGGAACTGCGCGGGGGCTGCGCCCGGCAGGCGGACGATGAACAGCGAGCTGCGCGTGACGGCGGCCATCGAACCGAGCGGGCCCAGCGCCTGTTCGAGCCGCTCGAATCGAGGATAGCTGAAGCGCAGAAATCGTCCGGAGCCGCCGCTTGCATCGGGAACTCCTTCGGGGCCGTTCTCGTAGAGCGTCACCAGTTCGCCGGCGGCGGGCACCGGCAGCGGTTTGAAGACCACCGCGTCCAGCAGCGTGAAGATCGTCACGTTGGCGCCGATGCCGAGCGCAAGGGTCAGTGCCGCCGCCGCGGTGAAACCGGGCGTCCTGCGGAGCGTGCGCGTCGCGTACAGCACGTCGCGCCGCGCATCGTCGAGCCACACGAACGAGCGTGTGTCGCGATGCCGATCCTTGGTCTGCTCGACACCGCCGAACGTCCGCCGGGCGGCGAGATGCGCAGCGTCCGCACTCAGGCCGCGCCGCCGGAAGTCGTCCTCGAGCAGCGCGAGATGCGCGGCCATTTCTCGAGCGAGTTCATCCTCTGCCTGCTCTGGCCTGAAGCCTTCGATCACGCGGAGCAGGAGTCGTCTCAGCGCGCCCATGTCAGTCCTCATCGACCAGTCAGCTTGTCCACGAGGCCGTCAGCCGCCGCCAGCGCCCGGTCTGCTTGCCGAGCGACCGCAAGCCGGCTTGTGTGATGGCGTAGGCGCTCGAGGGCACTCCTGACGCGTCGACCATCTCACAGCGTTCACTGGACTGTCAAGTGGAGAGAGCGCCGGCGTGGAACATGCCTCGTGATCGTGCAATCGCGAAGACTACTCGGACCTGAGCGCTACGAGTGGATCTGCGTGGGCCGCGCGTAATGCTGGAATCGCAGCGGCGAGCGCCGCAAAGGGCATCCCCAGGATGACAACGCCCGCATAGGTGCCAAGGTCCGTCGCGGTGACGCCAAAGAGCATCGTGGCGATGAGCTTGGTCGTCGCAAAGGCGAGCGGGAGGCCGATGACAAGTCCAGCGACGGTGAGTCGTCCCGCGCCGGCGAGCACCAGGCGAACCACGTCAGTCGACCGCGCGCCCATCGCGACACGCAGTCCGAATTCGGCCGTCCGCTGAGCCGTGGTGTAGCTCATCACCGCATAGACGCCCCCGAACGCCAGGAACAGCGCGAGTGCCGCGAACATGGACAGGAGCGCCGCGCGGAACCGCGGGGCGGCAACGGAATTGTCGATCGAGGCGTCCAGCGTGAGGAACTTCGTGGCGACGTCCGGATTCATCGAGCGAATGACCTCCCGCATCGTGCCGACGAAGGATTCGGGCCGCGTACGGGTGCGGATCACGATCTGCACTTCGTTCGCGGTGTACGGATGCTGGCGCAGCGGCATGTAGAGCTCCGGACCCGGCGTCGAGGCCGGCGACGCCTGCCGCACATCGCCGACCACCCCGACGATGGTCATCCACTCGTCGACGCGATCGAGGCCACACATGATTCGGTGGCCGAGCGGGTCCTCCGTGGCAAACTGCTCGCGTGCCAACGCCTGGCTGATGATCACCACAGGTGGACGGTCGTAGGTGTCGCCGTGGCCAAACTCGCGGCCGCGCAAGATCGGGATGCCGAGCGTCTCGAAATAGTGCGGGCTCGCGAGGCGAAAGCCTGCCGACGGGAGCCTGCGGAGGTCCCCACTGAACGTCTGCTTGCCCTCGATGGCATAGGACCCACTCGAATCGTACTGTCCGGTCGGCAGCCCCATCGCCGCGCCCGCCGCCATCACATTCGGCAGGCGACGCACGTGGTCCAGGAGGTCATCGAAGAACCGCCCGGCGCGCAGATAGTTGTCGAGTCCCGACTGATCGAAAAACGATCCGCGCGCCGGCGCGTGCGCGTACGTGACGAGGACGCCATCGTGGTGGAAGCCCAGTGGCGTCTCGGTGAGTCGGACGAACGACCGCAGTAGCAGCGCCGCATCGACGGCCAGCACGCAGGACAGCGCGATTTGCGCGAGGACCAACGCGCTCCGCATCCCGGCCGAACGGCCGCCGAGGCCACTTCGTGCCCCGGCGTGCTTCAATGCCTCGGTCACCCGAATGCTCGACACCCGCACGGCTGGCGTCAGACCGCACACGACCGTCGTGAACAGCGACAGGGCGATGCTGAAACCCAACACGCGGTTGTCAATATGAACATCCTGCAAGCGGGGTAGCGGCACGTACGACGTACCGACACGCAGCAGGGCGTGCGTGCCGACGTACGCGAAAGCGAGGCCAAGGCCACTCGACACGACGCCGAGGATGAGGCTTTCGATCAGCATCTGTCCGACGAGACGACGTCGCGACGCCCCGAGGGCGGCGCGGACGGCGACTTCCCGGACGCGCGTTTCGCCGCGGGCGAGCATCAGATTCGCGACGTTGGCGCAGGCGATCAACAGCAAGAGTCCGACGGCCCCCAGCAGCACCCACAGCGTGGTCTGGACGTCGGCGACCAGTGTGTTTCGCAGCGGGATCGCGGCAAAGGTCTTGCCTCGATTCGTGGCGGGAAAGGCCACCGCCAGGCGTTCGGCGAGCGCCGACAATCTGTCGTCGGCACTCTCAACCGAGACGCCGGGCGCGAGCCTCGCGACCGCGCGATAGTTATGGCCGGCGCGGTTGCGGTTGGGTGGCTCGAGCGGCGCCGCCATCCACACATCGGTCCGCGCCGGGAATTGCGTGCGCGCGGCCATCACGCCCACGACGTCGTAGGCGCGATTCTCGATAAATAGCGATCTGCCCAGCGCGGAGGCAGCACTTCCATAGTTGCGCTCGGCAAAGCCGAGGCTCACGACGGCTGAGCGCTGCGCGTCATCGCGCGTCAAGATCCGGCCGGCGACCGGCGCGAGTTGAAAGACCCGAAAAAAATCGGGGTGGACCCGTTGCGCCCCGACGAACTCCGCATGGTCGCCCACCTGCACGCCCATCTCGCCGCCCGAGTAGTAGGCGATCGCGTCGAACACGTCTGGCATCGCCGCGATGTCGGTCTCGTCGCCGCCCGTCAGCAGCGGCGCGCGACGATCGAGGTATCGATTCACGATCGAGACGATCCGGTCCGCGTCCGGATAATCGAGCGGCTTGAGCACGACGCCATCGAGCACGGTGAACAGCGCCGTGACCGCGCCGACGGCCACCGCCAGCGTAAGGATGGCCACCATGGCAAAGCCTGGGCTTCGGCGCAGGGCGCGACCAGAATGACGAAGATCGCGCAGCAGGAGGTCGAGCCAGACGAACGACCGAGCATCGCGGTGCGCGTCTTCGATGTGCGAAACGCCTCCGAAACTGCGGCGTGCGGCGAGCGTCGCCTCCTCCGGTGAATAGCCTTGCAGAATGTAGTCCTCTGTCGCCTCATGGATGTGGCTGGAGATTTCCGCGCGGAAGTCCTGGTCGACCTGCCCCCTCCGCAGCAGCGCGCGAATCCGCGCGACGAAGACGCGGAGCCGGGTCACAGCGCACTCTCCCGGATCCGAAAGAAGCGCGCGACCATTCCTGCCGCCTTCTGCCAGGCGTCCTCTTCGGCGCGCAGCTGCTTGCGACCCGCTTTCGTCAGTCTGTAGATCTTGATGCGGCGCCCGCTGTCAGACTCGCCCCATTCCGACGCCACCCATCCGCTATGCTCGAGCTTCACGAGGGCGGGGTAGAGCGTGCCCTGGTTGAGTGCGAGCTGATCGCCGCTGATCTGCTCGACTCGGCGCGCGAGCCGATAGCCGTGCAGTGGTCCCAGCGCCTCGAGCGTCTTGAGGATCATGAGGCCGAGGGTGCCGTAGAGCACGTCGCACTTATCGGCGGGCATATGTGGGCAGCCTACGCCTACGACCAGTGGGCTGTCAACCTGTCAGGTGGCCGATCGATCATCGATATCCGCCGTCGCGCCAGAGGTTCGTTGGCGGGCCGCCTCTTGGTACTCGTTGTTTGTAGCCCCATCCACGCGGCGAGCGACGCCATCGGGTCTGGTGTGGTCATTCTCCTTGCCGTTGTCGTCCATGGCACACCGCGCCGAACGCGTTCATTGTTGCCGGGACAGCGACCCGATGAATGCTGCGAGCAACGCGTGATTGTGATAATCGCGCGAGAAAACGATCAGGCCTTTACGAACCCTGAGCACGAGGATATTGCCGGTCGTGATGCGCTTTCCGGTCGCAGTCGATGTTAGGCGCGACGTGAATTCGCCGACAATCACTTCGGGGTCGGCCGTTTGGTGCACCATGACATCGGCGATTTCCATGGTGATCGACAATTGTTTCAGCTTTGTCGTCCGTTCCCTCAGCTGTTCGCGTCCCTTCGTCGTGGTCGGTTCGGGCACCATGAACGGGTGCTCGACGACGACGTCTTCCGCGTAGCATTCGTCCAAGATCTCTGACTGCCTCCGTTCCGCGATCGCTTGCACGACCCGGTGGAATACTTCCGTTGGGCTAGCTGTGTTAAGCACGTGTGTCCATTCGTTGAATGATGAATTCGATTTACGGTTGACGCGAATCGGCGGACGGCCGGAATACTGCTGGCGTGCTGTCGACCGACAGCTGGTCGCGCACCTCGTTGCGATGCCGAGGCGCCCGCTTCGACGTCCTGTCTTGTGGGGCGACTACTCATGGTTCAGCGCAGTCAGTGGATCTACTTGTGTCGCATGCCGCGCTGGCAGCCAGCACGCGAGCAGCGAAACGATCGCCATGATGGTCGCGACCGCTCCGAGGGTCGCCGCATCAGCGGGCCCGACGCCGAACAGGAACGTACGAAGAACGCGGAGCGTCGCAAGCGAGCCTGCGACGCCGATGGCGAGGCCCAGGGCGATCATCGCGACACTCTGGCCGAGCACAAGACGAAGGAGCCGCCACGCGTCCGCGCCGAGCGCCGAGCGGATGCCGATCTCGCGTGTGCGCTGGACGATGCTGTACGCGATCACGCCATACAGGCCGAGCGCAGTGAGCGCGACGGCAACGGTCGTCTTCACATCGGCGACCGCCTGATCCCGCAGGTATGCGGCCAGGATTTCTGCGATTAACCGCGAATGACGTTCCATCGGTAGTCGATGGTAGTCGCGGTAAGTGTTTGAGGTGATTGGAGCCGGCGATCCGGATTGAACGGACGACCTGCTGATTACGAATCAGCCGCCCTGCCAAGTGAGCTACACCGGCCCTGGCGGGACGAACAGAAGTGCCGTTGACGCACGGACTCTCGCACACCCGAACGCAACGCCGTCCGTTTCGGCTCGATGGGTACGTCACCTGTGCAGATCGCGCCGAACCCGATTGGTGCGTCCCCGGCCTCGACGTGCGAATGTCCGACGGTGACCACACCGACCGATCTCTTCCAGAAGCGGATTGTTACTACTGCGACATCGGACGTGAAAAACGTGACGAAGCGGACATCCAGCAATGGCCTACGTGCGAATGTTGGGGTATTCCTGCGTTGATCCACGCGCATCGGTGTCACAGAATCACCGCGGTTTGACTGCCACGCAAAAATCGGCGGGGGTAGGACTCAACTGTCGTGACAGGGTTAATCTGACAGACAAGAGGCTGTGGCAGAGCTTAGGATTTTCCAATGCCACCAGTTCCTGCGGCTCCGCGGTTGACGGTCAAGGCCTATGCTGAACTTCTTCGCCTTCCGGCGTACGAATATCTACGAATTCTTCAAGAGCAGAAATATCCAAAGCAAGCGCCGCACATCTTTCAAGCGCCCTATTATGCTCCCGCACTTAAAGCACTTCGCGATTACTAC
>DATATJ010000279.1:0-7637 GCA_036268855.1 Vicinamibacterales bacterium
CGGCGTTGGCGCCGATGCCGAGGGCCAGCGTCAGCATCGCCAGCGCGGCAAAGGCCGGCTGCCGGCGCAGCGAGCGCATCGCGTAGCGCACGTCCTGGAGGAGGATGTCCATGGCGCTTTAGACGGTGGATATCAACGAAGCGTTGATCGAAAACCCTCTATAATTCGCCACGGAATCAGGCAGGGCGCTTGCCAGCCCGCTCAGGAGCCTTCATGCAGATCGTTCGCCGGACCGCCGCTCTCGTCGCGGCGGTCCTCATCCCGGTCTCGCTGGGCGCCCAGACGATCGACCCGTCGCGCTACGCCGATCTGAAATGGCGCGAGATCGGACCGTTCCGCGGCGGGCGCACGGTGGGCGCGGCTGGGGTGCCGCAGCAGCCGAACGTCTTCTATATCGGCGTGAACAACGGCGGCGTCTGGAAGACGACCGACTACGGGCTCACGTGGGTGCCGATGTTCGACGATCAGCCGACGCAGTCGATCGGCACGGTCGCCGTCGCGCCGTCCGACCCGAACATCGTCTACGCGGGCAGCGGCGAGGGACTGCAGCGGCCGGACCTGTCGGTCGGCGACGGCATCTACCGGTCCAGCGACGCGGGCAAGACGTGGCAGCACCTCGGCCTGCGCGAGGCACGGCAGATCGCCGCGGTGATCATCGATCCGCACGATCCGAACCGCCTGTTCGTCGCGGCGCTCGGCCATCCCTATGGCGCCAACAAAGAGCGCGGCGTGTTTCGGTCGACCGACGGCGGGCGGACGTTCGAGTCCGTCCTCTACAAGGACGACAACACCGGCGCGATCGATCTCGCATTCGATCCGTCGAATCCGCAAACGGTGTTCGCGGCGATGTGGGCGGCCCGGCAGGGGCCCTGGGAATACAACAACGCCTATACGGGCACGACCAGCGGCTTGTTCCGATCCACCGACGGCGGCACGACGTGGCAGCCGCTCACGCAGGGGCTGCCGGCGGCGGCCGACGGCCTCGGACGCATCGGCATCGCGATCGCGCCGAGCTCGCCGAAGCGGATGTACGCGTGGGTCACCGCCGCGCGCGGCACGGGCATCTATCGATCGGATGATGGCGGCGCCAGCTGGGAGCGCGTGAACAGTGAGTCGCGGGTGACCGGACGCGGCGACGACTTCGGCAACGTGCGCGTCGATCCGATGAATCCGGACGTGGTCTATGCGGCCAACACGTCGACGTACCGCTCCATCGACGGCGGGCATACGTTCACCGCGATCAAGGGCGCGCCCGGCGGCGACGACTACCATACGATCTGGATCAATCCGACCAACCCCGACATCCTGCTGATCGCGGTGGATCAAGGCGCCACGATCACGGTGAACGGCGGCAAGACGTGGAGCTCCTGGTACAACCAGCCGACCGCGCAGATGTTCCACGTCGCCGCCGACAACCGGTTTCCGTACTGGGTGTATGGCGGCCAGCAGGAGAGCGGATCGGCCGGCGTCGCGAGCCGCAGCGACTACGGCGAGATCACCTTTCGCGAATGGCATCCAGTCGGCGTCGAAGAGTACGGCTACGCGGCGCCAGACCCGCTGCACCCGGGCATCATTTATGGCGGCAAGGTCACCCGGTACGACGAGAAGACCGGACAGGTGCAGAACGTCGGCCCGGTCGTCGTGCGCGACGATCAGGACCGCTTCGTGCGCACGGCGCCCCTCCTCTTCTCGCCGGCCGATCCGCACATGCTGCTCTTCGCGACGCAGCGCCTCTACAAGACGATGAACGGCGGGCAGCGCTGGACGATCATCAGCCCCGACCTGACGCGGCCGCAGCCGGGCGTCCCGCCGAACCTGGGTGTGTACGCGGGCGATGCCGGCAAGATGAATCATCGCGGGGTGATCTACGCCATCGGACCATCGCCGCTGAATGCCGGCATCATCTGGACGGGATCCGATGATGGCGCCGTGCAGGTGACGCGCGACGGTGGCGCCCACTGGCGCGACGTCACGCCGAAGGCGCTGACGCCCTGGAGCAAGGTGACGCAAATCGACGCGTCGCACTTCGATCCTGACACCGCGTACATCTCCGTGTCGCGGTTCCGCATGGACGATCTCGCGCCGCTCGTGTTCCGCACGCACGACGGCGGCCGCTCGTGGACGGAAATCGCCAGCGGCCTGGCGCCCGACGCGCCGGTCAACGTGGTCCGCGAGGATCCGAAGAAGAAGGGACTGCTCTACGCGGGCACGGAACGCGACGCGTACGTGTCGTTCAATGACGGCGACGCGTGGCAGCCGATCACCCTGAACCTGCCCCACACCTCGGTCCGCGACCTCATCGTCCACGGCGACGATCTGGTGGTGGCGACGCACGGGCGCGGTTTCTGGATTCTGGACGACCTCACGCCGCTGCGTCAGATGGACGGGGGGCCGAGGGGACGGGTCTCGGGGACAGGCGCAAACACAGGGGGACGGGGTTCCGGGACGGGCATGGACACCAGGGGACGGGGCTCCGTTGGTACGGAGCCCCGTCCCCTTTACAATCCGCAACCTGCGTATCGGCTGCGCCGGGACGTTTACCCCGACACGCCGCTGCCGCCGGAGTTCCCGGCCGGCCTGAACCCGCCGGACGGCGCCATCCTCGACTACTACCTCGCCGACGCGCCGCAGACGCCGCTCACCCTGGAGGTCCGCACGGCGTCCGGGACGGTCGTGCGGCGCTTCGCGAGCGACGACACGCCGGAGGCGTTCGACGAGAAGGACGTCAACGTCCCGACGTACTGGATCCGTCCTCCGGAGCGGCTGCTGGCGTCCAAAGGCATGCACCGGTTCGTCTGGGATCTACGCTACCCCGCGCCCGGAGCCGTCAGGCACGACTACCCCATCTCGGCGATTGCCGGCGACACGCCGCGCGAACCGCTGGGCGTCCTCGTGCTGCCGGGAACGTACACCGTGGCGCTGACGATCGACGGTCAGACGTTCACCCAGCCGCTCACGGTGAAAATGGATCCGCGCGTCGCGACGCCGCCCATCGGGATCTCGCAGCAGTTTTCGCTGGCGACGAAGCTGGCCGGCATGATGAATCGGAGCTTCGCCGCCTGGCAGCGCGCATCGGGCGATGCCAAACGCCAGCTCGAAAAGCTCAACGAGGATCTCGCCACCGCCTACGAGGTGGTGGAGGGCGCCGACGCGGCGCCCACCGCGCAGGCAACGACGACGGTGACGAAGCTCGAGCAGCGGAGCGGGCAGCTGCTCGGCTCCTCGAACCAGCGGGGCGGATTATGATGTGCCCGTGATGACTTCAGACACCGCGTCCGCGACCCCGCGCGGCCCCTGGTACCGCGAGGTGACGGCCACGCAGTGGAAGGCCTTCTTCGCCACGTTTCTCGGCTGGGTGCTCGACGGATTCGACTTCACCATCCTCACGTTTCTCCTCGCCGACATCCAGCGCAGCTTCAGCGTGGACAAGGCGGCGCTCGGCGCGCTCGGCACCATCACGCTGCTCTTTCGCGTGATCGGCGGCATCGGCGCGGGCACGGCAGCCGACCGGTGGGGCCGCAAGGGCCCGCTGATGTTTTCGATCCTCTGGTATTCGCTCTTCGCGTTCCTGAGCGGCTTCTCCACGACCTACGGGATGCTCTTCGGGCTGCGCGCGCTGTTTGGCATCGGCATGGGCGGCGTCTGGGCCGCGGGCATGCCGCTGACGCTGGAACACTGGCCGACACACTTGCGCGGCATCGCCTCGGGCATGCTGCAGGCCGGCTACTCGGTCGGCTACATGCTCTCCACGCTCGTCTTCCAGCTGACCTATCCGCTGATCAGCCACCGCGCCGACATGGGATGGCGCGTCATGATGTGGATCGGCATTTTGCCGGCGCTGCTGGTCTTCTGGATCATGTCGGGGGTCGCGGAGAGTCCCGTCTGGCTCGACCGCCAACGCCATCTCCGCGACCGCGACCAGGCGCGCGGCATCTCGCTGACCGATCTGTTCACGCGCGACACGATCGGCATCACCGTGCAGACGTCGGTGCTGATGGGCGCATTCATCTTCTCGTATCACTCCATCACGTACTGGTACCCGACGCTGCTCGCCGGCCGGCACCTGCCGCCGCTCGTGTACCTGCTGCTCCTGAATTTCGGCGGCATCACGGGCGCGATCGCCGCAGGGCGGCTGTCGGAGACGTCGCTCGGCCGCCGCGGCGCAGCGACCTGGATGATGGTGCTGGGCATCGCATCGATCCCGCTCTATCTCTACACGACGAGCGTCCTGGCGATGTGGGCGGGGGCCCTCGCCGTCGGCTTCTTCGCCGCGGGCGCGTGGGGCATGGTGCCGAGCTACCTGACCGAGCGGTTTCCCACTGCCTCGCGCGCGGTGGGTGCCGGCCTTGCGTACCACGTCGGCGCCGGGCTCGGCGCGTTCACGCCGCAGTTCATCGGCCTGCTGCAGGATCGCGGCGTGGCGTTGCCCAACGCGATGGCCGGCTGCATCACCGCGGCCGGCGTGCTGGTGATCGCAGTGGTGTGGATGGGACCCGAGACCCGCGGCCGTCATTTCCATGCCGGAGAGAAAATCGCGTAGGCGCCACGGAGACGCGCAGACACGGAGTTATCCGCCACAGAATCACGGGGTCGCGGAGGTACGGATCGCTGGCCACAGAGTCACCCACGTACAGAGGAAGAGAATTCGCCTAACCTGTTCTCCGTGCCCCAGCGACTCGGTGGCAGATGATCTCTGTGGATCGGTCGGCTCCGTAGCGGATGATGTCTGTGGCTCGGTGGCCAGACGCGCTAGGGCTGGAAGCGCACGCTCTTCCACAGCGCGGCCGCGTCGTACATCCGTCCGTCGCTCACGGTCCAGCGCACCGTCCGGATGTTCCGGATCTGGTCGAGCGGGTTGGCGTCCAGAATCGCGAGATCGGCCCGCTTGCCGCGCTCGATCGTGCCGAGTTCCGCGTCCAGCTTCATCGCCCGCGCCGGGACGATCGTCGCCGCCTGTAGCGCCTCGAGCGGCGTGAAGCCCGCTTCCACGTACAGCTCGATCTCGCGATGGACGCTGTGGCCCGGCACGCCCTCGTCTGTGCCCGCGACAACCGGGACGCCTGCGTCGTGCAGCGCCTTGACGATCCGCAGCCCGCGCTCGACGCGCGCCCGGGCCGTGGCCGCGTCGACGCCCGCCGCACCGGCATTCGAGAAGAGGCGATTGAGCGGCGGCGGCACCTTCTCGATCCCCGGCTGAAATGCCGCGATCGGCGTGCCCAGCGCGTGGCCGAGCAGCTCGTTCCACGATTGCGTCGGATCGAGCACCGTGCCTTTCGCCTTCAGGTGCGCAATGGTCCGCGTGACCTCGTCGGATCCCGCCTCGCCGCGAATCGCCAGATGCGCGATCTGATCCATGCCGGCATCCACCGCCTGATCGATCGTCATCCCGTTGGGCACGTGCCCCGTCACGCTCATGCCGAGTCGATGCGCCTCAACGCACAGGGCCTCGACGATCGCCGGCGTCACCACGCTGTAGATCTTGATCTGTTGAAAGCCGGCGTCGTGATACTTCGCCACGACCTGCTTCGCCTCCTCAGGTGTCGCCGCGTAGATCACGCCGAACGCATTCGGACCACCGCCATCCACCAGGCCTGCGGCGAGGACGCGCGGACCGACCGCGCGGCGAGACGCGATCGCCTCGCGCAGCGCCGTGATGAACTGGAACTCGTTGCCCATGTCGCGCACGGTCGTCACGCCGGCTGCCATGTAGACCGGCGCCCACTCCACTTGCGTCGCGTGCGTGTGCATGTCCCAGAGACCGGGCACGATCGTTTTCCCCGCCGCGTCCACGCTCGGCGTTCCCGCCGGCACGACGACGGACGCGCGTGGCCCGACGTCGGCGATCCGGCCATCCTTGATCAGGATCGCGGCGTCGGCAATCGGCGGACGTCCGGTCGCGTCCACGACCGTCGCCCCGGTGATGGCGAACGTGCCGCTGTGCAGCGGCGGCGTCTGCCGGGTGATCGTCTCGAGGTCGCCGATGCGATCGCGGATCGATCGCTGCACGAACTCGACGAGCTGCGGCTCGAGATCCTCGCGTACGCCCTCGAAGCCGAGGCCGCCCGCGCGCGTGATGCCCGCCACGATGCCACCGGATGCGTCGAGCCACAGCGTCTCGCGCCCCCACACGACACCGTCGATCGCGTAGCGCTCGAGTGCCAGCGTCCGCGCACCGGCCTTCAGCGTCTCGCGTCCGCGGTCCTCGATCCACACGTCGTTCAGCGGCGCGCCGGGAATCGTCTGCAGCACCGGCGGACGCCCGTGCGCCTTCCAGTAGCGCACGAGCAGCATCTGCGCCGAGAATGGCGCGTAGCCATCCACGGTGAAGAAGGTCTGCGGCAGGGCGACGTGACGCGTGGCCCCGTCGGCGGTGACGACCGCATCGCGCCCCGTGATCGTGATGTCGGAGTCCACGTTGACGAAGCGATAGCTCTTGCCCTTGGCACGGAACATCACCGGCGTCAGGTCGGGCGTCGTGCGCAGCGTGGCCGCCAGCTGCACGCGTCCTCCGCGATCGGTGAAATCAAAATCGGACGTCAGTTCGACGACATCGCCATCGCGCGTGACGGTGTAGTCTTCGAAGCCGATCGGCTTCTGGACGTAATGCAGCCGCAGGCGCCCGTGCTCCACGGGAGACGCCGATGGCTTCTGCGCCGCCGCCAGAACGACGCCCAGCCCCGCAGCCAGCGTCAGCGCGCCGACGGCCATTGTCTTCGTCTTGTGCATGGCCGGCATAATCCCACATCGAGATGGAAGAGCAAAGTCGTATGATCCCGCGCATGTCCTACCCCGTCTCGCTCACCGTGGTGCCGCAGATCGCGAATCGGAACCGGTTGACGAACGCGTTCCGGCTGCTGCTGGCGCTGCCGCACATTATTCTCGTGGGCGCCATCGCGGGCGAGCTGTGGTCCGCGGGCTCCCATTCGATCCTCTCGATCGGCGGCACCACGGGGATTCTCGGCGCGGTGGCTTCGCTGCTGGCCATCATCAGCTGGTTCACCATCGTGTTGAGCGGAGAGCACGTGCAGGGCATCCGCGAGATCACGATGCTGGTTCTGCGATGGCGGGCACGCGCCATCGGGTACGTGATGCTCCTCGTGGACGAGTACCCGCCGTTTGGCGACGGCCCCTATCCGGTGACGTTGACGATCGTCGATCCCCCCCCCCGCCGCCCGCAACCGTTTGACGGTCGGCTTCCGGCTGCTGCTCGTGATTCCCCACGTGATCGTGCTGTTTTTCGTGGTGTGCTTCTGGTGGGTCCTCACGATCATCGCCTGGTTCGCGATTCTGCTGACCGGCCGATACCCGGAAGGCCTGACCCAGCCCGCGATCGGCGCGATGCGCTGGGCGCTGCGCGTCGAGGCCTACCTGCTGCTGCTCGTGGACGAGTACCCGCCGTTTTCATTCGACTAGAGGGGTTGTCGCATCCAGCGACGAGCGCTCGGCTGAAGCCTTCGCGCTACACCGAATCGAACCGGCGGAAGCCCGAGCGCTACACCGAATCGAACCGGCGGAAGCCCGAGCGCTACACCGAATCGAACCGGCGGAAGCCCGAGCGCTACACCGAATCTGAACTGGCGGAAGCCCGAGCCGCTTCACCGATCTTGAAAAGTGACGCTGCCGGGGCCGGCGAGAGA
>DATATJ010000280.1:0-14075 GCA_036268855.1 Vicinamibacterales bacterium
CTCGCAAGGCGGATTCGGAGACAATTTTTAGAGATTCTCGTGTCCCACGTCGTCCAGCGCGCTGCCGTCAAGGATGAGTCCGTGGACGGCCCGCACATCCTGTTCCGCCGCCGCTGCCCGGTCGTCGAACACCCTTGCGACACCGACGAGCCCCCGGCGTCGGCCGCGTTCCGCGAGCTTGCGCAGCATGGCGACGCGCTCTTCCAGCGCCCGCAGCGCGGTCCAGAGCGCGCGTTCAGTGGACGCCCCCTGCGCGAGCACCATGGTCTCGTCCGAGTACGCATGACCGACGCGGCACCGATAGCGCAGCTGACCGCCCTCGTGGATCTCGAACAGCGTTCCGCTGCAATCGGGACACGTGAAGGCGGACGCGTGGCCCAGTTGATCCGACCGGAGCGCCGTCGCCGGCGACTGGGCTTCTTCCGTCGTTTCGAGCGGCACCTCGCCGGCCAGCGGCGTGAGGCTGAACGACCGGGACGTCAGCTCGGCGATCAACGGGCCCATCGCCGCCATTCGGACGCAGTAGTCGGCCTTGACCCGTTCGAGCGCATTCAAGGGCATCCCTGGCACCTCTGCGTCGTCCGGCTCCTGAACAATCGCGAGGCCGCCGGCTTCCTTGATGGCGCGCAGCCCTGCGGCGCCGTCGTCGAGCGCGCCGCTCAGGACGACTCCGATCGTGCGTGCGCCGTAGTGATGGGCCGCCGTGCGAAAGAGCGGGTCGATCGCCGGTCGATAGAGGTTTTCCTGGGGACCGCGTTTGACCGCCATGCGACCCGGCTGCAGGTACGTCTGCATGCCGGGTGGCGCGACGTAGACCCGACCCCGGCGAATCGGCTCGCCGTCGACGGCATGCGCCGCCGGCAGCGCGCCGGCGCGATTGAGGATCGCGGGCAATTGGCTGGGCGCGTCCGGATTGACGTGCAGGACGACGAACAGTGCCGCCTGCAGATCAGCCGGCAGGCTGCTGAGCAGCACCGTGAGGGCCTGGACGCCGCCGCTCGACGCGCCAATCGCCACGATGTCGTGATGCGCCATGCGAAGAGCGGTTGCAAAGTTCGTGCGGGAAGTGCGCGGTGCGTTCCGTGGTAGGGTGTCGGGTTAGGTAATGCGGTGAAGACAGGATCGCTCGTGCTCGACTCAGACGCGGTCCGCTCGCTTCCACCGTTCAAGATTGTGGTCATCGGCGCGTCTGCCGGGGGGCTCGCGGCTCTCGGAATCCTGCTGGCGCGGCTTGCCACCGATTTTCCCGTGCCGATTGCGGTCGTGCAGCACCTGGACCCGCATCGCCAGAGCCAGCTCGCCGATATCCTCAGCCGCCGGACGACGTTGATCGTCAAAGAGGCGGTGGACGCCGACGCCATGGCGAAAGGCACCGTGTACATCGCGCCCCCGGGCCACCATCTGTTGATTTCCAGGGGCTGCGTCGCCACGCTGACGGAAACGGCGCGTGTCCACTTTGTGCGGCCCTCGGTCGATCGACTGTTCGAATCGGCGGCCGACAGCTGCGGGCCGGCGATCGCGGTGGTGCTCACCGGCACCGGCGCGGACGGGGCCGGCGGGCTGGCGGCAATCAAGCGGACCGGCGGCATCACGATCGCCCAGAATCTGGCGTCGTTTCCGGGCATGCCGCAGTCGGCCATCGACACGGGCCTCATCGACTTCATCCTGCCGCTCGAGGACATCGGTGCTCGACTCAGCGAGCTCACGAGGTGGTCATGACTGACGCGCCGGGCCGGGATTTCGACACGCTGCTCGAGTATCTCAAGCGGACGCGCGGATTCGACTTCAATGCCTACAAGCCGCCGAGTCTCCAGCGGCGGATCGTCAAGCGGATGCAGGCGGTGGGCGTCGAAGGCTTCGCGAATTACATGGACTACCTCGAGGTGCACCCCGACGAGTTCGCGACGCTGTTCGACGTGATCCTGATCAACGTCACGGGGTTCTTCCGCGACTTGGCCGCCTGGGACTATCTGCGCGACGAGGTGTTGCCGCCGCTGCTCGCCACGCGGCCGGAACCGGAGGCGATTCGCGTCTGGAGCGCCGGCTGCGCGTCGGGCGAAGAGCCGTACTCCATCGCGATGCTGCTCGCCGAAGCGCTCGGGCGCGAGGCGTTTCGCGCCCGCGTCAAGATTTACGCGACCGACGCCGACGAGCTCGCGCTCAACCAGGCGCGAGCCGCCACGTACAGCGCGGCCCAGGCGGAGGCCGTTCCCGCCGATCTGCTGGCCCAGTACTTCTCGCGCGACGGCGACCGCTACATCTTCGACAAGGACCTCCGGCGCTCGGTGATTTTCGGCCGGCACGACCTGGTGCAGGACGCGCCGATCTCGCGCGTCCATATTCTGATCTGCCGCAACGCGCTCATGTACTTCAACACCGAAGCGCAGGGCCGCATGCTCAGCCGCTTCCACTTCGCCCTTTCGGAAGACGGCGTGCTGTTCCTGGGGAAGGCGGAGATGCTGTTCGCGCACGCGCCGCTGTTCGCGCCGCTCGATCTGCGCAGCCGCATCTTCCGGAAGGTCACGAAGGACAACTGGCGCACGCGAATGTCGCTGGCCGGCCACTTGGCGGACGACGCCGCGCTCGTACAGTCCGCGCCCCCGGCGGCGACGTACCTGGCGGCATTCGACGTGAGCGCCGCGGCGCAGATCGTCGTGGACGTCGACGGACTGCTGATGCTGTGCAACGAGCGCGCGCGGGCCTTGTTCAATCTCGTGCCGAGCGACCTGGGTCGGCCGCTCCAGGATCTCGAACTGTCGTACCGGCCGATCGAGCTGCGGAGCCATATCAAGGAGGCGTTGGGGCACCGGCGTCCCGTCGTGCTCCGGGACGCGGAAGGCGAGACGGCCGGACGCGAGCGGCGCTGCTTCGACGTTCACATTGTCCCGGTCGCCGACGTCAACGCGCGGCCGATAGGCGTGAGCGTGACCTTCACCGACGTCTCGCGTGTGCAGGACCTCCAGAACCAGCTCTCGCGCTCCAAGCAGGACCTCGAAACGGCATACGAAGAGCTGCAGTCCACGAATGAGGAGCTCGAGACGACCAACGAGGAGTTGCAGTCCACGGTCGAGGAGCTCGAGACCACCAACGAAGAACTGCAGTCCACCAACGAAGAGCTCGAGACGATGAACGAGGAGTTGCAATCGACGAACGAGGAGCTGCATGCGATCAACGAAGAGGTCCGCCAGCGCAGCGGCGATCTGCACGACGCCAACAGCCTGCTCGAGTCGATTCTCACCGGCGTCCGCAGCGGCGTCATCGTGCTCGATCGCGAGCTGCGCGTGATCGCGTGGAATCGCCGTTCGGAGGATTTGTGGGGCATGCGCGCCGATGAAGTCCGAGGGCAGAATTTCTAGAACCTCGACATCGGGCTGCCGACCGACCAGCTTCGCGGATCGATTCGCGCGTGTCTGGCCGGCGAGGTCGATCACGCGCCGATCCACATCGCCGCGATGAATCGGCGCGGGCGGTCGATCGAGTGCCGGGTCATCGGCTCCCCGCTGATCGGCCTGAATCGGGAACCGCGGGGCGTCATTCTCGTGATTGAAGAGGAAGTCGAGGAGCCGTCACCGGGTGCTGCCGTTCATTGAGGCACGTGCCTTGCACCCGCCACGGACCGGAGGCGTCACGCAATGGCCAAGTACGGCAAGAAAGCGCAGAGCAAGGTAAAGCGCGCGATGCACGAGCGCAAGCACGGAACACTGAAGTCCGGCCGCTCGGGGCGAAAGGTGAAAAGCCGCAAGCAGGCAATCGCGATCGGACTCAGCGAGGCGCGCCGCGAGGGCGGCAAGGTACCCAGGAAATCGAGCGGCGGCCGCAAGCGGAAGGGCGCGGCGCGCAAGAGAGGCGGCCGCAAGAAATCGTCGTAGCCGCCCGGCCCTTGACCTCGGCAGGATGGGTCTCTACGATCGCTCGGAACCCCCGGCTCGACCCGTCCGTCTGAGGGCTTATGCACACGCCGCGTTTTCTCGCCGTCAGCGCGATGTCCGTCGCGGCCATCGCCGCCTTCGTCGCCGCGCAGCCGCATGCGCAGGCGCCTGCGGCCGGCGCGGTTCCGACGTTCAGCCAGGACGTCGCGCCGATTCTCTACAAGCACTGCACGAACTGTCATCGGCCCGGCGAGATCGCGCCGATGTCGCTGCTCACCTATGCGGAAGCGCGACCGTGGGCCAGGTCGATTGGCAGTCAAGTGTCGCGAGGCGCCATGCCGCCGTGGCATGCCGATCCCGCGCACGGCGAGTTCCTGAACGATCGACGTCTGTCCGCCGCCGACAAGAGCACGATCATCGCGTGGGCCAACGGCGGCGCGCCAGAAGGCGATCCGGCGGCGGCGCCGGCGGCGCCGGCGTATGAGTCGGGGTGGAACATCGGACGGCCCGACGAAGTGTTCGAAATGCAGGAAGACTATCCGGTGCCGGCCGAGGGGACGATTGCATACAAGTACTTCGAGATTCCGACGCGCCTCACCGAAGACAAGTGGGTGCAGTCGATCGAAGTGAAGGCCGGGAATCCGGCCGTGGTGCATCACGTCATCGTGTACGCGCGCACGCCGCGCACCGCGCCGCCCGCTGCTGTGGCTGCTCCAGCGGGTGCACAGCCGTCGGCACAGCCGGCCGCCCGCCGCGTGCCGCTGTTCACCTTCCCCGAGGGCTCCATAGAGGTGCCCGCCGGTCAGACGGGCGGTCCGGATCTGCCGCCCGAGCAGCGTGTCGCCAACGATCGTCCGGCGCCGCAGCGTCTGGGCAGCACCATCGGCGGCTTCGCGCCCGGCCAGACCCTTCGCGTCTATCAGCCGGGTACGGCGATGCGGCTCGCGGCCGGCTCGACGCTGATCTTCCAGATGCACTACACGGCGAGCGGTAAGGCGACGACCGATCGCACGCGGATCGCCGTCACCTACGCGAAGGAGAAACCGACCACTGAGGTGCGCTTCGTCGCGTTGGTCAAGGGGACGCTGCACATTCCCGCCGGCGCGGCCAACTACAAGGTCGAGCAGGAGATGACGATTAACCGCGACGTCACGCTGTGGAGCATGCTCCCGCACACGCACTTGCGCGGCAAGCGCTGGGAGTACGAAGCGATCTATCCGGATGGCCGCACGGAGACGATCCTCTCCGTGCCGAAGTACGACTTCAACTGGCAGACCGACTATGTCTTCAAACAGCCGCTGAAGCTGCCCAAAGGCACCAGGATCCACGCCGCGGCATGGTATGACAACTCCTCGAACAACCCCTCCAATCCGGATTCGACCAAGGACGTCTGGTGGGGCGACCAGACCTGGGAAGAAATGATGTTCACGGGCCTCACCTACAGCGCCGATGCGGCGCCGCCCACAGCGACGGCGCCCGCGCCGAAGCGTTAGCCCCACGTGCTTCGCGACGCGCCGGCGCGCCTCTTGGTCGCCGCGGTGATAGCGGCCGGCCTGCTCGGCGGCGATCTGGTCGCCGGTGCGGCGGATCGTGCAGCGGCCTTCACGGTCGGCGTGCTGCGCCGAGACGCGATCGTCGTCCCCTTCGCCACCTACGACGGGCGGAAATGGCGTGCTGACTGGCCCGAACCGCGCGACCACGACGATGTGCCGGTCAGTCTCCGCAGCGTGCCGAAGGGCTGGTGGGGCGCAGCCGGCGTTCGCGATACGTGGCAGGCGTGGGTGGATCGCGATCCGCCTCGTCTGTTGACGGTGCTGCAGCCCGACTGGTACCAGGCCTACTGCCGCCATGGTGTGGGGCTCAAGACTGACTATCGCGCGCGTGAGCCGCTGCCGGACCCGCGCGCCCGTCCCTATCCGACAGACGGCCTCGTCGTGTCGCCGCCCCAGTCCGTGACGCGGATCGACGTCCTGCCAGCCGACGATCCGGCTCGCGCCCGTGTCGCTCCAGCGATCGTGACGATGTTCAATCGCACGGAGCGCGAGATCGAGGGCCACCCGGTCGGTCGCGCCGAGCGGGAAGCGCTCACGCCGGTCGTCGAGGCGCTGTACGCTATCGATGGCGGTCGCGTCGTGTACGTCGAGGCGGCGCGCGAATATCCTCAGCGCAGCGACCCGTCGGCTTGCAAGGTGGTCGCTTTCGGCGGCGGCTGGTTCGTGCGCGGCGGCGACAATCGCTATACGCCACTGCAGACGTACGTGACGGTACTCGACTGCGATCGCGATGGCGCCAGCTATATGCTGCCGCTCGGCGTGCTGCGGCTGGGCGATCGCACGTTCTGGCTCGCGCAGTTCTCGGGCTGGGACGAAGAGCAGTACGAAGTGAGCGAGATCAAGCCGAAGGCGGTCGAACGGCTCGCCGTCCGGTTCGGCGGAGGATGTTGAGATGCGGACGATGTGGACACGCGTGCTGCTTGGAATCGGATTACTGATCGCCGTGGGCTCCGCGTGGCCGCTGCGCTCGCACGCGGGCGAGGTCGCGCCAACGGCGTTGATGGCGAAGCCGGATGGCGATCGCCCGGCGCAGCCGCTCTGGGACACCGGCACCTTCTCCATCCTCGGCTACGACCCGCAGACCGGCGAAATCGGCGGAGCCGTGCAATCGCGCGTGTTCTCGGTCGGCAACGGCGTCCTCTGGGCCGATGCCGCGGCCGGCGTCGCGGCGACGCAGGCGATCGTGGACGTCAGCTATGGTCCGCAGTCGCTCGCCCTGCTTCGCAAGGGCGTCAAGCCGGCAGACATCATCGCGCGCGTGCTCAAGGCCGATCCGGATCCGCTGCCGAAGGAGTGGACCAAGGAGGGGCGCCAGTTCGCGGTGATGAACCTGAAGGGCGAATATGCCGCCTACACCGGGCCGCAGGCGACCGAGTGGGCGGGCCACAAAGGCGGCGTGTACTGCACCGCGCAAGGCAACATCCTCGCAGGCCCGGCCGTCGTCGCCAACATGGTGGAGAACTTCGAGAAGACACCCGGCCATCTTTCGCAGCGGCTCGTCGCGGCGCTCGAAGGGGGACAGGCTGGCGGCGGCGACAAGCGCGGGCAGCAGTCGGCGGCATTGATCATCGTGAAGAAGAACTGCGGCGTCTGGCTGCACAACGACACCGTGCTGCGGCTGCAGGTGGACGACAATCCTGCGCCGATTGCGGAGCTGAAGCGCCTCGTGGACAAATGGAACGAGCGCCGTCCACGATCGGTCACGCCGGGATGTTTACAGAAGTAAAACGGTCCGCTCTTCCCAGACGCGGCACAGGTTCACGATCACCTCGACCGATTTCTCCATGTCCTGCGCCGACACCCACTCGAGGCGGGAGTGGAAGTTGTGCTCGCCGGCGAAGAGGTTCGGCGTGGGCAGGCCCATGAACGACAGGCGGGAGCCGTCGGTGCCGCCTCGAATCAGGCGGCTGCGCACCTCGAGCCCCGCGCGGCGCACGGCCTCGCGTGCGTACTCGGCAATCTCCGGATGCTGATCGAGGATCTCGCGCATGTTCCGGTACGACTCCTCGATCGTCACCTCCATCCGCGCGCCGGGCCAGGCGGCGATCGACGCCTGCGCCAGCCCCTCGAGCATCGCCGCCTTTTCTTTCAAACGTGCGCTCCGGAAGTCGCGAATGAGGAGCTTCACCGACGTGCGCTCGACAGACGCCTGCACGATGTACGGGTGGACGAAGCCCTCGGTGCCGGCCGTTGTCTCCGGTGACACGCCGTCCTGCGGCAGGCGGTGAATGAAGTCGGCCGCCACCTTGATCGCATTGATCATGCGCCCTTTGGCGTAGCCGGGGTGCGTGTTGAACCCGTGAAACGTGATCGTCATCGCGTCGGCGGAGAAGCTCTCCGTCTCGACTTCGCCGCGGCCTCCGCCGTCCATGGTGTAGGCGCAGCGCGCGCCGAAGCGCGCGACGTCGAAGTGCTTCGTTCCCCGGCCGATCTCTTCGTCCGGCGTGAACGCGATTCGCACGTCGCCGTGCGCGATCTCGGGATGGGCGACGAGATACGCGGCGGCCGTCACGATCTCGGCGACCCCGGCCTTGTTGTCGGCGCCCAGCAGCGTCGTCCCCGAGGCGGTGACGATGTCGTGGCCGATCAGCTCGGCGAGCGCCGGGTTGTCGGCGAGGCGTAGCGTTGCGGACGGATCATCGGGCAGCACGAGGTCGCGGCCGTCGTAGCCGCGGTGCACGACTGGCGCGACGCCGGCGCCCGGCATCTCCGGCGACGTGTCCACGTGCGCAATGAAGCCGATCACCGGCACGTTGGCCTTGCCTGTCGTCGAGAGGATGGTCGCCGTGACGTAGCCGTATTCATCGATTGCCGCGTCCGCGAGGCCGAGGCTCTGCAGCTCGGCGACCAGTTCCCGCAACAGCACCAGCTGTTTGTCCGTACTCGGATACGTGGACGAGCCATCGTCGGACTGCGTGTCGTACTGGACGTATTTCAAGAAGCGATCGAGAACGGTGGTCATGGGACGAGAGCCTCACGGTTGCGGAATCATGTTACGGAGAGCGTTCCGTATCCATGGCTGTGGCGTAACTCATCGAGTCGCATCGCGCATGCAGACGCTGTCGGCGCGGGCCGTCGCATGAGCATCAGGCAGGCGTCGCTGTCTCAATAAACGTCCGATGCAGCAGCCGGACCGCCTCGTCGAGCTGGGCGCGCGGCACCATCCATGTAATCCGGAACGACGATGTGGATACGAAGGCCGCCGCCATTCCGGCCGCGGCCAGGGCGTCCGATCCGCGGCGCGCGTTCTCGAACGACGCGTTGATGCCGGCGCCGACCACGCTCAACGCGCCGTGATCGTCGATGATCGACACCTGTTCGCCAAAGGTTCGCGCGATGGCCTCGCGCATCCGCGGCTCCTCGTGCAGGTTCTCTCGCGAGAAGACGAGCGTGACGGCGTGGCCGGCGACGTGCAGCTGTTTGCCGACGACGTGATGGGCGTCGAGGAACGCGAGCAGTGCACCCGGCTCGAAAGCCCGCGCGCCGCTGGCGCCGCCGACCATCACCAGCACTTCGCGCTCGCTCGCGACGCCGACGACCGTGCCGGGCGGCCGCGGCGGCGACTGCCGCACGACCGTGCCATCCGACGCCGGGTCGCGCCCCGGCAGCGCGGAACCGGCGGCGCGCGCGTAGATCGCGATCCCCTTGTCCTTCGCGAACTCGACGGCCTGCGCGTTCAAGACTTTCGCGCCCGCCTCCGCGAGCTCCTGCGTCTCCTCGTAGGACAGCGACCCAATGCGGGCCGCGCCGGGGACGACCCGTGGATCGGCCGTGTATACGCCGTCCACGTCCGAGCAGATCTCGCAGTACTCGGCGCCGAGCGCGGCCGCCATGGCGACGGCCGTCGTGTCGCTCCCGCCGCGCCCGAGCGTCGTCACCTCGCGCCGGTACGAGACGCCCTGGTAGCCGGCGATCACGACGACGCGTCCGCGGGCCAGTTCGTCCTGGACGCGGAAGGGACGCACTTCGATGATGCGCGCGTCCACGTGCCGATCGTTGGTGATGATGCCCGACTGGCTGCCGGTGAAGCTGATCGCCTCGCCGCCCAGATCGCGGATCGCCAGCGACAGCAGCGACATCGAGATGCGCTCGCCGGCGGTGAGCAGCATGTCGAGCTCGCGGCGATCGGGGTTGGCGGAGATGCTCCTGGCGAGGGCCAGCAGCTCGTCGGTCGTGTCGCCCATCGCCGACACGACCACGACGACGTCGTGGCCAGCGCGGCGGGTGCGCATCACGCGCTCGGCCACCTGCTTGATGCGCCCCACGTCGGCGACGCTGGAGCCGCCGTATTTCTGGACGACGATTGACATCGGCTATTCGACGATCTGAATCACGAAGTCACGGCAGACACGGAGATCGCGAAGCAATGAGGTTGGGAGGAACATCATCTTCGTCACCGTCGTGTACTTCGTGTCTTCGCGATGAGACGTCGCTGGCTAGTTGAACGTCGCCATCACCGGCGCGTGATCGCTCGTGCCGATCTCCTTTTGCACCGGACAGGCCGTCGCGCGCGCCGCGAGGGCGCGGCTGGCGAGCACGTAGTCGAGCCGCCACCCGATGTTACGCTCGCGCATGTTACGCCATGGCGCCCACCAGCTGAAGAGCCCGTCGTTCGACGGATCCAGCGCGCGGCCGAGGTCCACGAGCCCTCGCCCGATGATGCGTTCGATCACGGCGCGCTCCTCGGGCAGCTGTCCGATCGCGCGCGGCTTGCGTTCCTTCGGGTGTACGTCCTGATCGGTCCGCGCCACGTTCAGGTCGCCGCACATCACCAGCGTGCGGCCGGCCGTCTCGAACGCGGCGGCATAGGCGTCCATCGATTCGAGGAAGCGCAGCTTGGCGGGGAAGTCCTTTCCACCGTTGGGGACGTAGATGGAGGCGACGGTGACGCCGCCGAAAGCGGTCTGGACGTCCACGGCGGCGATTCGCGTTTCGAAGTCGAAGTCGGGATGCGAGAAGAGCGGCCGCGCCGGCGCGATGGTCTTGCTCACGTGCAGTGCGACGCCCGAATAGGCCTTGCCGCCGTGCCAGTAACACCAGTAGCCCTCCATCTCGCAGAGGGCGGCGGGTACCTGGTCAGACGAGGCCTTGAGCTCTTGCAGGCAGACGACGTCCGGGCGCTCGCGCTCGATCCATTCCTGGACCTGCGACTGCCGCGCCCGGATGCCGTTGACGTTCCAGGTGGCGATCTTAATGGCTGGCGTGCGCGGCCTGCCGCTCCGCGGCGGGGATGGCCATCAACGCGGGCTGCGCGGCGACGTGCGCGGCCACGATCGCCTCGGCCTGCGCCATCAGATCCGCATCGCCGTTGCGATAGACCGCATTGGCCTCGATGAGGTCCTTCTGGTGTGACGGCGTGGCGTCGATGCTCTCGTAGATCGCGGCCACAGGGCACGCCGGCACGCAGGCCCCGCAGTCGATGCACTCATCCGGATGGATATAGAGCATCGTGGCCGTGGCGAACTCCGCTTCGTCCTTGCGTGGATGGATGCAGTCGACGGGACACACGTCCACGCAGGCCGTGTCCTTGGTTTCAATGCAGGGGTCGGTAATGATGAACGGCATCGTTTATACGTCTCCAGAGCGAGCCCGATGGTGTTCGGGAGCTTCGGCGACCTCGCCGGCTCCGAGCACGAAATCTTATCCAAATTGCCGCCGTTGCGCCAGTCCAGACGAGCCGCGTACACTTTAGTCCAACTCCCCCGCTGGAGGCCTCCCATGATCCGACCGGGCACGTCCGCGATGCCTCGCGCGTCGCGGCCCTCATCGCGCTCACCGCGGCGATTGCCGCGCAGGGTCCCTACGACAAGCTGCTCAGCATAGCCGACGTCGAAAAGGTCGCCGGTGTGTCCGGTGTGCGCAGCGGGCCGAACGGCTCGCAGGTGGGCGCCGGCGGCATGCTCAACGTCGTGAACGCGAGCGGGAAGCTCATATTGTCGGTGAACCCGGCTTATTTTTTCGCGGGAGTGACGGCGCGAAACATCATCGGGTTCGGCGTGACCTGGTAGCCCATCGCCTGGTACATTCCGCGTCCGTGCGCGCTCGCGTTGAGCGCCATCGACGTGACGCCGTTTGCCGCGCACCAGCTGTGAATCGTCTCCATCACGAGCCGCGCGACACCGCGACGGCGGTGCGCCGGCTCGGTGTAGACGTTGTACACGAAGGCGAGCCGGTCGCCCGGATACCGTGGACCCGGCGGCCATGGCACGACCGTGATGCCCCCTCCGCCGACGGCACGGCCGGCGTCGTCATCGGCCAGCCACGCGCGATACGCACCGCTCCCCATCGTTGCGACCAGCCAGGCGTGGAAGGCCGCGCCGAGCGACGCCGCGTCGAGTTGCACGGCCATGTCGGTGAACATGGCGATGCGATGGCGCACCAGCGCGTCCAGATCGTCGAGCGTGGCGGCGCGCACGCGATAGGCAGGCATGAACCGCGCGATTATACTCGTGAGATGACCGACCAGACGGCGACGCGACGCGGCCCGGAGCCGCCCGACCTCAGCGAGCGAGGCGGAATGAAAGACGGAAAGCCGCAGCGATCCGACGCGCGGCTTTTCATGCAGTTCCTGGCGTTCGGCGGCTGCCCGGAGACGGCGCCGCTGGCGGACACGCTCGCGCGCGCGAAGATCGACGGCGTGCTGTACGAGGACGTGAACGATCCGCGCGGCGTCGGCCTCGTGACCTTCAGCGATGCGCCGGCGTACTTCCTGGATCGCGTCCGTCCGGTGCTGAACGAGATGCCATTCGCCGCTCTCACGCAGAAGCCCGAATACACGATGCTCGGGCGCACGTACTCGATTGGCTACGAGCCCGACCTCGCCGACGTCCTGCTCGAGCGGCCCAAGCGCACGGTGCTGAATCCGCAGTGGATGTGGGCGGTCTGGTATCCGCTGCGCCGCAGCGGCCGCTTCACGCAGCTGCCGCCCGACGAGCAGCGCGTGATGCTCGCCGAACATGGCGCGATCGGCATGGCGTTCGGCGCCGGCGATTACGCGCACGACGTCCGGCTCGCGTGTCAGGGGCTCGACAAATCCGACAACGACTTCATCGTCGGCCTGATCGGCAAAGATCTGTTCCCACTGTCGGCCGTCGTGCAGTCGATGAGAAAGACGCAGCAGACGGCGCTGTATCTGGAGCGGTTGGGGCCGTTCTTTGTCGGGCGCGCGGTCTGGCAGAGCGCGCTCTCAGTCGTCGGCTGAAGCCTTCGCGCTACCCCACCCTTCACTTCGCCGACAGCTCCGCCGTCGCGGCGAATGTCGGCGGGTGCCGGTGCTTCGTCGCCTGCTCGTAGGCGTACGCCAGCTTGATCAGCGTCGGCTCGCTCCAGGCGCGGCCGAAAAACGACACACCAACCGGCAATCCGTGGACGTATCCCGCCGGCACCGTGATGTGCGGATAGCCGGCGACCGCCGCCACGGTCGAGGGCGCCGAGGCAGACGACGTGCCACTGTCGCCGTTCACCAGATCGGTCAGCCACGCCGGACCACCGGTCGGCGCGACCAGTGCGTCCAGCCTGTTCTTCGTCATGACCGCGTCGATGCCGAGCGTGCGCGCCATCCGCCGGTCGTTGGCGAGCGCTGCGGTGTACTTCGGATCCGTCAGCGGCCCTTTTGCTTCGGCCTGCAGCATCAGTTCCTGACCGAAGTAGGGCAGCTCCTGATCGGCGTGCGCGTTGTTGAACGCGATCACGTCCTTCAGCGAATGCACGGGCGCCGCGGGCCCAAGCCACGCGAGGTACTTGTTCAGATCCGCCTTGAATTCGTAGAGCAGCACCTCGGATTCCGTGCTGTCGAACTTGCCGAGTGTCGCGATGTTCGCCGGATCGACGATCACAGCGCCTTGTGTTTTCATGTCGGTGATCGCCGCTTCGACGAGGAGATCGCCGGCGACGCTCGCGCCGAAGAGGCGGTTGCGCACGACGCCGATCCGGGCGCCCTTCAGGCCGTTCGGATCGAGAAACGCGGTGTAGTCGCGTGCCGCCTTCGCCGTGCTGGCCGCGGTTGGCGGATCGGCCGGATCTGATCCGGTCATGGCGCCGAGCAGTGCCGCGGCGTCGGCAACCGTCCGCGCCATCGGCCCGGCGGTGTCCTGGCTGTGGGAGATGGGCACGATCCCGGTGCGGCTCAGCAGGCCGATCGTCGGCTTGATGCCGACCAGGGCGTTGTTGTTCGACGGCGAGACGATCGAGCCGTCGGTCTCGGTGCCGACGGCGACGGCGCACAGGCTGGCGGAGGTCGCGGCGCCCGATCCGGAGCTCGACCCAGAGGGGTTGCGGTCGAGCGCGTACGGATTTTTCGTCTGGCCGCCGCGCCCACTCCAGCCGCTGGTCGAGTGCGTGGACCGGAAGTTCGCCCACTCGCTCAGGTTCGTCTTGCCGAGAATCACCGCGCCCGCCGCGCGCAGACGCTGGACGATGAAGGCATCGGCCGGAGGCCGGGCGCCCGCCAGCGCCGCCGATCCGGCGGTGGTCATCATGCGATCGGCGGTGGCGATGTTGTCTTTGATCAACACGGGTATCCCGTGCAGCGGGCCGCGGGCGCCGCGCGACTTGCGCTCCGCGTCCAGCTGGTCGGCGATCGCGAGCGCATCCGGGTTGATCTCGATCACGCTGTGCAGCGCCGGGCCCTGGCGGTCGATCGCCTCGATGCGCG
>DATATJ010000281.1:0-10095 GCA_036268855.1 Vicinamibacterales bacterium
CTGACTTCCAGAACCTCGACTTCCACGTCGAGCGTCCGGTGCACATCGGGACGGCGCGCTTCATCCCGTCGCTCGACATCTTCAACCTGACGAACGACAACACGGTTCAGGCCATCCGCGGCACGCAGAACGCGTCCAACGCGAACAACATCCAGGCGACGGTGGCGCCGCGGGTGCTGCGCTTCGGCATTCGCGTCAACTGGGAGGCTGACGGCGGGCGTTCGAGCCCGCCGCACAGGCATTGCCGGGCGGGGCCGCGGGCCCCGCCCTTTTTTTTTGCGTCGAACGCGCTATCCTGTCCTCAGTGGTTCGCCGACAGCTCGTCCACAGCTTCACGCACACCGCGCTCAGCCCCGATCCGGATCTCGCGGTCGCCGCGCTGCAGATCGCACGAGTCGAATACCCGCGCCTGGATGCCGGCCCGTATCTCGATCGCCTGGACGCGCTGGGACGCGAAGCGGCCGCCCGCGTGGACGCCGCGGCCATCGTCCAGGGAATCGCGCCTGCACGCGTGGACCCCGACCGCTACGCACGCGTCACGGCGCTGAACGACTATCTGTTCGGCGAGCTGCGGTTCGCCGGCAACGACGCCCAGTACGACGATCCGCGAAACAGCTTCCTGAACGACGTCCTCGACCGCCGCACGGGCATTCCGATCACGCTGGCGCTCGTCTACCTGGAGGTCGCGCGCCGGGCTGGGGTGCGCGTGGAAGGGATCAATTTCCCGGGGCACTTCCTGCTGCGGTGTCCGGGGCGTCCAGGGCAGGCGTACTCGGAGGACCTGATCATCGACGCGTTTCACGGCGGCGCGATCCTCTCCGACGAGGCCTGCCGCGCGCTGTTCCGGCGCTACGCCGGCGAGGGCGCCGTCTTCGAGCCGCACGTGCTGGCGTACGCGACGAAGCCGCAGATTCTGGCTCGCATGCTCCTGAATCTGAAGCGCGTCTACGTCCGCATGCGATCGTTCCCGCAGGCGCGGGACGTCACGGAGCTGCTGCTCGCCGTCGATCCGTCCGCGCTCAACGAGCTGCGCGACCGCGGACTGCTCGCGTACCAGCTGAAGGACTTCCCAGCCGCTTTGCGGGATCTGCAGACCTATCTCGAGCGATCGTCCACGGCCAGGCTGGACGAGGAAGCGCGCGACGAACAGGCGCAGATCTGGGAACACGTGAAAGCATTGCGCCGGCGAGTCGCCTCGCTGAATTGATGTCGGCGCGAGGAGCGCTCGGCTAAAGCCTTCGCGCTACACCGATCAACACTCAGCCATCAGCCATTCATCTCTCTCCTCCTCCCCTCCGGGCACTCCTTCACCAGCGGACAGACGATGCAATGCGGGTCGGCTTCGGTGCAGGTCGCCGCGCCGTGGTGCGACAAATAGAGATACGCCGGCCGGAATACGTCAACCGCGCATGTCAGCTCTTTCGTGAGCGCTGTCTGGATCGAGCGCGACTGACGCCCGAAATCCTCGAACGCTTCGCCGTATCCGAGCCTGAGCGCTACCCGGCTCACCCGGGCGTCCACTGGGAGAATCGCGTGATCGGCGGCGAACAGGAGCATGCGGTGCGCCCCGGTCTCGCCGAGCTGCGGAAACGGCCTGAGGGCACGGCGCGCCGCCGCGAGCGGACCGCGAATCGTCGCCGAGAGCGCCGGCGAACGGCGGAAGAGATCGACGCCGGTGCGCAGGGCTTGCAGCCGCTGCTCCGTATACGGCCCGGCCAGCCTGACGCTCTCCTCGAGTTTCTTTTTCGGAGCGCGCCACATTGCATCGGGCGTGAGCGCGGGTATTCGCCGGAGCGCCGCCAGCGCCGCGTCGCGTTTGTGCACTGACGAGTGGACCGAAAGCACTTCCCACACGAAGAGCCTGAACGGATCGCGCGGCGGCCTCGTCAGCGAGCCGTAGAAGGTCTGCAGTGCGGCAAGCGCTTCCTCGAGCGTCACGCGGCCAATGTATCACCGGCAAGCGCGTCCGCGATCGCGCACGCGCTTTTATTGGATCGGCGAATTCAACTGGTCGAAGCGGTCACTGTTCGTAATCGGTACCGCGCCCGCAAGCGCTAGATGTTTCCCGCCAGCGAACAGCATCCGCGGTGGCATATCGCGTGCTCCGCATAAGGGATACAGGAGGATTTCACCGCAATGAGACGATTTGTGTTTGTACTCGCATTGATGCTCGTGACCGCCCTTCCGGCGTTCGCGCAGATTCAAGGCGGCAGCATCAGCGGCCTCATCAAGGACGACCAGGGAGGCGTGCTCCCGGGCGTCACCGTCACGGCTCAAGGGCTCGACGCAACGCAGAGCTTCACCACCGAGGCGAATGGCGAGTACCGGTTTCTGAATCTCGCACCGGGCCCCTACACGGTCACCGCAGCGCTGTCGGGCTTTTCCACGCTCGTCCGCGAGAACGTCGTCGTCGCCGTCGGCAAGAGCGTGGATCTGCCGATCACGTTGAAAGTCGCGTCCGTGGCCGAGACGATTACGGTCAGCGGACAGTCGCCGGTGATCGACACCAAGGCGACCGGCACCGCGACGAACTTCACATCCGATGAATTGACGAAGATCCCGACCTCGCGCGATCCGTTCGCGCTGATGCGCTCGGTGCCCGGCGTACTCGTCGATCGCGTGAACATCGGCGGCAACGAGACGGGCCAACAGTCCAACTTCGCGTCGAAGGGCACGCGCCCGCAGGACGCGGTGTGGACCATGGACGGCATCAACATCACCGACATGGCCGCGACGGGTGCGTCGCCGTCGTACTTCAACTACGACAACTTCGACGAGATCCAGGTCTCGACCGCCGGCCAGGACATCAAGCAGCCGACGGGTGGGATGGGGCTGAACCTCGTGGTCAAGCGCGGCACCAACCAGTTCCATGGCGGCTTCCGCGGCTACTTCGACAACCACGACCTGGAATCGGACAACGTGCCGGCGGAGCTGCGCGCGACCGGCGTCACCCACGACACCTCCGACCACAACCAGCAGATCTCCGACTACGGGTTCGACATCGGCGGTCCGATCCTGAAGGACAAGGCATGGTTCTACGGGTCGTATTCCATTCAGGACGTGCGGCTGGTCCGGCGCGCGGGCGCGCTCATCGATCGCACGCAGTTGAAGAACCCGGACGTGAAGCTGAACTGGCAGGCGACGTCGAAGGACATGGTGAGCTTCCTGTATTTCGACGGCTTCAAGATCAAGGACGGCCGGAGCCCTGGCACGACCGGCATTCTGTTCGACGCGCCGACGGCGACGTTCCATCAAGACAACGCGTACACGAGCAATCCGCTCCACGGTCTGTGGAAGCTCGCCGACGATCGCGTGCTCGGCCAGAACATGTTCCTCTCGGCGAAGTACGCGTACTTCAACACCGGGTTCATCCTCGACCCGACGGGCGGGCTCGATCAGCAGGCGGGCCGCGACTTCGTTCTGGCGCGCTCGTTCGGCTCGACGAGCCAGGGGCTCAACGTGCGGCCGCAGCAGATTGCCAACGTCGATTTGAACAACTTCCTCACCGGGTTCGGCGGCATGCACGACATCAAGTACGGCGTCGGCTTCCGCAGTACCGATGCGATCAGCGGGACGCTGTGGCCCGGCAACATGATCCTCGGCATCGTGAACTCGCCGACCGATCTGCAGGCGCAGGTCTTCCGCCAGGGCAACGGCGGCAACCGCGCCCAGTACCTCGACTTCTACGTGGGCGATACGTTGTCGCACAACCGCGCGACGATCGATCTCGGCGTCCGATACGATCGGCAGTGGGGCAAGGCGCTGCCCAGCACGACGGACTCGAACGTGGCGTTCCCGAACGTGGTGCCCGGCTTCACGTTCAACGGGTACGACTCGCCCTTTACATGGAACAACATCTCGCCGCGCGCGGGCCTCACCTACAGCCTCGACGAATCCAAGAAGACGGTGGCGCGGGCGAGCTATAGCCGGTACGCGGGGCAGCTGAATACCGGCGCGGTCGGCTTCTCCAACCCCAGCTCCACGGCAGGATCGGCGACGTACGGGTGGACCGACCTGAACGGCGACCACTTCGCGGAGGCCAACGAGGTCGATCTCTCGCACTTCATCAGCGCTGCCGGCGGGTTCAACCCGGGCGCGCCCACTGCGGTCACCTCGGCGAACGTCATCGACCCGAACCTGAAGGCCCCGATCACGCAGGGGATCGTCGCGGGCGTCGAACGGGAGCTCATGCCGAACCTGGCGCTGCAGGTGAACTACAGCTACACGCGCACCAGTGATCTGTTCGGCAACTTCGCCAACAACGTCACGCCGCGCGTGGGCGTCTTGTTGTCGGACTACGTGCCGAGCGCACCGCTCACCGGCACGCTGCCGGACGGCTCGTCGTACAGCGTGCCAACCTTCATTCCGAACGCGGCGAAAGTCGCTGCCGGCGGCAGCGGCTTCCTGCTGACGAACATCCCCGGCTACACCACCGACTACAACGGCCTCGAGGTGAGCGTCGTCAAGCGGCTGTCCAACCGGTGGATGGCTCACGCCGGATTCTCGTACAACAATGCGCGCGAGCACTTCGACGGCGCCGCATCGATGATCGATCTGAACGGCAACCCGACGCGTACGGTCAGCGAGCCGCTCGTCGACGGCGGGCAGTTCGCGCCGCAGAGCGGCGGCAGCGGATCGGGGACCATCTACATCAACGCGAAGTGGCAGTTCAATGCGAACGCGCTGTACCAGGCGCCGTACGGGATCGAACTGAGCGGCAACGTCTTCGGCCGGCAGGGCTACCCGTTCCCGCTGGTGCGGCAGCAGACGCTCGGCAACGACGCGCGCCTGCAGGTGCTCGTCACGCCGAACATCGACACGTTCCGCTACCCGGATCTGTGGAATACCGACCTGCGCGTGGCCAAGCAGTTCCAGTTCGGCCAGGCGAAGCTGCGGCTGATTGGCGACGCGTTCAACGTGTTCAACGCGAACACGGCGCTCGTCCGCGTCAACAACATCACCGCGGACAACTTCAACACGCTCGCACAGAATCTGAGCCCGCGGATCTTCCGGGTCGGATTGGTGGTGGGATTCTGACGATCGACGAGAAGTAGAGGCTCGAGGCTGGGGGCTGGAGGCTAGGGAAGCCTCTAGCCTCTAGCCTCCGACTTCGCGAGGTGCCCGTGCGGTCGCGATCTCCTGGTACAGAATCGCTGACGCGATGATGCCGCCATGGAAATTGGCGATGTCGAGCTTTTCGTTCGGCGCGTGGGCGTTCTCGTCCGGCAGGCCGACGCCGAACAGCACTGAGGGCAGCCCCAGCTCTTCCTGGAACGTCGAGACCACCGGAATCGATCCTCCCTCGCGCGTGAACACCGGCTTCTGGCCAAATCCCTTTTCGATCGCGCGCCCCGCCGCCTGGACGTACGGGTTGTCGAACGACGTCATCCACGGCTTGCCGCCGTGCATCCGCGTGATGGTCAGCTCCATCGTCTTTGGCGCCAGCTTGCGGACGTAGGCGTCGAAGAGCTCCGCGATCTTGTTGGGATCCTGGTTTGGGACGAGCCGCATGCTGATCTTCGCCATCGCGACCGCCGGCAGCACGGTCTTGGCCCCCTCGCCGGTGAAGCCCGACAGCAGGCCGTTCACTTCGAGGGTCGGACGCGCCCATGTCCGCTCGAGCGTCGTGTAGTCGGTCTCGCCGAATACCCTGGGAATGCCGAAGTCCTTCTTGTACTTCTTCTCGTTGAACGGCAGCGACGCCCACGCCTGCCGCTCTTCGTCCTTCAGCGGCGTCACGTCGTCGTAGAATCCTGGAATCTTGATGCGGCCCCCGCGGTCTTTCATCTGCGCAATCATCTGCGCGAGGACGAAGCCAGGGTTGGCCACGGCCCCGCCGAATGATCCGGAGTGCAGATCGGTGCTGCTGCCGCGCAGATCGATCTGGAAATAGACCAGCCCGCGCAGGCCGTAGCAGATCGACGGCACGCCACGCGCGAACATCGGCGAGTCGGAGATCACGACCACGTCGGCGCCGAGCTCGGCCTTGTGGGCGCGAACGAACTCGTCGAGGTTCACGCTGCCGACTTCCTCTTCCCCTTCCAGGATGAATTTGATATTCACCGGCAGGCGGCCGTTCTGCTTGAGGTGCGCTTCCACCGCCTTGAAGTGCATGAAGACCTGACCCTTGTCGTCGGCGGAGCCGCGCGCGTAGATTTCGCCGTCGCGGATCGTCGCCTCGAACGGCGGCGACTCCCACAGCTCCAGCGGATCCACTGGCTGCACGTCGTAATGTCCGTAGAAGAGGATCGTCGGCGCACCTGGTGCGCCCAGCCAGTCGCCGTACACGACCGGATAGCCGGGCGTCTCGATCAATCGGACGTTCTGCAGCCCGATGCGGCGCATCTCGTCGGCGCACCATGCGGCACACTGCTTCACGTCGCCCGCGTGGGCCGGCAACGCGCTGATGCTCGGAATGGCGAGCAGCGCTTTCAGCTCGTCGAGGTACCGCTCACGGTTGACGTTGATGAAATCGATGACGGTGTCCATGTCGCGCGTGTTCTCCTCGTCTCAGAGTCCCCACCGGCCGTCCGTGTCGGTCGCCCGTCCCTCCGACCTGAGCTTTTCGAGGTGTGCGCGCACGTTCTCCTGCGCGGCGCCCAGCAGCGGCGGTGACAGACCATCATAGATGGATTCGGCGATGGCCTGCACGGTGTCGCGTCCGGCGGCCAGCGCCGCAAGCACTTGCCGTTCGCGCGCGTGGCGATGCTCGAGATAGCCGGTGAGCGCGCCCTGCGGATCGTCGATCGCCGGCCCGTGCGCCGGAAGCAGGCGCCGCGGCGCCAGCGCCCGCAGCCGCTCCAGCGACTCCAGGTATTGCCGGAGGTCGCCGCCGCGGCTCCAGTGAATCATCACGCTGCTGCCGAGCGCGATGAGATCGCCCGTGAAAATCGTCGCGCTCTCGGGGTGCCAGAACGCCAGATGGTCCGGCGAGTGTCCCGGCGTGTGCAGGACGACCAGCGATCCGTCGCCGCACCGCTCGCGGTCGCCGTCGGCGACGATGTGCCAGGGGACGGCATGTTTCGCGTCCTCTTCGGGCCATGGATACTTCGCGAACGACGCGGCAGGGTACGCCGCCGCGAGAGCCGGCGCCCCCGAGGCATGATCGCCATGGCCGTGTGTGACCAGCACGCGCGTCAGCGTCGTGCCGGTGGCCCGGAGCTCGCGCGCGAGCGCCTCGAGGTGCGCCGGATTCCCGACGCCGGCGTCGATCAGCAGCGCGTCGCCGTGGGCGCCAGGCAGCAAGTACGTATTGTTGCCATGGCCCGTCATCGGGCCGGGATTGTGCGCGTCGAGCAGAATGGGAGAAAACATCAGAAACTATAGCGGAGCGTGAGCGTGAAATGTGAGTTTCGACGGTACTGACCCAGAAAGTCGTCCGCCTGGCCGCCGATCAGCACGGCCGCGGCCGTAGCGCGCCAGTGCTGGCCGCGCGCCTGCGAATACTCCGGCTTCACATACACGCCGGCACCATTCTGGCGGACGGCCGTCTCGATCGCGAACGATCGATTCGAATCGATGGTGTAGGAGGCGCGCGCGACGATCGCCTTGGTCAGGCCGCGATCGGGTGCGAACGTCAGCAACGCTCGCTGCTCGGTGACCACTTCACCCGCGTAACCCGCGAGCAGCAGCCACTCGCCCGTCTGGCGCTCGACCTGTACGACATAAAGCACGTACTCGTCCGTCGCCGGCGACGAGGACATGAAGTACGCCGTCTCGCCTTTGATCGTGAACCAGCGTGTCGGAACCGCCGCGTCCGCCCCGTACGATGTGATGGCAGGATACGAGCGCTGAACCACGAATGACGGAGAACCCGGTAGGCACGAAGAGCACACCGCGCCGCCGCTCGCGCTCGGAGTCGGGGCCGCGTCGATATTCGGCAGATGGTTGAACCCGTCGAAGTACGACAGCGAGTACTCATAGCCGGCGCCGGTATGCGCCCACCGGACACCGGCCTGCGTCCCCTCCGGCAGCTGCGCACCGCCGTCCACGAGAGGCACGCCCGCCGCTGATGCGGGCAGCACGGTCCAGCGCTGATCCAGCAGCGGCACGCGGCTCGGCGTGAAGCGGGGCACGACGACGACTTCGACCGTCTCGGCTCCGGCCTGCAGCGCGGTCCTCACGCCCGTGACGGCCAGGAGCTCCGTGTTCACGACGTCGAGGAAATCGCGCGGCGCGAAATGATCGGTCGGCGTGACGATGTCGGTCTTGCCCCAGCGGATGAATTGCTTGCCGGCTTCGACCGTCACGTGGCGGGAGTGCATCGTCGCGCTGAGACGCCTGACTGAGAACATGGGACGCAGCGCACCGCGGTCGCCGAAGTCGAGGCGCCAGCGGTCGTCAACCTGGTCGTGAGAATTGGCACGGACGTCAACGCCGCCTGCGAGCTGCAGCCACGGCGCAGGGGTCGCAAAAACCTCCTCGCGCTCGAGAAAATCACCGACAACCGTCACCGGATCGTTGGCCGCGCTCTGGGGAAACAGCCATGCGCGCCCTTCGACGAAGCCGCGCTGCGACACCGTCTGCGCCAAGCCGGCGGACGGCCAGGCGAGAACGCCGGCGGCGCACGCGAGGAGCAGGCGGCCGAGCATTACGGCCGTCTGAGCGCCTGAAGGGTGAAATTCTCGTCGTCCATCGGGATGTTGTATTGCAGCTTCTCCAGAGTGAGGCGCGTGCGGCTGCCGCGTTCGGCGTCGAGCATGTCCAGTTGACGCGCCGTCCAGATGCCCTGGACGTTCTCGATGCGCGAGTATGTGAGCCGGCGCACGAGGCGATCCTTGACGAAGCTCTCGAGGCGCGCCAGCGCGTAGTTGTCCTTCCGGACCCACACGACCGATCGTGTGTACTGCGACGACTTCGTCTCTTTCGGTGTCGACTCGATCGTCCAGCACGGCGCACCGTCGACGGCCTCGTCGCCCAGGAGCCGGTAGTCGTACTGGTTGACGTCGCGCTCTTCCAGATCTTCGAAGCTGAAGTCGGTGCCAAAAAAGCGCGTCGAGCGATCCTGCAGCGCAATGCGGCGATCGCGCTCGATCGCGGGCGTCCACATCCATTGATCGGACGCGCGGTCCGGATGATTGACGACGAGGAGCGCCACGCCTTTCACGTCCGCCGGCGCGGTGAACCGCAAGACCGACTTGCTCTGGCCGTGCGCGCCCAGCCGCTCGAACGTCCACTGCTTGTCAGTGACCCGTCCTTTCTTGTCGAACACCTGCAGCAGCCCTTCGTAGCGCTGCGACTTCGTATCGGTGCGCTTCTGGGCTTCTTCGACGATCCGCCGGGCATCGTCCGCTGCGTCTCGGGCCAACCCGACGCCCGCAAACCACGATGGCACGAAGAACACGAAGGCCATCAAGCCGACTCCGTACAATGGAGAACTTCGTGAGCTTCGTGTCTTCGTGGTTAATGCCCCTCTCTCATTCATATTCCAGCGCCTCCACCAGCGATCCGTGCACCGCCGATTCGGCCGGCCAGATGGCGGCGATCAGCGCGGCAGCCAGAATGGCGGGCACGAGGCCGAGCGCCACGTTCCACGGAAATTCGTACTCCAGCCGCATGCCCGCGATATCGCGGTGCACGATCTGCAGGATGTAATAGAGGTTCACCGCGCCGAGCAGGAAACCGAGCGTCAGGCCCAGAACACCGATGCTGAGGGCCTCGATCCAGATCGTCCGCCGAATCTGGGCGTGGAGTCCTCCCACCGCCTGCAGCACGCCGAGCTCGCGGCGGCGATCGGTGATCGAAACCGTCAACGTGTTCACGATCCCGAGAATCGCCACGAGCACCGCGACGGCGATCTGGACCGACGTCAGCCCGAACCACTGGTCGGTAACCTTGAGAATGTAGCTTTTCAGCTCGGTGTTGGTGAGCACGAATACCTGCCGCTCACCGGCGAAGCGTTCGATGATCCGCTGCCGGACCTCGGGGACCTGCGCACCGGGGTCCAGATAGACGCGAAACGCGTTCACGGTGTCGTCGTGCCAATAGCGCTCGAAGAGCGTCCGGTCCATCAGGATCGTGCCCTGCTGATCCGAGTAGTCGAGCACGATGCCGGCAATCGGCAGACGGATCGTGCCGTACGGCGCCGGCACGTCG
>DATATJ010000282.1:0-3434 GCA_036268855.1 Vicinamibacterales bacterium
CGGTCGTTTGCATCGAACGCAGATCGCGCTCGATGAGATCGCGCGCCTTGGACACGTTCTCCAGATCGCACCCGTACGTGACGGTGTAGACGCTGCGGCTGCGCGAAGCGCTCAGGCTGTCGTCCACCGTGTACACGTATCCCGCCTCCTGCCGCAGATCATGATAGAGCCGCGTGGCGTAGAAGCCGCCGCCGAGCACGTGGTTGCCGAGTTGCAGCGCGTAGTAATCGTCGTCGAAGCGCGTGATGCCTATTTCCTGTGCCAGCGTCGCCGACGCCTGCACCGCGCTTGGGTCCGGAACGGTCGCGACCCCGGGCGGATTCGGCGGCACGCGGGGCAGATCGAGCTGCGGCTTCGCGCCGGCCGATCTCCAGTCGCCGAACCACTTAGCGATCGTGGCCGTGGCGTCCTGCGGCGTCACGTCGCCGATCACCACGATGGTCGCGAGGTCGGGACGAAATGTTGCTGCGTGATAAGCGGTGACGTCGGCCAACGTCAAGTGAGAGACGGTGTCCGGCGTGGCGTGACGCAGTTCGGGGTCATCGGTGGGCAGCATGTCCATCAGCAAGGCCCGATCCGCGCGGTAACCCGGACTCTTCTGCTCACCCGCCAGAAAGTCGGCCGACTGCTGTTGCACAACCGCGAAGGCCGGGGCCGGCAGCGCGGGCCGCAGCACGTTATCGGCGAGCAGCTCGACTCCCCGCGAAAAGTTGGCCGCGAGCACCTTCACCGAAAAGTCGTAGCCCGCAGTCTCGTTCGCCGCGATGTCGTCGAGCGCCTTCTGAAACGCCAGGCGATCGAGCGTCGTCGTTCCGTACGAAAACAGCTCGTCGAGCACCTGGTCGACGCCCTCCTTTCCGGCTGGCGCCTGCAGGTGCGCTTCGTGCCTGACGTTGCCGAGCACGGTAATCGTCGCGCTCGTGTGTTCCGGCTTCACGATGACGCGAACGCCGTTCGGGAGCGTCGTGTCCGTCCATCCCGCCGTCAGCTCCGGGACTTGGACCGAGGAGAGCGCGGACTCCGCCCACGGCGGGAGCACGACCGCACGCGTCGGCGCAGAGGTCAACTGTTCGGTCCCCCCGAATCCCTTCGACGCGATTGCTTCACCAGAAGGTACCGGCACCAGCGTTGCCGTGACGGCGTTGGCGCTGGTGAGATACCGTCGCGCGACGCGGTTGACGTCGGCCACCGTCACGCGCCGGAGCGCCTCGACGTCCTGATCCGGCGACGTGCGTCCCTCGGCCGCGAGCGCCTGCGACCACGATTGGGCGAGACCGGGGATCGAGTTGCGTTCGAACTCGGCGGAGGCGATTTCGGCACGTTTCGCGGCATCGACCAACTCCTGCGGCAGACCGTCGTTCACGTAGCCGGAGAGAATGTGGCCGATGCTCTCGACGACGGGCGCCGGATTGGCGCTTGCCGGCAGCGCGGCGACGGCGAATGCCACGCTGGCGGCAGGGTACGTTTCGGCGAGATCGAATTGGGTCTCGAGTGCCTTTCCCGCGGGAACGAGCGCGTACAGCTCGCCGCGCTCGCTCCCGAGCACGTCGGCCAGAATGCGTGCGGCTGCATAATCCGGGCTGCTCGTGCCAGGCATCCGGTACGCCAGGAATGCGAGGGTATACGCCAGGTTGCTGTCGAGTGTGAACGTTTCCGGCTTGACCGGCTGGAGCCTCACGAGCGGGCGTGCCGGAACAGGACGGCGCGCGATCGGTCCGTACAGGTCCTTGACCCGGGCCAGCGTCGCGGCCGGATCGACGTCGCCGGCAATGACGAGGACCGCGTTGTTCGGGGCGTACCACGTCTTGTAGAAAGTCTTCAGCATGCCGCCGGTGGTCGCGTCGAACGACTCGCGCGTGCCGAGCGCGTCGTGCGCGTACGGCGTGCCGCTGAACAGATCAGTATTCAGACGTGTGATGAACTTGTACGTCGGGTCCGACAGATCGCGGGCGACCTCCTGCTCGATGGCGCCCTTCTCCTGCGCCCACTCCGCCTGCGCATCGTCGATATCCTGCATACACGCGGCATCGACGCGTAGCGCCACGTCCAGATCCGTCAATTTGACGGTTGTGAAGTACTGCGTGATGTTTTGCTGCGTGTCGGCGTTTCCGAAGCCACCCAACTCGGCGAAGATGGCCGACGTCTGATCGGCGGACAGTCCGGTGCATCCCCGGAAGGCCATATGTTCCTGCGCGTGCGCCATGCCCGGGAATCGCGGCGGCGTTTCATCGGCGCCGACCAGATAGTTTTCCTCGACCGTGACGACCGGCGCCAGCCGATCGCGAACGATGACGACGCGCAGCCCGTTGTCGAGCGTGGCTCTCGTCACCTGGCCGTCCGCCGGTCCGCGTTGGGACGCGGGCGCCGCGACGGCAACGACGGCGAATATAACTGTGGCGGCCTTGTGGATCATCGCTTCAGCTCCAGAGGGCGAGACGCCGGACCGGCCAGGCGAACGTCAGCAGGAATCCAGCCGCGGCGACGGTGATGATGAGCGGCCCGGCCTCGCGGTGCAGCCGTCCCGCGATGGTCGCGCCAATCAGCGTCGCGGCTACGGAGGTGAGTGCCGCGATCGTCAGCATCTGGTTGAGGCTGCCCGACACACGCTTGGCGCTGGCCGCCGGGATGATGATGAGCGATCCCATCAGCAGGACGCCGAGATAACGAAGGCCGAGCGCGACCGTCAAGGCGAACATCTGCAGGTAGGCGAGGTTCAGCAGCGAGACATTGACGCCCGCGGTGCGCGCCACGTCCGGGGACAGCAGGGCGAGGATCATCTCGTTCCTGCGGAGCAGGACGAATGTGATGACCGCCGCCGAGGCCGCCAGCCCGAACACGAGCTCCGGCCGGGAGAGATCCGCTGGCGATCCCAGCAGAGCGCCGATGAGATCTTCGCCCGACGTCATCATGCTGCCGATCGCCAGCGCCGTGGAGAACAGGACGCCGATTAGCGTCTCGGTCGCCACCCGCGAGCAATCGTCCACGGCCCAGACGAGCAGCGCGCCGAAGAACAACATCGCGGCGGCGCCGAACACAGGATGCACGTGCAGTGCGAGCGCGACGCCGATTCCCGGTAAGGCGATGTGGGCCATGGCGTCGCCGGCTAACGCCATCCGTCGGATGACCGCAAAGCAGCCGATCAGCCCGGCGGCCACCGCCATCGCCGCGGAGACGATCAGGACGTCAATCGTCATGGCTGTGCACCGACACTGGGACGCCATAGATCTCGTGCAGGGTGCCGCTCGTGAGGATCTCCCGCGTCGTCCCAAAGAAGGCCCGTTTGCGGCCCAGGCCGAGCACCGCGGTGGCGTAGCGACTGACGACCGCCACGTCGTGGGAAACCATCAGCACTGTCAACCCGCGCTCGCGCTGCTGGCGCGCAATGAGCTCGTTCAGGCGCTGCTGCCCAGGCCCGTCTACGCCGGCGGTGGGTT
>DATATJ010000283.1:0-20424 GCA_036268855.1 Vicinamibacterales bacterium
CAATCGACGCGTCCCATACGATTGAGGCATCCCAGACGATCGCGGCATCCCACACAATCGACTTCGCGGACGCCTTAGCACTTTGGCCCTTGCGCGCAAACGCGCTACTAAAGACGATACCTTGGGCAGACGTCAGCTCACCCGAGATCGACGTGCTGGGCAACGAGCCGTTTTTAGGGTGGTCAACAAACTCCGCCGCCGCCAGCGCATTCACACTTCCCGCCCCCGCCCCCAACAGCCCCGCATTCGCCACGAACGAACTCGTCAGCTGCAACACCGCCTTCGCATTCGCCGGCGCCAGATTCGGCCGCTCCTCCAGCAGCAGCGCCACCGCGCCGCTGACCACCCCCGCCGCCATACTCGTGCCCGACAACTGGATGTAGCCGTTCGCCCCGCTGCCCGCCACGTGCCGCTCGGGATACGTCTCCGACAGATACGCGTCCTCGGCCTCCGGCGCCACCACGTGACTCCCAGGCGCCACCAGATCCGGCTTGATCACCAGGTCGTACCGCGTCGGCCCCTTCGAGCTGTACGTCGCCAGCGTGTCGTCCGACCGCTGCGGCGTACCGTGCGTGTCCAGCGCGCCGACCGTCAGCGCATACGGGCTGTTGCCCGGCGCCGTGATGGCGCCGTACACCGACCGGCCGTCGGTCGTCTGTCCGTAATTGCCTGCCGCGGCCACCACCAGAATGCCCGCGCGCACGGCCCGCTCGACCGCCTCGCACAGCGGATCGTCGCGGTACGGCTGCAGCACCGGCGCCCCAAGCGACAGGTTGATCACGCGGATGTTGAACGCCCGCCGATGCGCGATCGCCCAGTCGATCGCTTCCACGACGTCGCTGACGTCGCCCGACCCGTCCGCGCCCAGCACACGCAGGTTGATGAGCGACGCGCCCGACGCGATGCCGCGGTAGTCGCGCGTGTCGGCCGTCTGGCCCGCGCGGCCGGCGATGATGCCCGCCACGTGCGTGCCGTGGCCGAACTGGTCGATCCCGTTCCCCCCCGTGAAATCCATCGTCGCGACCACGCGGTTCTTGAACGCGCTGTGCCGCGTGTCGATGCCCGAGTCGATCACCGCGACGCCCACGCCGGCGCCCGACAGCGCGGGCAGCTGGCCCTCGCCCTCCCAGACCTGATCCGCGCCGATGCTCTCCGCCGTGACGTCGGCCGCCGATCGAATCCGCACGTCGCCCGACAAGTGATCCACGCTGTCGTCGTCGCGCAGCGCCGCGAGCTGGCCGGCGGTCACGGTCAGCACCGCACCGCTCGTCAGATACCGCTTCACGGCGATGTTGTACCGCGCCGCCAGCGCATCGACCGTCGCCTTGTCGCCGTGCACGATCACCTTCACCGACTGCGATCCGGTGGACAGCTGATCCTGCAGATCGGCACTGAGCCGCGCCCGGTGCGCGGCGAACGCCGGTGCCGCCGTTGCGACCGACGCGATCACCAGAAGGGCGGACGCGAGGCGCCTCCGCGAGGACGAGGGGCGCTGGGCCGGGACAGACGGATTGACCATGGACGTTTCTCCGATTGCGACTAGCACTGTGAACGGCGATGCGCGATCGCGGGACGGTCGGCGGCTTGCGCCCGCTCGTCGACCACGACCGAATCGAGGAGCACGCGCTGCGATCCGCCCAGCGTGCGAATCGTCTGCAGCCGCCCCTCGCGGATGCGGTTGTAAATGGTGCGGCGCGACACGCCGAGCAGCTCGGCGGCATGGTCGAGCGAGACGCTGCGACCGATACGAGGTTCAAAGCCGGTTTCAGGTGCACTCGCGATACTTGCCATCTCGCTCCTCCGCGCTCTCTGTAAGCGCACGCGCGATGCCACGGTCGAGGCGGCGCGGGAGCGCAAATCCGAACTCCTTGTTTACCAATGAGTTGCTGCAATAGGATGACGCGCACGCAATTGGAGGGGGCGGCGGGCGGCGAGCTAAGAATCTGGCCGTCCCGACGGCGAACCCGTCAAAACAGGCGCATTTTGCGTGCAATCTTCGCGGATTCGGTGCAACGCGCCGCGATTTCAACCGGCCAGTTTCTTGGCCGGCAGGCCAGAATTTGACCAGACAATCCCGTCAGATCGGCGTGCTCCTCGCCGCCGGCGTCGCGATCGGCGCCGCCGTCATGATCGGCGTGCGCAGGATGCCGCCGGCGCCCGCCGCCACGCCCGCGACCCTTGCCGGCCGCGGCGGCGATCTCGTCGTCTCCATGCGCACGGAGCCGGCCTCGTTCAACCGGCTCACTCGCCGCGACGCCAGCACCGAGCTGGTCTCCATCCTCACGCAGGCCAAACTGGTGCGCGTCAACCGCGCCTCGCAGGCCGTCGAGCCGTGGCTCGCCACCAGCTGGACGCGCTCCGCCGACGGTTTGCACTACACGCTGGCGCTGCGGCCCGACGTCGCCTTCTCCGACGGCCAGCCGTTCACCGCCGATGATGTGGTGTTCTCGTTCGCGGCGGCGTACGACGACCGCACGTCGAGCGTGCTCGCCGACTCGCTGCAGGCGAACGGCCGGAAGCTGACCGTCGCGGCGCTCGACGCGCACACCGTCGTCGTCACGTTTCCGGAGCCGTTCGGTCCAGGCGTGCGGATTCTGGACAACCTGCCGATCTTTCCGCGACACAAGCTGCAGGCCGCCCTCGCCGCCGGCACGCTGGCGCGCGCCTGGGATCTCAAGACGCCGCCAGCCGAGATCGCGGGCCTCGGTCCATTCGTCCTCTCGGAATATCTGCCGGGCCAGCGTCTGGTCTTCGTCCGGAACCCGAAATATTTCCTCCGTGACGATCGCGGCACGCCGCTCCCGTATCTCGATCGCATCACCGTCGAGATCATTCCGGATCAGAATGCCGAGATGCTCGCGCTCGAAGCGGGGCAGACCGACATGACCACCGACGCGATGCGCCCCGAAGACTACGCGCCGCTGCACCGCGCTGCCGACGCCGGACGCGTGCGGCTGCTCGACCTCGGCGTCTCGTACGACGCGGACAGCCTGTGGTTCAACCTGAAGCCTGGAGCCTTCGCGCAGGATCCGCGCGCGTCGTGGATTCAGCGCGACGAACTGCGCCGCGCGATCTCGATGGCGGTCGATCGCAAGCGCTTCGCCGACACGGTGTTCCTGGGCGCGGGCGTGCCGGTATTCGGGCCCGAGACGCCGGCCAACCGCGAGTGGTTCTCCGCCGACGTGCCGCAAACGCCTTACGATCCGGCTGGCGCCAGGGCGCTCGTCGCGTCGATCGCGGGCGGCCAGTCGCCGCGCTTCACGCTTCTCACGCAGAAAGGGCGAACCAGCCTCGAGCGGGGCAGTGCGATCATTCGCGACGAGCTGCAGAAGATCGGCGTCGTGGTGGATGTCGTGCCGCTCGACGGCAATGCGCTCATTCAGCGTTTCGTGTCGGGCGCCGGCTACGACGCCATTTATTTTCGCGCGGCGGCCACCGATACCGATCCCGCGCTGACGCCCGACTTCTGGTTCAGCTTCGGCAGCGCGCACATGTGGAACATCGCGGAGAAGACGCCGGCGACACAGTGGGAGCGTGAGATCGACACGCTGATGGCGAAGCAGATCGCCTCGTCAGATCTGCAGGAGCGGAAGCGGCTGTTCGTCGAGGTGCAGCGCATCTTCGCCGAGCATCAGCCGGCAGTGTATTTCGCGGCGCCGCGGGTGTTCGTCGCCTCGTCGTCGCGGGTCGTCAACAACGCGCCGGCGCTGATCCGTCCGCAGCTGCTTTGGGCGCCCGATCGCGTCGCCGTTGCCGGCGCGGCCCGGCCGACACACTAGCCGCTGATGCTGTCCTACCTTGCGCGGCGGCTGATCTTCGCCGTCTTCCTGGTCTTCGCCGTGTCGTCTGCCTCGCTCGTCCTCGTGCGCCTGGCGCCGGGCGACTACGCCACCGAATCGCTCGGGATCGCGGCCCACGCCGACACGGCGGCGCAGACCCGCCGGCGCTTCGGCCTCGATCGGCCATTCGCGGAGCAATATCGCGACTGGATCGTGCGCGCGGTCCATCTGGATTTCGGCCGCTCGATGGCGTACGACCGGCCGGTCAGCGATCTCATCCCGGAGCGCGCGGCGAACACCGCCGTGCTCGCGTTCACCGCGCTGGCGATGGCGACCCTCATCGGACTGCCGCTGGGCATCATCACGGGATCGCGCCGCAGCGGCCTTCTGCCGGACCTGATCCGCATCGTCTCGGTGACCCTGCTGTCGATGCCGCCGCTGCTGACGTCGTTGTTTCTCGTCTTTCTCGCGGCACGCACCGGCTGGCTGCCAATTGGCGGCATGGGCGGTTCGCCGGATGCCGCCGGCGGCCGCTTCCTCGACGTCGTGCGCCATCTGGTGATCCCCGCGGCGGCGCTGGCGATGCCGCTCGCGGCGATGTTCGAGCGCATGCAGTCGCAGGCAATGTCGGAGACGATCGGCCAGCCGTTCGTGATGGCGGCGCTCGCGCGCGGCGTGCCGCGCTCCCGCGTCGTCTGGCGCGGGGCGCTCAAGGCGGCGCTTCGCCCCGTGACGTCGATCTACGGCCTGGTCATCGGCACACTGCTCAGCGGATCGTTTGCCGTCGAGATGATCACGTCGTGGCCGGGCCTCGGCCGCCTGATGCTCGACGCGCTCCGCGCGCGCGACGTCTACCTGGTCGCCGGCTGCGCGGCTGCCGGGTCGGTTTTCCTCGCGGCCGGCACGCTGGTCTCGGATGCCGCGCTGGCCCTGGTCGATCCACGGGCCGCCGAATGATCGGGCAGCGCCTCGGCATCGCGCTCGTGGTCCTCTCGTGTGCCGCCGCCGGCGGCGCGCCCATTCTGGCGCCGCATGGCGTCAACGACCACTTCGACGCCCTCCTCAACGCGCCGCCCACGCTCCCGCACGTGCAGGACGATGGCGGGGGGTGGCACGCGCCGTTCATCTATCCGTGGCGGCTCGCCGATCAGCTCGAGCAGCGCTACGAGCAGGATCGATCCGTGCGCGTGCCGCTGCTGTGGCTGCGCGGCGGACGCTTCGTCGCGTCGGCGGACGAGCAACAATCGCCCCTGCTGCTCCTGGGAGCCGACAGCTTCGGCCGCGATGTCTTCAGCCGCCTGCTGTTCGGCGCGCGCACGTCGCTGAGCCTGTCGCTCGTCGCCGCGTTCGGCGCGATGATCATCGGGTGCGCCATCGGAGGGATTGCCGGCTATGCCGGCGGCCTCACCGACGACCTGCTGATGCGCGCGTCGGATTTCGTCATCGTGCTGCCGGCGATGTACGTCGCGCTCGCTCTGCGATCGGTCCTGCCGCTCGTGCTCGAGCCGCGCACCGTCTTCGTGCTGCTGGCGGCGATCTTCGCCATCGTCGGCGCGCCGTTCATCGCGCGCGGCGTCCGTGCGATTGTGCGGACCGAGCGCCGACTGGATTACGCGGTTGCCGCCGCCTCTCTCGGCGCGGGGCATCTGCGACTGCTCGGACGCCATCTGCTGCCGGCCGGCCGCGGCTTCGTCGCCGTCGAGATCACGATGCTGATTCCGGCCTTCATCGTCGCCGAGGCGACGCTGTCGTATGTCGGCCTCGGCTTTCCGGAGCCGATCGCGAGCTGGGGGACGATGCTGCACGACGCGTCGAACATCCGCGCGTTCGCCGATTTTCCGTGGCTCCTGAGCCCGGCCGCCGCGATGTTCGCCCTCGTGCTCGGGCTGAACCTCGTCGTCCAGGACCGCCGGCCCGAGCGATGGCACTGACGTAGAATCAGCCGATGACGCTCTCAGGCGTATTCGCCCCCATTCCGACTCCATTCGATCGCGACGATCACGTGGACACCCACCGCCTCAAGGCCGCATTCGCCCGGTTTGTGACGCGGCCGATGACCGGATTCGTCGTGCTCGGCTCGAACGGCGAAGCCGTGCTGCTGGACGAGGTGGAATCCGATCGTGTGATCGCCGCGGCGCGCGAGTCGATTCCGCGCGGACGGCCCTTCATCGTCGGCACCGGACGCGAGTCCACGCAGGCGGCGGTGCGCGCCTCCCGCCGCGCGGCGGAGCTCGGCGCGGATGCCGTCCTCGTGCGGACGCCAGGGTTTTTCAAAACGCAGATGACGCACGACGCCTTCGTGCGCCACTACGCGGCCGTGGCGGACGCGTCGCCGGTGCCGGTGATGCTCTACAACTTCACAGCGCTGACCGGAGTCCACCTACCGACGTCCGCCGTCTCGTTGCTGGCGGCCCATCCCAACGTGATCGGGATGAAGGAGTCGGGCGGCGACGTCGCGCAGATCGCGGATCTCGTATCGAGCACGCCGCATGATTTCGCGGTGCTCGCCGGCACGACGTCCACCTTCTACGCGGCGCTCTGCGTCGGCGCTGCCGGCGGTATCCTGGCGCTCGCGTGCGTGGTGCCGGAGACGTGCCAGCGGCTGTTCGAGCTGGTGGCGGCCGGCCGCCACAGCGAAGCGCGCGCCGTTCAGCAGCGGCTCGTCCCGCTCGCGCGCCTCCTCGGCCCGACATACGGCGTCCCCGGCTTGAAAGCGGCCCTGCAGATCGTCGGCTACGATGTCGGGTTGCCGCGACCGCCGCTGCTGCCCGTGGCGGACGCCGGTGTCGCCGCGCTGAGGGACGTGCTCGCACAGTTCGAGGAGATCCCGGCATGAGCCTGCTGCCGGACCACGAACGCGTGCTGCTCGGACCGGGTCCGAGCCTCACCTCGCCGCGCGTCATGCGCGCGATGGCGGCGCCGACCATCAGTCATCTCGATCCGCTCATGGTGCGACTGCTCGACGACGTGCGCGAGCGGCTGCTGCGCGTGTTCGGGGCCGAACCGGGGTCGTTCGCGCTGGCGGTGTCCGGCACCGGCACCTCGGGCATGGAAACCGTCGTCGCGAATCTGGTCGCGCCCGGCACCCGTGCGCTCGTGATCGTGTCGGGGTACTTCGGCGATCGGCTCGCGCAGATGTGCGAACGATATGGCGCCGTGGTGACGCGGCTCGATGTCGAGTGGGGCCGCGCCTGCGATCCCGACGACTTGCGCCGGGTGCTGAAGGCATCGCCGGCCGATGTCGTGGCGATGGTGCACGCGGAAACGTCCACCGGCGTCGTGAACCCGGTCGAGGCGCTCGCGCGGATCGTGCGCGAGCACGACGCGATCGCGATCGTGGACGCCGTCAGCTCGCTCGGCGGCCAGCCGCTGGACGTCGGCGCCTGGGCCGTGGACGCCTGCTACAGCTGCACGCAGAAATGCCTCGGCGGACCGTCGGGACTGGCGCCGGTCGTGTTCGGTCCGCGCGCGCTGGCGCGACGTGTGAAGTGCCGCAGCTTCTACTTCGACCTGCAGCTGCTCGAAGACTATTGGATCCGCCGGAAGTATCACCACACGATGTCCTCGACGCTCGTGTACGCGTTGTACGAGGCGCTCGCGATCGTGGAAGAGGAGAGTCTGGAAGCGCGCTGGGCGCGCCACGAACGCAATCATCAGGCGCTGATCGAAGGGCTGGCGGCGCAGCACCTGTCAGTGCTGCCCCGGGAGGGCGAGCGGCTGTGGACGCTGAACGCGGTTCGCGTCCCCGACGGCATCGACGAAGCGGCCGTGCGCGCCTACTTGCTCGACGCGTTCAACATCGAGATCGGCGCCGGGCTCGGTCCGCTCGCGGGCCGCGTCTGGCGGGTGGGTCTCATGGGCGCCAGCTCGTCGCCGCGCCTCGTCGTGCTCCTCCTCGGAGCGCTCGAGCGCGCCCTCGCGGCGCAGGGCCGGCGCGCGGCCGTCTGATGCGGATCGTGGCGCGCGCGTTGTCGGTGGTCGGCGCGATCGTTTTCGCGCTGCTCGCGTACGCGTACCTCACGCTTCCCGACGTCAGAGACCTGAAATCGTCCAACCCGACCACGACCGCCTTCATGGATCTGCGCGCCCAGGAAGCGCGCAGCCTGGGCCGATCGCCGCGGCACGTGCAGCGTTGGGTCAGCTACCAGCACATTTCGCCCGATCTGAAGCGCGCCGTGCTGGTCGCCGAAGACGACGCCTTCTGGCAGCACGAAGGCGTGGACCTCGCGCAAATGCAGGAGTCGCTCGAAGCGGACGTGGCGCGCGGCCGCTTCTTCCGCGGCGGCAGCACGATCACGCAGCAGCTGGCGAAGAACCTGTATCTGTCGCCGTCGAAGAATCCGCTGCGGAAGATCAGGGAGCTGATTCTCGCGCGGCGTCTAGAGAGCACGCTGAAGAAAGCGCGGATCCTCGAGTTGTACCTCAACGTGATCGAATGGGGCGACGGCATCTACGGCGTGGAGGCGGCGGCCCAGACCTACTTTCACACGCCGGCGTCGCGCCTCGGGCCCAGCGAGTCGGCGCTCCTCGCGGCCGCGATCGTCAACCCGCGCCTGCTGAACCCCGCGCATCCCGGCGCCCGCCTGGTGCGGCGGCAGCAGTCGATCCTGCGGCGAATGGGCGCCGTGTCGCCGCCCGAGATCGTAGCCGAGTTGCACTAAATTGCAGGGAAAATGGCTCCGTTCAGCTTGCTTTCATATTTCGTGTTCGCTATAGTCACACCCACTCGGCTCAAAGCTTTTTGACACAATCCGACCGCGTCATGTCCACTTCGGGGCTCTTTCCCCCAGGAGATAACGGCGTGCACGCAGCGCGGGCGATCGTGTAGTGGCGATGGCGTTCGCATGATCAACTACACCGACCGACTCACGATGCTGATGCAGGACGTCGTCGCCAGGGTGCCGACGCTATCTTTCATCGATATCGCCGACGTCCTGGTGTTCGCGCGCGCCGGGCGCTCGAATGCCGAAGGCGCCTTCGCGACCTGCCACTGCCTCACGCTGCCGCCAAGCGATCCGGGCTATTACTTCTGGCGCGACCGCGCGACCGGCCAGATCACTCGCCGCTCCGAGTGGTTCGTCACCAAATCGCCGCTCGTGACGATTGGCACGCAGCCGGTGAAATACATGCTGTCGTTTACGCTGCCACGCTTCTGCGACCAGTCGCTCGACCGGTCGCGCAAGGAGAAGTTCTACCCGGGAGCGCAGCGCTGGGTATCGAAGCTCGACACCGTCATTCACGAGCTCTACCACATCGATCCCGACCTGACCGGCATCCGCCGCATCGAACGCGAGGACGGGACGTACTCGGCGCATTGCCACGGACAGCGTTTCTTCGAAGAGGTCGCGGCGATGGTCAACACCTATCTCGCCTCGAAGCCCGATCCGGCCGTCGCCGATTTCCTGCAGCACGACTTCGCGGCGCTCGACGCCCGCTACGGCGGTGTCGTTGGGACGAGTTTCCGCACGTTCCCTTCGTATCCGCAGCGCTACATCGAGCGGCTCCCCGACCAGCCGCCGTGCGAGGCCGACGATGCGGAGATCGTCGTGGGGCCCCTGCGCGAGCCGCAGCAGCCGACGCGCTACACGCAGGACGACCTTCACATCCGTCAGTTCCGGCGCGGGTCCTCGCGTCGGCTCGTCAGAAAAGGACAGTTCAGGGCCGCGTAGCCGCGGAACCGCTGGGCTGGCGTGCGGAGGTCAGGACTTCAGAGCCGGCGCCGGCATCAGTTGAGGCGGCGCGCCTTCAGAAAGCGCCGCGACCAGTACGACGTGCTCATGTGGTCGATGCGCACCACTCCGGTCGAGCTGGGCGCATGGATGAACTCGTCGCCCCCGAGCGCAATCCCGACATGCGTTGGACCCGGAGCGGTCGTGGTGAAGAACACCAGATCGCCGGCGACCACGTCCTTCGGCTTCACCGTGCGGCCCAGCTCGTACTGTTCGCGGACTTCGCGTGGCAAGGCGTATCCATGCTGGGCGAAGACGTATTGCGTGAAGCCGCTGCAATCGAAGCCGCTGCGCGGCTCGGTGCCGCCGTTGCGGTAGCGGATGCCGCGGAGCGAGAGCGCCGTGCTGGTGATCGCGTAAGCGTCGCCTGAGGCGCCGGCGGCATCAGGCGGCCGCTCGGCTCGGGGTCTTGCAGCGGACGAGCTTCCAGGAAAGGGAAACGGCTTCGGAGACGCGCCAGACGATGCGCAGGCTCCGGTCAGGACCGCGAGAGAGAAGACGCCGAGAAGTGCAAGGCGCGCACGAGCCATCTTCGGTGTATCGGTCCTTCCTGGAACCGAGATTACGCTGCTAACCGACACGTTTCAAGACGTTTACGGTGTCAGCGTCTTGACACTCCGGCAGGGCTCGGGCAATATTCACTCACACCGGGCTGCGCGCCCGAACGGTCATGGAACAGACGCTTCTGCTGAACGCGTCGTACGAGCCCCTCAAGATTGTTCACTGGCAGAAGGCCGTAACCCTTTGGTGCCAGGGCAAGGTTGAGGTCATCGAAGTGTACGACCGTGAGATCCGGGCGGTCTCGATCAGCTTCAAGCTGCCCTCTGTTATTCGACTGCTTCGCTACATCAAAATCAAGCGCCGCTTCGATTACGTGCCGTTTTCGCGCGCGAACATCTACGCGCGGGACGACCACCGGTGTCAGTACTGCGGCGAGGGATTTCCGACCAGCGAACTGACGTTCGATCACGTGGTGCCGGTCGCCCAGGGCGGCCGGAAGGACTGGGAGAACATCGTCTCCTGCTGCGTCACGTGCAATCGAAAGAAAGGTGGGCGCACGCCGGTCGAAGCCGGCATGCATCTGCTGCGGGTGCCGAAGCGTCCCTCGTCGGCCCCCGCGATTCGCATCACGGTGGGCGTGCGGAACGCTCCAGAGAGCTGGCGCGACTATATCTACTGGAACGCCGAGCTCGACGACACCTAATGCCGCTTCGCGTCGGCGTCATCCATCCGCCTTCGGCCATCGAGGGCGGCCGCCTCACCCTCGACGGCACCGGATTCCCCATCGGTGGCTCCCGATTGCCCGACGTCCGCATCGGCGGCGTGCCGGCGCGCGTTGTCTACGCATCGCCGACGCGGCTCGACGTCATCGTGCCGCCTGGCATCACCGACGGCGGTCCGCAGCCCGTGCGCGTGGACGGCGCCGCCAGCGGAACGCAGGCCACCTCGTTCGTCGAAGTGGCCGCACCGCTGGTGACCGGCGTCCATCAGGTGGACAACCCGACGTTCGACGCGGCGGGCAATCTGTATGTGACGTACAGCGGCACGCGCGGTGAGCAGGTGCCCGTCTCGATCTTTCGGGTGCACCCCGACGGCACGCGCGAAACGTTTTCGGCCGGCATCGTCAATCCGACGTCGACCGCCATCGGGCCGGACGGGCAGCTTTACGTCTCGAGCCGGTTCGAGGGTGTCGTCTACCGCGCGCATCCTGACGGCGCCGCCGAATCGTTCGTCACCGATCTCGGCGTCGCGTGCGGGCTGGCGTTCGCGGCCGATGGTTCGCTGCTGGTCGGCGATCGATCGGGGACCATTTTCCGTGTCGATCGCAGCGGACACGCGACGCCGTTTGCGACGCTTCCCGGCAGCATCGCCGCCTTCCATCTCACGTTCGGCCCGGACGAAGCGCTCTACGTCGCGGGCCCCACGCTGTCCACGCACGACGCGATCTATCGTATCGACGCCGACGGCGTCGTCACGACGCGGTTCGAGGGATTCGGCCGGCCGCAGGGGCTGGCGTTCGATGCCGACGGCGTGCTGTTCGCCGTCGAGGCGCTGGCCGGCGTCAGCGGGCTGTACCGGCTGCCCGAAGGCGAAGCTCCGGAGCTCGTGCTCTCTGGCCCCGGACTGATCGGCGTGGCCTTCGACCCGCGCGGCGGGCTCGTCGTCTCGTCCAACGACACCGTCTATCGCCTGCCGGGCGATCGGCGGCCGTTCCGTCTTCCCGGTTAGAATCGCCACACCTATGTCCCAGCTGTTTCAGCGGAAACCGATCGCGGACCTCGTGTCGGACACCGAAGGCAGCCAGGGGCTGCAGCGCACGCTCGGTGCCGGCGACCTGATCATGCTCGCGATCGGCGCCGTGATCGGCGCGGGCATTTTCGGCGCGATCGGCACGGCGGCGGCGGGGCAGATTGGCCCGAACGGCGAAGTGATCCGGCAGGGCGCGGGCCCCGCGCTCGTGTTCTCGTTCCTGCTGCTCGGTGCCGCCTGCGCGCTGGCCGGGCTCTGTTACGCGGAGCTGGCGTCGATGATTCCGCAGGCGGGCAGCGCCTACGCCTATTCCTATGCGACGCTCGGCGAGCTGGTGGCGTGGATCATCGGCTGGGATTTGATCCTCGAATACGCGGTCGGCAACGTGGCGGTCGCGATCTCGTGGGGCGACTACTTCAACACGCTGCTGCACGGCTTCGGGGTCCAGCTGCCGGTGTGGATGACGACGGGGTACCGGACGGCGCTTCTGAGCTCCGATCCGGAGGTGCACGGGCTATTGACCACGGCGCCGCACATTCTCGGTGTGCCGATCCTCGTGCACTTGCCGGCGTGCGCCATCGTCATGTTGATCACCTGGCTGCTGTTGCGCGGGGCGCGAGAAAGCGCAACGGCCAACAACATCATGGTCGCGATCAAACTGATGGCGCTCGCGCTGTTCATCGTCGTCGGCGCGACGCACTTGAAGATGGCGAATTACCACCCGTTCGCGCCGAACGGCTTCAAGGGCATTCATCAAGGCGCCGCGATTGTCTTCTTCGCCTACATCGGGTTCGACGCGATCTCCACGGCGGCGGAGGAAACCGTCAACCCGCAGCGCAACCTGCCGATCGGCATCCTCGGCGGCCTCGCGATCTGCACGATCATCTACGTGATTGTCGGCGGCGTGCTCACGGGGATGGTGCCGTACAAGCAGCTGGCGGTCGCCGATCCGCTCGCGCGCGCCTTGCAGCTCGCCGGCTTCAGCACCGTCGGCTGGATTGTCGCGCTGGGCGCAGCGGTCTCGATGTCTGCCGTGCTGCTCGTGTTTCAGTACGGACAGCCGCGCATCTTTTTCGCGATGGCGCGCGACGGCCTGCTGCCGCAATGGGCCGCCCGGATTCATCCTCGCACGCACATCCCGTGGGCGACGACGGTCGTCACCGGCGTGTTCGTGGCGTCGTGGTCGCTCATTGGCGATGCCGGCGAGACCTACGATTTGACCAACATCGGGACGCTCTTCGCGTTCATGCTGGTCAGCATCGGCGTGCTGGTGCTCCGCTACAAGGAGCCCGATCGTCCGCGCCCGTTCCGCGTGCCGCTCGTGTGGCCGGTGTGCGTGCTTTCCGCCGCCGCATGCCTGTTCATCATGAAGGGCCTGCCCGATGCGGCCTGGTGGCGGTTCGGCTGGTGGCTGATCATCGGCCTCGTCATTTACTTCGCGTACGGCTTCAAGCACAGTCGCCTGCGGAGCCTCGTCACCGTGCCGTAGCGGCGGCCCAGCGTGTCCGCTCCGCAACCCCTCGACGGCATCCGCATTCTCGACCTGACGCGCCTGCTCCCTGGCGCGTACGCGACGCTGATGCTCGCCGATCTCGGCGCCGAGGTCGTGAAGATCGAGGATCCGCGCGGCGGCGACGGCATGCGCACGCTGCGGCTGGGCAGCGATCGTCCGTACTTCGAGTGGCTCAACCGGCGCAAGCGCAGTGTCACGCTGGATTTGCGATCGCCGGACGCAGTTCCCGTCCTCGACGCGCTCCTGGCGACGGCCGACGTCGTCGTCGACAGCTTTCGACCGTCCACGGCGCGGCGCCTCGGCGTCGACGCCGCCACGCTTCGGGCCAGGCGTCCATCGTTGATCTGCGCATCGATCATCGGCTTCGAGCGCGATGGTCCGCGCGCCGAGATGCCCGCGCACGATCTCAACTACCAGGCGCTGGCCGGATTGCTGCGTCCGCCCGCGCTGCCGGGTCCGCTCGTCAGCGACGTCGGCGCGGCGATGCAGGCGGCGGTCGCAATCCTCGCCGCGCTCTTCGAGCGCCAGCGCACCGGGGACGGTCGTGCGCTCGACGTCACGCTGGAAGGCGCGGCGGCGGCGTGGTCGCTGTTCCCGACGACCGGCGAGCTGGAGAGCGCGTGCTACACGCTGTACGAAACAGCGGACGGCGCGTGGCTGGCACTGGCCGCGATCGAGGCGAAGTTCTGGCGGGGATTCTGCGAAGGGATCGAGCGGGCCGACCTGATCCCGCTGCAGCACGCGCGCGGTGCGGAGGGGGAGCGTGTGTCGGCCGAGGTGCGGAGCGCCATGCGCACGCGGACGCGCGACGAGTGGCTTGCGCGCTTCGCCGGCGTGGACGTCTGCCTCACACCGGTTGAACGTCCCGGTTCGCCGGCAGGCGTGCCGCCGGGCGACAGCTCCGCGCCGGCGCTCGGCGCCGATACGGACGCGGTGCTCGGGGGGGTCGGATTCGACGGGGCCGCGCGGGCGGCGCTCCGACGGCAGGGGGTCATCTAAGCGCGCCAGGCTCGGCTAAAGCCTTCGCCCTACGTCTGCCGCGCATGCCTACGTCTGCCGCGCATGGCCCGACGTCTGCCGCGCATGGTAAAATCATCGTTTCGACATTCCCGCAGAAACCTGGTAGAGAGACCATGGCGCACGACTGGATTGCGGTGCGCGGCGCGCGCGTCCACAACCTGAAGAACATCGACGTCGACATCCCGCGGCACAAGCTGGTGGTGATCACCGGTCTGTCGGGCTCGGGCAAGTCCTCGCTCGCGTTCGACACGATCTACGCGGAGGGCCAGCGGCGCTACGTGGAGTCGCTGTCGGCCTACGCGCGGCAATTTCTCGAGCAGATGGAGAAGCCGGACGTCGATCTGATCGACGGGCTGTCGCCGGCCATCTCGATCGAGCAGAAGACCACCGGGTCGAATCCACGATCGACGGTCGGCACCGTCACGGAAATCTACGACTATCTGCGCCTCCTGTTCGCGAACATCGGCGTGCCGCACTGCCCCAACTGCGGCAAGGCGATCACGAGCCAGTCGCTCGAGCGCATCGTGGACATGGTGATGCTCTACCCGCAGGACGAGCGCATCAACGTCCTCGCGCCGCTCGTCCGCGGGCGCAAAGGCGAGTTCAAGAAGGAGATCGCCAGTCTGCGCGGGCGCGGCTACACCAAGGCGCGCATCGACGGACAGTTCCGATCGCTCGAGGACGATCTCAAGCTCGATCGGCGGCGCAATCACACCATCGAGGTCGTCGTCGATCGGCTGATCATCCGCGGCGGCGTCGAGCGCCGGCTCGCCGAGTCGGTGGACGTGGCCCTCAACCTCGCCGACGAGGTCGTGATCATCAACTCGTTCGACGGCGGCGACCGGCTGTTCTCGCGGCGGCTGGCGTGCGTGGACTGCGGGCTCAGCATGCCCGAGATGACGCCGCGCGCCTTTTCGTTCAACTCCCCCCACGGCGCGTGCCCCGATTGCCAGGGGCTCGGCTCGACGGTGGACTTCGACCCGCACCGCCTGGTGCCCGACGAATCGAAATCGCTCGCCGAGGGCGCCATCGCGCCCTGGGCGCGGGGCGACAAGAAATTCGTTCGCGACGCGCTGAACGGCCTGTCGCGCGACTTCGGGATCGACGTCACCGTGCCGTTCAACAAGCTGCCGCGCAAGTCGCGGGAAGTGCTGCTCTTCGGATCGGGCAAGTTCGAAGGGCTCGTGCCCAACCTGCGCCGGCGCTACGACGAGGGCAGCTGGGCGCTCCAGGAGGATCTCGAGCCGTTTCGATCGCTGCGGCCGTGCCCGACGTGCAAGGGCCAGCGCCTGAAGCTGCAGAGCCTTTCCGTGAAGGTGAAGGATCGCACGATTGCCGACTGCGTCAACCTGCCGATCGCGGAAGCACTGCGCGTGTTCGACACGCTCCATCTGACCGATCGCGAATCGCTGATCGCCGATCGCATCATGCGCGAGATTCGTGATCGCCTGCGGTTCCTCAACGACGTCGGCGTCGGCTATCTCACGCTCGGGCGCAGCGCCGCGACGCTGTCGGGCGGCGAAGGCCAGCGCATCCGGCTCGCCACGCAGATTGGCGCCAACCTCACTGGCGTCCTCTACGTGCTGGATGAGCCGTCAATCGGTCTGCACCAGCGCGACAACCGCAAGCTGCTGACGACGCTCGGCCGCCTCCGCGACCTGGGCAACACCGTCATCGTCGTCGAGCACGACGAAGAGACGATCCGCACCGCCGACTACGTGATCGATCTCGGACCGGGCGCCGGCGAGCACGGCGGCCACGTGATCTTCCAGGGGACGCCGCGCGAGCTGATCGAGGAACAGACGGACGGTCCCTTTTCGCTGACCGGCGCGTACCTGACGGGTACGCGGTCGATCGCGGCGCCGGCGGTCCGGAGGCCCGAGCTGAAAGGCGACATCGTCATCCGGGGCGCGCGCGAGAACAACCTCAAGAACATCGACGTCCGGATCCCGCTCGGCCTGTTCACGGCGGTCACCGGCGTCAGCGGCTCGGGCAAGTCCACGCTCGTCAACGACATCCTCTACAAGTCGCTTGCGAAGACCTTGTACAAGGCGGGAGCCGATGCCGGCGCGCACGATCGCATCGACGGCATCGACGGCATCGACAAGGTGATCGAAATCGATCAATCGCCGATCGGCCGGACGCCGCGATCCAATCCGGCGACGTACACCGGGCTCTTCACCTTCATCCGCGATCTGTTCGCGATGATGCCCGACGCGAAAACGCGCGGCTTCAAGGCCGGCCGCTTTTCGTTCAACGTCAAGGGGGGCCGCTGCGAGGCGTGTCAGGGTGACGGCGTCATCGCCATCGAAATGCACTTCCTGCCGGACGTGTACGTCACCTGCGAGCAGTGCAAGGGGCGCCGGTACAACCGCGAGACGCTCGACATCAAATACCGCGGGAAGTCGATCGCGGACGTTCTCGAACTCACCGTCGATCAGGCGCTGCCGCTGCTCGAGAATTTTCCGCAGATCGCCAACAAGCTCCGGACACTCGAGGACGTCGGCCTCGGCTACATCCATCTCGGGCAGTCGGCGACGACGCTGTCGGGCGGCGAGGCTCAGCGGGTGAAGCTGGCCAAAGAGCTCTCCAAGCGGGGGACCGGCCGGACGCTCTATATTCTGGACGAGCCGACCACCGGCCTGCATTTCGAGGACACCCGCAAGCTGCTCGACGTCCTCAACAAGCTGGTCGACCAGGGCAATACGATTGTGGTGATCGAGCACAACCTCGACGTGATCAAGTCGGCCGACTACGTGATCGACCTCGGTCCCGAAGGGGGCGCTGGAGGCGGCCGGATCGTTGCCGCGGGAACGCCCGAAGAGGTGGCCCATAATGACCAGTCGGCGACAGGCCGTTTTCTGGCCGATTTGTTGACCCGCGAGCAGGATCGGCCGATAAGGTCTGCGGCGATGTGACTTGCACTTATGGTAGTATGGCCACAACTTTGCGCGATCAACTGTGGGACGTCGGACACAGTGACGCGCTTCCATGTACGCATTGTCAACGTGACTATCGCGTCTAAGTCATCATCGAATCAAAGCGTTAGCCCACATCAGCGGGCGGGCGTCAGACGGGCATCTTCTTTGCTGAGCTTTCCTGTGCACGTCCCTGCTCGTTTGAGAGGCTAATGGACGCACAGCGCACACTACGCCGTCAGATCTCCTGCGTCGGAATCGGGCTTCACTCCGGCAACAAGGTCAATCTCACGCTCAAGCCGGCATCGGCCGATTTTGGAATCCGCTTCCGGCGGACCGATCTGGGCGACCACGAAGTGCCGGCCACCGTGCAGAATCTCGCGGGGATTCAGCTCGCCACCGGGCTGGCCCGCAATGAAGTGTCGGTCGAGACGGTGGAGCATCTGCTCGCGGCGCTCGTGAGCATGGGCGTCGACAACGTGATCGTCGAGCTGAACTCGCCTGAAGTGCCGATCATGGACGGCAGCGCGGCGCCGTTCATCTATCTGATCAACGAGGCGGGCCTGAAGCGGCTCCAGGTGCGGCGCAAGTACCTGAAGATCGTCCGCCCGATTGCGATTTCCCGCGGCGACAAGCGCATCGCCCTCTATCCGTCCGATCACTTCAAGGTCACCTACAGCATCAGCTACGACCATCCGCTCCTGCGGCACCAGTCGCGGACGCTACGGATCACCGAAGAGTCGTTCGTCGAGGAAGTCGCGCCGGCGCGCACGTTCACGTTCCTGAAGGACGTCGAGATGCTGCGCCAGAACGGCCTCGCGCTCGGCGGATCGCTCGAGAACGCGATCGTGCTGGGCGAAACCGGCGTGCTGAACAACGCGCTGCGATTCGAGGACGAGTTCGTCCGCCACAAGATTCTCGACGCCGTCGGCGATCTGGCGCTGGTCGGCTACCCCGTGATCGGGCACCTGGTGGCGCACCGCGCCGGCCACGCGCTGCACACCGAGTTCGCGGCCAAGATCATCGAGGAAACGCACGCCTGGCGCCTGGTCGAAGCGCCGGTCGACGGCGTGCTCGCGCACGAAGGCGTCCCCGTCTCGAAGGCCGCCGCCCGCCTCGCCAACTAGGCACCGTGCAGACGCGTGTCCCGCCATCCATCTGTGAAAAAACCGCGGCACCGGCCGTTTCGGCCGCGCGGCGCATGCGTTTCTGTTAGTCTCGGCCTCGTTGAAGGAGGCTGTCACATGAAGCGTGTACTGCTGCTCGCGTTTGTCGCTGCCGTCGTGCTGCCGTTCGCGGCGCGCGCGCAGGCGAAAGCCGATTTCTCGGGGACGTGGACGCTCGATGCCGCCAAGAGTGATGCGCCGGGCGGACGGGGTGGCAGAGGCCCGCAGGGTCCGGTCACGATCGCGCAGACGGCGGCCGACATCAAGATCGGCGGCGCCACGTATAAGCTGGATGGATCGGAGAGCGTCAACGAGATGGCGGGTCGCGGCGGCACGACCGAAGCGAAGTCGAAGGCCCACTGGGACGGCGCGAAGCTCGTGATCGAAACCGAGCGGCAGATGGGCGGCAACGCGGTGACCATCACCGAGACGCGCAGCCTCAGCGCCGACGGCAAGGAAATGACCGTCGAGACGTCGTTCAACGGGAACGCGCGCAAGGCGGTTTATACGAAGGGATAAGACAGTCGACCGTCGTCAGTCTTCAGTCCAGTCGTCAGTCGATCCCGAGCGTCAGCCGATAGGGTCGGTCCGCCGCGAGGGGCGCGGCAGTCAGCGGACGACAAGCGGCTTGACTGTGGTCGCCGATCCGCAGCGCTCGAACCAGTCGATCCCTTCGCTGACCAGATCGAACTTCAGTGCGTATTTTCCCGGCTCCGCTGGAGCCGGGATCTCTATCGCGACATCCGCTCGGCCGCCGGGGTCGAGGGTCTGCGGCAGCCATGCGCGTGCGAAGTCTCGGTTGAGGAGCGCGCCGCCTTCGTCGCACAGCTGCGCGCCGAGGCGCACGAGCCGCCGGCCGTACGTGGCCTGAGCCGGGAAGGGGCGCGTCGACAGGTTCCGGATGCGCGTGCGGACCTGCAGCGGCTGCCCCGCGCGGGCGACGAGCGGCGTGCCGGGGACGCGCAGCAGCGGCATCCGCACGTCGATCTGCGCGCTCGGGGTCGCGCCGGGAATCGCGTTGCCGAGGTTGCTGTCGTCCCAGATCTCGTGCCGGATGGCGGCGAGCGCCTCCGAGCCGGGCGCGAGGCGGCGCGAGTACGCATGCTCTGGATGGTCGGTCAGCTCCCAGCAGAGGCGATCGACGCCGATGTCGGCCGCCAGATCGCGCGCCGCGCGCATCTCGCGTTCGCTGTCGTTCCAGACGAAGAGAATGTAGCGCCAGTTGAGGAACGGCAGGTCGCGGCCGCTCCGGCGCTTTTCGTCGGCCATTGCGCGCAGGTTGGCGATCGCGACGTCGAATCGGCCGCGCTGCCGGTACTTCACGTACGACTCGGGCGTGGCGCCGTCGATCGAGAAGGTCACTTCGTCGATGCCCGAGTGCGCCAGCCGCCGCGCCTGCGCCTCGGTCAGCGCGAGGCCGTTTGTGCTCGTGTACAGATAGATGTGCGGGAAGTTCGCCTTGATGTACTCGCACATCTCGACGGCCCGCTTGTGCAGGAACGCCTCGCCGTAGTTGAAGAAATCGACCCGCACGAGCGACGGCCCCGCTTCGTCGATGACGCGTTTGAATAGATCGAAGTCGAGCATGCCGCTCTGGCGCGTGCGCGTGATCCCGGTCTCCGGCGCGCAGCAGGCTTCCGTGCACGAGATGTTGCAGGCTGCCGTGCACTCGATATACATGCGCGAGGGCAGGCTACCAGCGTCGAGCGCGCGCTCGGCCGGCACGTCGTCTTTTTTGAGCGGGAGCTTGAGCGGGCAGTCGCCGCAGAAGCTGGATCCGCCGCGATTCAGGTCGCCGCGAAGCGCCGTGATGGTCGGCCCCGCCCACACGTCGTGCACAGACGAGGCGCGTACGTCGCCGAGGACGCGTTTGCCGTACGGATCGGCGCAGCCGCACACGATGCGGCCGTCGCAGAGCATCACGAGCGTGCTCCACGGCCACGTGCACTGGAACCGGGTGGCGAGAAAATTCAGCGACACCTCAGCACCTTACTTCGTTATCTTCTTCATATACGCCTCGAGCTTGTCGTTCTCGTATTTCACCGTGTT
>DATATJ010000284.1:0-5560 GCA_036268855.1 Vicinamibacterales bacterium
GCGCGGACGTCGGACGGCCACTGATTGGCCTCGGCCAGCAGCATCCGGTTCGTATACGCGGCATCGAGCGAACGGCGCATCCGCCGCAGCACGGCGTGCGTTTCGGGGAGGTTCTCGTTGTTCGTGCCCTCGCGCACGCACAGATAGGGAACGGCGTCGAGCCGGAGCGCGTCCACGCCGAGGTCGAGCCAGAACTTCATCACCTGGATCATCGCGTCGACGACGGCCGGGTTGTTGTGGTTCAGGTCGGGCTGGTGCGCGAAGAACCGGTGCCAATAGTACTGTTTGGCGATCGGATCGTAGGTCCAGTTCGACTTCTCCGCGTCGGTGAAGATGATGCGCGTTTCGGGAAACGCGCGGTCCGTGTCGCTCCAGACGTAGAACGCGCGCTCGGGCGAGCCGGGCGGCGCGTGGCGTGCGCGGTCGAACCACGGGTGCTGATCCGACGTGTGGTTCACCACCAGCTCGATGAGGATCCGGATATGGCGCGCGTGCGCCGCTCCCACCAGCTGCGTGAAGTCGTCCAGCGTGCCGTAGGCCGGATGGACGTTCCGGTAGTCGGCGATGTCGTACCCGTCGTCGCGCAGCGGCGAGGGGAAGAACGGCAGCAGCCAGAGGCAGTTCACGCCGATGCCCTGGAGGTAGTCCAGCTTCTGCGTGATGCCCTGAAAGTCGCCGACGCCGTCGTTGTTGCTGTCGAAGAACGACTTGACGTGCGCCTGGTAGATGATGGCGTCCTTGTACCAGAGCGCATCCTCGTCTGCGCCTGGCGGATTCGAGGGCACCGGATCGGTCGGGAGCGTCAGGTTTGGTGTATCGAGCGCCACGGTTAACTCGCGCTCTCGAGCTTCAGGATGTGGCCCTGGCGGATGTCGGGGTCGAAGCGGACGTAGTTCCAGCCGTCGCGCCACGCGTACGTGGCGTCGTCGAGCAGATCGTGCGCGGTGAAGAAGCGCGAGCCGGGTACGTGCACGTCCACGTGCCCGTGCTGCATGTGAAGCGGATCGAGATTGACGATCATCAGAAGCGCATCGGCGCCGTCGGGCGACGTCTTGCTGTACGCGATGATCTCGGGGTTGTCCGTCTCGTGAAACGCGAGCGTCCAGTCGAACTGCAGCGCGCGATGGTGCCGGCGGATGCGGTTGACCCGTGCGATCAGTTCCTTGATGTGCCCCGGCCGATCCCAGTCGCGGTGCTTCACCTGATATTTCTCCGACTCGAAATATTCTTCCGTGCCCGTCACCGCCTGCGCCTCACACAGTTCGAAGCCGCTGTAGATCCCGTAGCTCGCGCCGAGGGTGGCGGCCAACAGCAGCCGCGCCTGGAACGCGGCGCGCCCGCCCGTCTGCAGGTACGCGTGGAGGATGTCCGGCGTGTTCGCGAAGAGATTCGGGCGCAGGTACTCGCGCGGGGGCGACGCCGTCAGCTCCGTCAGATAGTCGGTGAGCTCGACCTTCGTGTTCCGCCACGTGAAGTACGAGTACGACTGCGTGAAGCCGACCTTCGCCAGGTATTGCATCACGGCCGGACGCGTGAACGCCTCGGCGAGGAAGATCACGTCCGGGTGCCGCGTCTGTACTTCGGCGATCGCCCACTCCCAGAAGCCGAGCGACTTCGTGTGGGGATTGTCCACACGGAAGATCCGGATCCCCTGGCCGATCCAGAACAGCGTGACGTCGAGCAGCGCGCGCCACAGCGACCGCCATTCCTCGCACGCGAAATCGAACGGGTAGATGTCCTGGTACTTCTTCGGCGGATTCTCCGCATACTTGATCGTGCCGTCTGGCCGGTGACGGAACCACTCCGGGTGCTCGCGCACCCACGGATGGTCGGGCGAGCACTGAAACGCGAGGTCGAGCGCGATCTCGAGGCCCTGCCGCTTCGCGGTCCGGCGGAAGGACGCGAAATCGTCGAGCGTGCCCAGTCCCGGGTCGATGGCCGTGTGTCCGCCGTCGGCCGATCCGATCGCCCACGGGCTGCCGGGGTCGTCCGGGCCGGCGCTGAGCGTGTTGTTGGGGCCCTTTCGAAAGCTCTTGCCGATGGGATGAATCGGCGGCAGATACAGCACGTCGAAGCCGAGGTCGGCGACGCCCGCCAGCAGCGCGCACGCGTCCTTGAACGTGCCGCCGCGCCCCGTGCCGGCGCCGGCCGACCGCGGAAACATCTCGTACCACGCGCCGAAACGTGCGCGCTCGCGATCGACGCGGACGCGCAACAGCTTCGACGACGTGACCGGCGCCCGATCGTCGTACAGGCGCATCAGCCGCGCGAGCTCTTCGCCGAGCGCGGTGACGACGCGATCGGCGATCGGCGAGGCTTCGCTCAGCGCATCCGCCTGCGTCAGGAGCCAGTTCGCAGCGTCCGCGCCCGATCCAACAGCGTCCGCGCGGGCCGCCGCCGCACGCACACGCAGCGCACCTTCGAGCAGCTCGACGCCGACGTCCTGGGCGGCCGCGACTTTGATCGCCAGATCGCGGCGCCATGTGCCGAACCGATCGATCCACGCGATCACCGCGTATTTGTGCCAGCCGATCGACGGCAGATCGAATGGCGCCGTCCACTGATCGGTCCCCGGCGCCGCCAGCGTCAGCGGCGTTTCGCGCCACGGCCCGTCGGCGTCGGACCCCGCTCGATCTTTCACCGCGGCCGCGATCACGTCGTGGCCGTCCGCGAAAATCGTCGCGACGATCTCGATCGATTCGCCCATCGTGCGCTTGACCGGAAAGCGTCCATCGTCGACGCTCGGGCGCACGCGATCGATGATGACGCGACGGCTCTGCGCGTCGGGCGGATCGGCCACCGGCTGCGACGTGTCGGCCACCGGTTGAAGATCCCGGCTGGCCGGAATGTCCTGGCTGGCGACAGCCGACGCCTGATTCACGGACGACGGACGACGTTGGTGATTCGCCATTACGCGATCCTAATCCACGACACAACGCTGGACGCGGCGATTCTCGCGCCGCGGAAATCCGATCCGCGGCCGCCCGTTACTCGGTTGTATAACGGTCGTTGAACCACGGTTCTGCGGAGTTCGAGTAGCCGCGGATTTCCCAGAAGCCTTTCCGATCGTCGGCGAGGAACTCGATCTTTCGAATCCATTTCGCCCCTTTCCAGGCGTACAGCTTCGGCGTGATCATCCGACAGGGGCCGCCGTGTTCGGCTGGCAGCGGCTTGCCTTCCCACGTGTGCACCAGCAGCACGTCGTCGTCCACCGCGCGCGCGAGCGGAAGATTCGTGGTGTACGGAATGTACGAGCCGGGCATGAAGTCGGAGCCGGTGCACAACACGAAGTGGGCATCGTCTCGAGGGACCGCCAGCTCGGCAATCGTGCTGAAGCGGACGCCGCGCCACCGGTTGTCGTAGCGGCTCCAGGTGGTGACACAGTGAAAATCGCTGACGTCGTCCACCTGCGGCAGCGCGAGAAACTGAGCCCAGCTGAGCGTGAACGGATGCTCGACCAGACCGCCGACCTCGAGCTTCCAGGTTTCGACGCCGACCGCTGGCTGTTCGCCCAGGTCGAGCACCGGCCAGTTCTTCACCGCGTGCTGGCCCACTGGCAGCTTCGGCATGCCATGCCGATTGGCTGGCCCCGTGCCCTCGGGGCGGCGATGACGGAAATTGACGTTGACGCTGCTTTTGTCGAGCGTGATTTGCCGCTCGATATACCGGCGTCGGCGCTCGACGAGGTCTGATCCGCTCATGCTCGATCGCTATCTTATCGCGGCCCCCGACGGCCAGCGTGACGCCGTACGTCACTTCGCGCAAACCCATCCACGGCGCGTGAGAGCGTTTTTCTTGGGGATGAGCTGGGTGGCAGCGCGATTGGCAGACGTACCTTCGCGCTACATCGACGTCGAAGGCCGCTTCAGGACAACGGCTGCGGGACCGGAGCCTCCGCTGCCGCGTGCGGCGTTCCCGCAAATTCGGCCGAGAGGAAGGCCGGACGCGGAGCGCGGGCGGCGAGCGCCACGCGGTTGCTGCGCGCGGTCTTGTCGCGATACATGCGGTGATCGGCGTCGGCCAGCAGCGATTCGTACGTCACGCCATCGGCGGGATAGACGGACGCGCCAGCGCTCGCGGCGAGCTCGAGGAGCTTGCCGGCGCGGACTTCCATGCGGATGTCGGTCACGCGCTGCTGCAGCTCGCGCCGCTTCTCTTCAGCCATCTCGCGCGAGCAGTCGGAGAGCACGATGATGAACTCGTCGCCGGCGTAGCGGACGCACAGATCGTACGGCCGCAGCGCGCTCAGCAGCGCCGCCGCGACTTCGCGAAGCGCGTGGTCGCCGACCGTGTGGCCGTAGGTGTCGTTGATCGCCTTGAAGCCGTCGATGTCCATGACGATCAGCGCGAAGTGGTTGTTGAGGCGCTCGGCGCGCGCCAGTTCCCGCGAGAGGTGCACGAACATCGATCGCCGGTTCGGGAGCCCGGTGAGCGGATCGGTCAGCGAATCTTCCTGCGTCTGCTCGAACACGATGGAGTTGTGGACGACCGGTCCCGCCTGCTCGGCGATCCGCTCGATCAGACGCCGGTGATCTTCGGTGTAGCGGTTCGCGTCCAGGTGATAGAGCGCGAGGCAGCCGATGAACGCGTCGTTGTAGAAGAGCGGGCAGACGATCGCCGACTTGAGCTGCGTCGGCGTGGCGATGCGGGCGCCCTCGAACGTCGCGTGCGGGTCGGCGTTGACCAGCGTCCGGCGGTTCTGCGCCACCCACCCCGAGAGGCCTTCACCCGCCTTCAGGATCGCGTTCAGCAGCTGCGGCGCGTCGACACCCGCCGCGAACCGGCACTTGAGGTCGTCGCTGTCCGGCTGCTGGAGAAACAGCGAGCAGCCCGACCACGGCACGATTTTCGTCAGCTTGGCCGAGATCAGCGCCATCGTGTCGGCGACACCGAGGCTCGTGCCCATCGACTGTGCGATCTCGTAGAGCGCGTAGATCTCGCGGTGCGCGAGCGCGATGTTCTCGAACGCGTTGCCTGCGCCGGGCGTCAGAGCCGGGACCGACGAACCCGGCACTTCCGGATCGGGCGCGTGCGCGGCCTTCATTGGCAGATCGTCCGTAGTCGCCGCCTCCGCCATGAGCCGGGGCAGCATGTCGATGAACGTGTCCACCAGCGCGGGGTCGAGCGCGCGTCCGGATTCGTGGCGCAGGAGGCCGATCGCGCTCTGATGGCTGAGCGCCTTGTGGTACGGCCGCTCCGTCGTCACGGCGTCGAAGTAGTCCACGATCGTCAGGATGCGCGCGCCCTGCGGAATCTCGTCGCCCTTGAGCCCTTGCGGGTAGCCCTTGCCGTCCCAACGCTCGTGGTGGCTGAGAATGAGCGGGGCGACCGGGTAGGGAAACGGCACCGCCGAGATGATCTCGGCGCCGACCTGAGGGTGGATCCGGATTTTCTGGAACTCTTCCTGCGTCAGCGGACCGGGCTTCGACAGAATGTGCTCGGGCACGGCGAGCTTGCCGATGTCGTGCAGCAGCGCCGCCGTCTTGACGCCCTGAATCTCGGTATCCGACATGCCCAGCGCGCGCGCGAGTCCCGCGGCGTAGACCTGGACGCGGCGGAT
>DATATJ010000285.1:0-4659 GCA_036268855.1 Vicinamibacterales bacterium
GCCCATCAGCGTCAGCCGCAGCCCCTGCCAGACGACCATGCGCACGACGTCTTGACGCGAGGCGCCGAGCGCCATGCGGATGCCGAGCTCGCGCGTCCGCTGGCTCACCGAGTACGCCATCACGCCGTAGATGCCGATCACCGCGAGCAGCAGCGAGAGCCCCGCGAAGATCGCGAGCAGCGACGCGCCCATCTTCGGGGCCCACAGTGCCTGATCGAAGATTTCCGGCAGCGTGAAGATCCCGGTGAGCGGCAGATTGCGATTCAGCTGCTGCACTTCTGCGCGCACCGTGCCGAGCACCGCCTGCGGCTGCGCCGCCTTCACGAAGAGGGCCACCTGCGGCTGGTACGCCTGCGACAGCGGCTGGTAAATGTAGGGCGTCGGATCCTCGCCGATGAAGTTGTACTTGCTGTCCTTCGCGATGCCGACGACCTGCGAGAAGTAATTCTGGCCGAAGAACTTGAAGCGCTTGCCGACCGCATCCTGATCGGGCCAGAACCGCTTGGCCATGGTCTCGTTGACGATGACGACGGCTGGCGTCGTCGGCTGGTCGGCCTCGACGAATGCCCGCCCGCGCATCAGCGGAATGCCGAGCGCCTCGAGGTATTTCGGCCCGATGACGTTGATCTGCACGAGCTTGCCCGAGCGGCGATCGGTCGTATCCTGCCCTTCGAGAAACACGGTGCGCGCGAAGCCGCCGTTGAACAGCGGCACCGAGCCGGCGAGCGTCGCGCCCTGGACGCCGGGCACGCTGGCCGCACGGTCGAGCACGGCCTGCTGGAACTGGCGGCCGCGCTCTTCGGTGTAGCCTTGCGCGCCGAGATCGAACGAGATCGACGCGAGATGGTCGGCGTCGAAGCCCGGGTTGGTCCGCTGCGCGTTCTGCATGCTGCGGAGGAACAGCCCGGCGCCGATCAGGGCGACGAGCGAAAGCGCCACCTGCGCGGCGACGAGCAGGTTGCGAAGGCCGAACAGCCGCGTCGACCCGGCCGGCGCGCCCGATCGCTCCTTGAGCTCGACGACGAGATCCGGCCGCGACGCCTGGATCGCTGGCGCGAGCCCGAAGAGCACGCCCGTCACGAGCGAGACGCCGATCGTGAACATCAGCACGCGCAGATCCGGATGCAAATCGATCGCGTCGGCTTGCAGGAACGGCGGCCGGAACGACCACAAGAGCCCCTGAGCCCAGTACGCCAGCAGCAGTCCGGCAGCGCCGCCGATGAGCGCCAGCAGCGTCCCCTCGGTCAGCAGCTGCATGATCAATCGCGATCGGCTCGCGCCGAGCGACAGCCGCACCGCGATCTCCTTCTGACGCACCGACGCGCGCGCGAGCAGCAGGTTCGCCACGTTGGCGCACGCGATGAGCAGCACCAGCCCGACGATGGTCATCAGAAGACCGCCGGCCATCACGATGTTGTTCCGAAAGCCCGGGTTGATGGTGGCCTGGGCCAGCGGGATCAACGTGACATTGCGTCCCTGGTTGTCGTTGGGATACTCCCGCGCGAGCTGGGTGCCGATCGTCTTCATGTTCGCCTGTGCCTGCTGCAGCGAAACACCCGGTTTCAGACGTCCGGTGAGGTTGAACACCAGCGCGCGCCGCGAGCTCATTCCCTCGAGGAAGAACCCGCTCGTCGTCGTCGGATACGTCATGTACGGCACCCATAACGCGGGCGCGCCGATCGCGTTGGTCCCCTTGAACCCCTTGGGCATCACGCCGACGACGGTGAACGCCTGGCCGTTGAGCGTGATGGTGCGGCCGATCAGCGCGGGATCGCCGCCGAAGCGCTGCTGCCATTCCCCGTATCCGAGCACGGTCACCAGCGCGGCGCCGGGCGTCTTGTCCTCGTCCGGGAGGAATCCACGCCCGATCAGCGGTTTCGCGCCGAGGACGTCGAAGAAGTTGCCCGTGACAATTTCACCGAAGATCTGCTGCGGATCGCCGGTCCCTCCCGAAATGTTGAGCGGAATGCCCTGGTGCGCGGCCAGCCCCGAGAACACCTCGTTCTTGTCGCGATAGTCCTGATAGTTCAGCGGCGAGGTCTGCAGGAAGCCGAAGGCTCCGTTGCCAGAGTTCCGCTCGTCGGCCGTCCACACCGACACCAGCTGCGCCGGATCCTGCACGGGCAGCGGATGCAGCAGCACGGCGTTGATCAACGTGAAGATCGTCGTGTTCGCGCCAATCCCGAGCGCGAGCGACAGCGCCGCCACCAGCGTGAAGCCGGGCGACTTGAGGAGGAGCCGGGCGCCGTACCGCAGATCCTGCAGAAATTTGGACATAACTGAACGTTAGACGAAGGGGCCGCCTGATGGGTTTCCCTACCCATTCGTGGGGCGGCTCACAGCACGGCCCGCTGTATGATCGGTGCGTGGCAGACCCATCCAAGAAGAAGAAAATGACGCCCGGCGCGTGGGAAGAGGCACGCCGCCTCGTCTGGGAGCACCGGAAGCGGATGGCGCTGGGGCTGGGCCTCATGCTGGTCAATCGCTTGTCGGGTCTGGTCGCCCCCTGGTCCACCAAATGGCTGGTGGACGACGTCATCGGCAAGCAGCATTGGTATCTGCTGCCGCAGATCGCAATGGCGGTCGGCGCTGCGACGCTGGTGGAGGCGGTCACCTCGTTCGGCAATTCGCAGATTCTCGGCGTAGCCGCACAGCGTGCGATCACGGAAATGCGCAAGGACGTCGAAGCGCACGTGATGCGCCTGCCGATTCGCTATTTCGATTCGACGAAAACCGGCATCCTGATCTCGCGCATCATGACCGATGCCGAAGGCATCCGAAACCTCGTCGGCACGGGGCTGGTGCAGCTCACCGGCTCGATTCTGACCGCGGTGATCGCGACCGGCGTGCTGTTCTACCTGAACTGGCGGCTGACGTGCGCGACGCTCGTGATTCTCGGCAGCTTCGGCGGCGGCATGGCGTGGGCGTTCACCAAACTGCGTCCGCTGTTCCGGGAACGCGGGCAGATCAACGCCGAGGTCACCGGGCGGCTCGCCGAGACCCTCGGCGGCGTCCGCATCGTCAAGTCCTACACTGCGGAGAAGCGCGAAGAGCTGGTGTTCGCGAAAGGCGCCCACCGGCTGTTCAGGAACGTGGCCCAATCGCTGACGGGCGTGTCGGCCGTCACGGCGTTCTCGAGCGTGGTGATCGGATCCATCGTGATCGCGATGCTGCTCGTCGGCGGATCGTCGATCCGCGCGGGGCGGATGTCCGTCGGCGACCTCGTGGCCTATCTCTCGTTCACCGCCCTGATGACGATGCCCGTGATCCAGCTCGCGTCGATCGGCACGCAGCTCAGCGAGGCGTTCGCCGGCCTCGACCGCATCCGGGAGATCCGGCGCATGGCGACGGAAGACGACGAGGACGCGTCGCGCGATCCCATGCCGGACGTCCGCGGGCAGGTGGCCTTCGAGGACGTGACGTTCGAGTACAACGAAGGCGCGCCGGTGCTCCGGCACGTCTCCTTCGTGGCGCCGGCGGGATCGACGACGGCGCTGGTCGGTTCGAGCGGATCGGGCAAGAGTACGCTGATCAGCCTGGTGATGACGTTCAACCGTCCGCTCAGCGGACGCGTCCTGGTGGACGGCCGCGACCTGATGACTGTGAAGCTCCGCGACTATCGCGCGCAGCTCGGCGTCGTGCTGCAGGACAACTTCCTGTTCGACGGAACGATTGCCGACAACATCGCGTACGGGAATCCGCACGCGACGCGCGCGGAGATCGTCGCCGTCAGCACTATCGCGCACTGTGACGAGTTCATCCGCGGCTTCGACAAGCAGTACGACACCATCGTGGGCGAGCGCGGCGTCCGCCTCTCCGGCGGGCAGCGGCAGCGCGTCGCGATCGCGCGGGCGATCCTCGCCGACCCGAAGGTGCTGATTCTCGACGAAGCGACGTCGAGCCTCGACAGCGAGAGCGAAGCGCTGATTCAGGACGGCCTGAAAACGCTGCGCCGGGGCCGCACGACGTTCGTGATCGCCCACCGTCTCTCGACGATCCGGAGCGCGGACCAGATTCTCGTGCTCGAGCACGGCGAGATCGTCGAGCGCGGGACGCACGAGTCGTTGCTCGCGCGAGGCGGCCGCTACCGGCAGCTGTACGACAAGCAGTACAACTTCGAGCGGGATCAGTTCATCAACCCCGGCGAGGATTTTACGCCGGAGCCGGTGGCTGCCGTGCCCGCCGGGCCGCCCCGGACGAGCAACACGCTGTAGCGCGAGCCCTTTCTTCACGGAGGTACGAAGGAGGCGAAGATCACGGAGACACTCCGTACGGGATCGGCATTCGTGTTCTTCGTGTTCTCCGTGCCTTCGTGACGAAGACGATGTAGGGATCCCGCTCGGCTGACCTCTCCGCCGGAGCCTTGGCGGAGGTGGAAGCCTTCGCGCTACGCTGTTCACTTGAAGTTATACGACACGCCGAGAAAGAGCGCGCCGGTCGAGCGCAGCTCGAACGGCGCCGCGTTGTTCGCCGCAGTTGGCGCGGCGCCGATCCGTTCGCCCGCCTTCGGCGCGTCGAACCACAGGCGCGCGTAGCCCGCGTTCACCGCGAGGTAGCGGTTGATCGCGAACGCGCCGCCGGCCGTGACGCCGAAGTACGGGCTGAACGCGACACCGGCCACCAGCCGTGCGCGTTCGGCCAGCGACGGCGACGGCCGTT
>DATATJ010000286.1:0-5579 GCA_036268855.1 Vicinamibacterales bacterium
CTCCGTGCCGGAGCCGACGTCGATGATGCTGCTCGGCTCGGGTCTCGTCGGCGCGTTCATCCGCCGTCGTCGCAAGGCTTAACTGCTTCTCGGCTAGATGCTTCAGGGACGGCGCCGCCGGGCGCCGTCCTTTTTTTGTACTCGGTTCGCTGCCCCGCCTCCTCCTGCCATCCTGAATAGACGACTTTAGTCTTCTACAAGGCGGACTACCTTACTGACAGCAATCGGACAAACGTCTGAAGTGGCTGTGTAGACAGTAGTTGCGGCCCATTCATGGAAGCGGTCGATGCGGACGCACCTTTGCTCATCTAACCTCCTGAAACCGTCAGCTTTCTCAGGAGTACAGACCGATGCGGCGCCAAACAGCCGTGGCCCTAGTTCTCGCCTGCGTATTGCCCGTCGTCGCCTGCAGTAAGGATCCGGTGGCGACCAGCCAGGCGATGACCAAGCGCGGCGATGCCTTTGTTGCGGAAAAGAAGCCAGCCGAAGCCACGATCGAATATCGAAGAGCAATCGCGGCCAATCCTAAGAATGGGGAGGCACGCCTCGCCCTGGCGAAGCTCCTCTCTCTGAACGACGACTTTGCGAACGCGACGGCCGAATACGTGCGCGCGGCCGATCTCTTGCCGCAGAACCTTGACGCGCAGCTGAAGGCCGGGCGGGTGCTGCTGGTGGTCGGACGATTCGACGATGCGCGCGGGCGCGCTGACAAGGCGCTGAAGCTCGATCCGAGGAACGTCGACGCACAAATCCTCAAGGGCAACGCGCTGGCCGGGCTGAAGGAGTTCGATGCCGCCGTCCGTCAAGTTGAATCGGCCATTGCGGCCGACCCTTCGTCTGGCGTCGGGTACGCCAACCTCGGCGCCCTGCAACTGGCGCGGGGCGATTCCGGTGCGGCGCTCGGCGCCTTCAAGCGGGCAGTCGCGAGAGAGCCGCAATCGGTCAGCGCGCGGCTGGCGCTCGCCAACTACTACTGGTCGGTGAGTCAACGAGAGGAAACGGAGCAGACCCTGAAGGAGGCCGTTGCCCTCCAGCCCAAGGACCTGCTCGCGAACCGCGCTCTCGCGTTGTTTTACATGGGCTCGCCGCGGAAAGCGGAAGCCGAGACACCGCTCAAAGTCTTCGCGGAGGTCGGTCCCAAGCCGGACGGGATGCTGGCACTCGCCGACTTCTACGCCTCCCAGCAGCGATATCAGGATGCGAAAGCGGTTCTCGATCGGCTCGGGGCGGATCCCAAGGGTGTCGTACCCGCGAAGCTCCGTCTCGCTTCGCTCGGACTGCTCACCGGAGACCGCGCCGAGGCGTATCGCCTCATGGACGACGTGCTCAAGACCAACCCGAAGGAGCTCGATGCGTTAGTCGGGAAAGCCCGCATGAAGGCCGCGGACGGGAAGCTCGACGAAGCATTGACGTCGGCGAAGGCGGCGGTGGCTTCGAATCCGGCTTCTCCCCAGGCGCAGCACACGCTCGGCATCGTACTCGTGGCGCTCGACCAGTCCGATGCCGGCGCCACGGCGTTCAAAGAGGCGCTGCGCTTGAATCCCGACTTCGCGCCGGCGCAAGTGGACCTCGGAAAGCTGGCGCTCAGCCAGGGCAGAAATGGCGAAGCCATTCAGATGGCCGAAAGCGCGGTCAAGAATTCTCCCGGCTACGGTGACGCATATCTGCTGCTCGCGCGAGCGCAGTTCGCGAACAAGAACCCGGCGGCCGCCGAGCGCCCATTGAAGGTGCTCCAGGAATCGTCCGGATCGAATCCGATTGTCCAGACCGAGGTGGGCCGCCTGTATCTCACCAAAGGCGATCGCGCGAAGGCTCGGGCATCGTTCGAGCAGGCATTCCGCAAGGACAGCAGCGAGCTCGGGGCATTACAGTCGCTGGTGATGATGGACCTGCAGGATCACAAGCCCGACGCGGCGCAGGCTCGCGTCGAAGCCGCGGAGAAAGCGGCGCCGACAAATGCCAGCCTCAAAGTGATGGCGGGACGCATCTACGCCGGGAACCATGATCTCCAGCGCGCCGAGCAGACACTCAAGCAGGCCGTCGAGCTGAGCCCGAACAACATGCAGGCGTACGTGGGGCTCGCGCAGGTGTATGTGATGGAGAAGCGTCTGCCTGAAGCGACGGCGGAGTTCGAGCGGTTGGCCCAGCGCGAACCGAAATCTGCGACGCCGCTCACCGTCGCAGGTGTCCTGCTTCAGATCCAGAACAAGACCGCCGAAGCGAAGGCGCACTTTCAGCGCGCGATCGAGATCAACCCGCTCGCGGGTGTCGCAGCGAATAATCTGGCGTGGATCTACGCCGAATCGAACGAGAACCTCGATACGGCGCTGCAGCTCGCGCAGACGGCAAAGGCGCAGATTCCCAATCGCCACGAAGTGGACGATACGCTCGGCCTCGTGTACTACAAGAAAGGCCTCTCGACGCTCGCCGTGTCGGCCTTCCAGCGCAGTGTGCAGCTCCAGCCCGATAACCCCAGCTACGTCGGACACCTCGGCCTCGCGTACGCGCAGAACGGCGACAAGGACAAGGCGCGCCAGTCGCTCGAACGCGCGCTCAAGCTCAAAGCCGACTTCGACGGATCCGACGAAGCCCGAAAGGTCCTGAAGTCGATCGTCGGATGAACACGGCGGAGGCGAGCCCTCGACCGCACGACGGCTCGCCTCGCCTGCTGACGCTGCTCTGGATCGCGTGTGCGCTGTTCGTCTTCTACGGCGGCCTGATCCCCTTCCATTTCGATTTCGATCGCGGCGCCGCGTGGGACAAGCTCGCCCACGTCTCGCTGAATCCGCTGATCTCGCCCGATACCGGCCGGCGGGTTTCGATCCCGGACGTCGTCCAGAACATCCTGCTGTTCCTGCCCTTCGGCGCGTTCGGCGTGCTCTCGCTCCGCGCGCGCCGATCGGCGGCGGCCTCACTCGTCATCGTCGTGTCGCTCGCCGCGATGACGAGCGCGTTCGTCGAGACGCTGCAACTGTTCGACATCGACCGGACGACATCCCTGTCGGACGTGTGCGCGAACACCGCCGGTGCACTGGCGGGTGCAATCGCGGCGCTCGCGCTGGCGGAGTTCGCGCGCGTCTCGCTTCTGCAGCTACGCGCCCGGCGGCTCGCCGACGTGCCGGCGTTCTATCCTCTGCTGATCGCGGCGATCGTTTTGTGCGTCGCGGCGTGGGAACCGTTCGACTTCACGCTCGACGTCGGCACGCTCGTCGGAAAGCTCCGTGCGCTGCGCGTGGACGTGTGGCAGCTCGGAGGGACGCGCGACGAAGGCGTCGAGCTCATACGGTACGTGCTGTTCGGGCTGGCATCGTCGTTTTGGTTACGGCAGCTGGGCGTCAAGAGCGCAAGCGCTATCGCCGCGGCAGCTGGCGCGACGATCGCGTTCGGCCTCGAGGGCAGCCAGTGGATTCTCGGCTCGCGGATGCCGGGCCTCGAAGACGCGACCGTCCACGCGGCGGGAGCCGTCGCGGGATCGGCGCTGGCGATCCACTGGCCGCACGGCCGCTCCCTGGGATTCTGGGCCGGAGCGCTCTGGCTGATGACCGCAGTCGCCGCGGCGGTCCAGCTTTTGAGTCCATTCGAGCTGGCCGCAGTGCGGCGTCCGATCGCGTGGCTGCCGTTCGAAAACTACTACGAGCACACGACCTTCGAGACGCTGAGCCACTGCTTCGAATTGCTGCTGATGTACTTCCCTGCAGGCTTCGTGACCGCGGCCAGCCGTAGCGCAAGGAGCTCAGCGACAGATCAACGTCGCGCGAAGGCTTTCGCGCTACCTATTGCTATCGCCCTGGCGGTGGCGATCGAAGCGCCGCTCGAGTATCTGCAGGGTTGGGTCGTCGGCCGTTACGGCGATGTGACGGACGTTGCGTTAGCCGTGCTAGGCGCGGCGATCGGCGTCTGGGCGGGCGGACCGGCGTGGCGGCGTTTTCTCGACGGCCGCCAACAGTAGATCCACGAGCGGCGCAAGGCGCGCGGACCACGACAGCGGACGCAGGTCCGCCTGCGCGGCCGCGCGGCGCCGCTCGGCCGGCGACCGCGCGAGGGCTCGGACGACGGCATCTGCGAATGACGCGGCGCTGGAGGCCACCTCGCACGCGGGCAGAATTTCCCGCGGCAGCCCTTCGGCGACGACGGGCGTGACGACGGCCGGAAGGCCGGCCGCGACCGCTTCGAGCACTTTGTTCTGGATGCCGCGGGCGGTGTGAAGCGGCGCCGCCGACACGGCGCCCAGCCAGAGGTACGGGCGCACATCGGGCACGTGCCCGGTCACCTCGATGCCGCGTGACGGATCGTGCAGCGCCTGCACGCGCGCGGTCGGCTCCGAGCCAACGAGCTTCAGACGCGCATCGGCGCGCCGGGCGCGCACCAGCGGCCAGACATCGCGCGCCATCCAGACCGCGGCGTCCACGTTCGGCGTGTAGTTCATCACGCCGCAGAAGACGACGTCGGCGGAAGGCGGCGGCTCGTCGATGGGTTGCCAGTGTTCGACGTTCACGCCAGAAGGGACGACGTCAATCCGGGCATCGGGCACGAGGCTGGCGAGCACGTCGCGTTCGCGCTCGTTGACGACCGTCGTCGCGAACGCCAGCCGGGCGGCGCGGGCCTCGAATCGGGCGAGATACGTCGCTTCGCGGCGGTAGACCCACGCGAGGGGAGGCCGTGACGTGCCACTCAGATCGCGCCATTTGAGGGAGTCGACATCCACGAGGTCGATGATCAGCGGCAGGCCGGCCAGCGGCGGTTCGACGGCGAAGCGCGCCATGCCGGAGCAATAGGCCAGCACCGCGTCCGGCGGCCGGTCGGCGACGATGCGGCGGAGCGCCGGTTTGACGCCCGGGGCATCGAGAAGGGCGTGTGTGAGCGGCACCTGAGTCGGAAGGCGGAGTGTCCCCGACAGCCAGTTCCGGAGCCTCGGGACGGCGATCGCGTGGACCTTGTCCGCGATCCGGCTCAATTCCGGGACGTGGCTGGCCTCCTCGGCGTTGTGCGTGAGCGAGACCAGCTCCACCTGCGCCCCGGCGGCCTTGAGGGCCTCGAGGGTGTAGTAGGCGCGAATGCGATCACCCCGATTTGGCGCGTACGGGAGTCGATGGGTGAGGAAGAGAACGCGCACGCTGGCAGTCAGAACTGTCGGATGACTATGACACTGTTACAATTAGGGCGCAAATCCCAGGAACCAAGATAGAAAGTCAGACATTCAGCGGTTTTTTGTCAGCCCGCGCGGCCTGTGTAAAGAGCCAGAGCCGTCCTAACGATATGTAATAAGAGTACTTACGGTTGCAGCGGATAGGCGTTCGTCCGGCGCGACGCTTGCCTGCACTACCTGAGGCGCCGTCGCCCGGCGCGCGGACGAAAGTCAACACGTACCCAATGCCCTCAATCGCTTCAGACCTTCGAGAGATGGTGCAGGAACAGGTGCTGTACCGCGAGCTCCTGTACCAGATGACCCGGCGCGATCTGCTTCTGCGCTACAAGCAGACGGTGATGGGGTTCGGCTGGGCGATCTTCATGCCGCTCGTGAACACCGTCGTCTTCTCCGTGATTTTCATGCGCGTCGCTCCGTTGGACGTCGGGATGCC
>DATATJ010000287.1:0-9627 GCA_036268855.1 Vicinamibacterales bacterium
CGTTCGGACGCCGAATCGAACATCGCGGAAAAGCTGTTCCATGGATGCGTCTCCTCTGTCCCTCGCGCGGCGGCCGGCCGGATGCAATGGATGCCCAGCCTTTCGTATTGTAGCTTGTCTACAGGAGCGACTGGGAGCTTAGACGACGCAATCGTCCGGAAGGTTTCGGGCGGCGGAAGTGGCTTGCGGAACGTGCCTGACAGCCGCCGCGCCCGATTGATCAACGACGGAAATGATCTGGCGGCGTTACTGCGGACAGGCGCCCCCGAGCGTCTTGACGGACTTGACGCGGAACTCCGGCAGTTCGACATTCCCGGTTCCGGACGCCGACCCGCCGGCGCTGCCGGCGACGGCGGCCTGAGTCGGATCCATGGCGCCTGCCTGGCCCGCGACGTTCGGCGACGGGTACAGGCCCGTCGCGATCTTCAGCCTGGACGTCACCACGCCGCCGACGATCTCGACGCGTTTGCCGGCATACTTCCGCATATCCGTACCCGACAGCCGGTAACTGGCTGGGGCATTCGGATTCCCATCGTCTGAAAACGTAAACCGATTCGGTGACGAGTCGCTTGGCTGCACGCATCCGGAGAGCGTGATCGGCTTCGGCGGTGTCCTGTCGGTTTTGCTGGTCGTTGTCTGCGCCGCCAGCGTTGCGGCCGTGCAGGTGAAGGTCAGGAGCACGAAAAGGCGGATACGCACGGAGCCCTCCCTTTTACCGCGGCAGCAATGGCTGAATCAGGTCGACGATGCCGCTCCAGATGATGCTGACGCCGACACACATCAAAATGAATGCCGACAATCGAAGAAACACTACCGTTCCAGTTTCGCCGAGATAGGTGATCAGGCGTGAGGCGAATCGATAGCTGAGGTAGACGACCAGCGCCACGATGCCCACCGCGATGAGATCGGTGCCGAGGTTGATCGCGCTCGAGGTGCCGGTGAACGACTCGCGCGCACCCAGCGTGATCGCAATCGACACCGAGCCCGGGCCGACCGTGAGCGGAAAGGTCAGCGGAAAGAACGCCCGGGTGGCGATGGCCCGTTCCCAGGCGTCCGACACCGGGGGATTCGGCGACGACTGCGTTTCGTCCGCGTTGATCAGATGCCACCCGTTGGCGGCAACGAGCAGACCGCCGGCGACGCGCACGATGGGCAGCGAGATGCCGAAGATTCGCAGGACCTGCGAGCCAATCAGCATCGCCCCCGCGAGCAGCACATAGGCGTTGCGCGCCACCAGACGCGCGAGCTGGCGCCGCCCAGCAGCCGGCAGATCGGCGGACATCGAGAGGAAGATCGGCGCCGAACCGATCGGGTTCACGATCGGCAGGAGCGCGGCGATCGTCACGGCGCCCGATTTGATGACGTCAGCGAGTTGGTGGTTCAAGCGGCCACCAGTATGGTACGGCAGGCCGGCTCAGGATCGGGGAATCGGCGCGATTTCGTCGGTCAGAGGGCCATTCAGCTCGTCGTACACGCGATGCAGGTACCAGTCCACGAGGTACACCTGAAAATCGCGATTCAGCTGCGGGTCGTCGTGCGTCATCGCGATCATCAAGTCGTGCAGCTGCGGCAGAATCGCCGCTTTGGCCTCGTCTGGATCGAGCCCTCTCGCCCTCGCCTCGGCCCCTCGCTGCAGCAGTTCGCGAAACACCGCCATGTGCGCGCGCAGCAGCTCCTTGGTGTGCAGCGGCTCGCCATGCCCGGGCACGATGGTCTCCGCGTCGAGCGCATCGATTTGCTCGAGCGTGCGCAGCCAGCCGGTTGGGTACGAGCTCAGCGCGAACGCGATCGGGTTCACCAGGAGATCGCCGGTGACGACGATGCGATCGTCGGGCAGGTACAGAAAGGTGTCGCCCGGCGTGACGGCGCGATCGACATGCCGCAGCTGCACGCGCCGCCCTCCGAGATCGATCGTAAGCCTGTCAGCGTAGGTTGTATCGGGGAACACGAGGTGCACGTTCGTTTTCTGGTGCACGAAGAACGTGTCTTCCTCGAGGCGCGCCCGCAGCGTCGGCAGATCCGGCGCGGACGGATTCGTGGCTTCGAGTGCAGCGATCTTCTGCTCGATCGCCTTCAGGTACGCCGGAAGCTGGCGCTCGATGCCCGGCTGGTTGAATGCCAGCGCCGGGCCGATCATCATCATTCGCGTTTTCTCGTGCGCGACGACGCGCACGTCCGGAAATGCCTGGCGGTACGTCTCGGTGCCATACCAATGATCCCAATGCCAGTGCGAGTTCACGACGTAGCGCACAGGCAGCGGCGTGACGGCGCGAATCCCGGCGAGAACGGCCGCCGAGGCGGCCGGCGTGCCGTTGCTGTCGAAGACGAGGACGCCGTCGCGTCCGACGATCGCGATCGCGTTGCCGTCGAGTCCGACGTCGCCGTACGGGAGCGTCGCGAACAGAAACACGCCGTCGGCGATCCGCGTGACGGCGGGCGCCGGGCGCGTCTGGCTCGAGGCCAGGATCGGCAGCGTCCGCATCACGGCGAGCGCCGTCGTCGCGCCGGTGCCGATGGCCAGGGTGATGAGGGTCGTTGCGGAAAAGGTGGGGTTCCCGAAGAGCCGCTGCCAGGCGTGCCGGACGTCGTGCCGCAGGTCCATGAGCGCTTTAGACGCGTGGCCGCGCCGGCGCGTTCAGTCGTCGTGCGATCGCCGGCCGCTTCGCAGGTCTTTCACAGCGCCGCGCCGCTTCTTCGAGTCGAGCCGCTTTTCGCGCGCTGCGGGGCGCGGTTTGGTCGGTCTTCGTTTCTTGGGCCGCCTGGCTGCCGCCTGGAGGAGCGCGATGAGGCGCGCTCGCGCGGCGTCGCGATTCTGTCCCTGTGTGCGGTGCTCGCGGCTGTCGATCAGGAGCACGCCGTCCACGGTGAGCCGGCTCCCGGCGATCGACGCCAGCCGCTCCTTCACGTCAGCCGGCAGCGACGATGCGCGCACATTGAATCGAAGTTCGACCGCTGTCGAGACCTTGTTGACGTTCTGGCCGCCAGGCCCAGACGCGCGCACGAAGCGCTCCTCGATGTCACGCTCGTCGAGCATGATGGTGTCGGTCACTCGCATCATGCGCCATCATAGCCGCCTTGCGGCCAGGCGTCTCGCCGTGGCGCGCACCGCCTACTGCTTCACGTACTTCTTGACGTCTTTCTGCCCGACCTCTGCGCCGTACACGTTGCCCTGCGGATCGGCGGCGACTCCCTCGGCATTGCTGGTGTTGGTCGCGTGCTCGTTCGGATCGGGAATGAAGTATTTCACCGACCCGTCTTTCGCGCTGCCGATGCGGATGCCGCGTTTCCAGCCATCGTGATTGCGCGAGACCGACTCCGACTCCGAGTCGCCGACATAGATGTTGTCTTGCGCGTCGATGAAGATGCCGCTCGGGCGGCTGAACTGCTTCCATTCCTCGAGGTAGTTGCCGTCCTGGTCGAGGATCTGGATCCGGTTGTTGTTGCGGTCGCCCACGAAGAGCCGGCCTTTCGAGTCCATCGCCAACGCGTGCGGCTGATCGTACTCGTTGGGCCCGGTGCCTTTCTTGCCCCATGTCTTGATGAGCGTGCCGTCCTTCGCGAACTTGAACAGGTGATCGTCGCCGGCGCCATGTCCCTCGGCGACGAAGATGGTGCCGTTGGGCGCGACCAGCACGGCGTTCGGCTGGTAGAAGTACGCGGGCTCGGCGGCGCCGCCGGCCTTACCGAGCGTCAGCAGGAGCTTGCCGTCGGGGCTGAACTCGTACACCTGATGGCCGGCCGTGGCGCCGGGCGGAGGACCGATCGGACCGGTCGGCATCGGGGCACTCCCGCGGACACCGGCACCGCGCGCGCCGCGCTGCGGCCGCGGCGCGTTGTCCTGGCCGTCGGTAATCCAGATGTTGCCGTTCCGATCGATGAAGAAGCCGTGCGGAAATATCAGCTTGCCCCTGCCGAATGCCTTCACGAACTTGCCGGAGGCGTCGAACTTCATGATCGGGTCGACGGTCGGGGAGTTGGCGCACGAGTTGGCGCCGCAGCGCTCGGCAATCCAGATGCTCTTACCGTCCTTGTCGATCGCGACCGCGCTCGTCGATCCCCACGTCCGCCCTTCAGGGAGCTTGAAATAGTTCTCGACCGTGCGGTACGGGTTCGGCAGGTCATTCACCGGCTGAGACGTGCTCTGCGCGATCGTGCGGGCGCCGGTAACCACGAGCGTGGCGGCCATCGCGGCGGCGAGCGCGAGCCCGATCTGACTTGTGTGCGACATCACTCCAGCTCCCCTCGAAGAAGTCGGCGACGATTCTACTGTGCTTTTGCGCTGGGGCCCGTACCGACACCCGCAGAAGGCCGGGAACGCTCCGACGGAGGCCGCTCCGCGGCGCAGACATTTGGTGACGATTTTTTGGCCTTGGCATCTCCTCCGCGACGAGGCGACGATATATCATGCGCTCTGCGAAAGCTCAGGGAGGCGGCCCGCCACGGCGCGCGCCGCGTGCTCGATAAAGGAGTAGTTCCATGCACGGACGAATGGCAGCGACACGCGGCGTACTGGTGACCGCGGCACTGACGATGGGTATCGCGTCCTTTGTGGCGCTCGGCGCGGAGCAGCGCCCGGCGCCGGCGGCGCAGACCCCGGCGAACCCCCCGCCGGCGGGTCAGCGCGGTCAGCGTGGGCAGCGCGGTGACGCCCCCGACGCCGCCAAGCCCGCGGGGCCCGAAGCGAAGCCTCTCGTGCCGGTCGTCGCCAGCACGGTGGCCGCCCATCCCGACGAATATTACGGCGTGCACGTCACGATGACGGCAACCGTCGACAAGATCCTGTCGCCCACCTCGTTCTCGATGGATCAGGACCGCACGAAGAGCACCGGCCAGGAGGTCCTGATTCTGGCGCCGCGGCTCAACGAGCCGGTCGAGGTCAATTCATACGTAACGGTTCTCGGTGAGATCGTGAAGTTCGATCCCGCCGACATCATGAAGAAAGCGAAAGATCTGAAAGTCGATCTGCCCGAGGTGCCCGCTGAGGTCGCCGCGAAGTACACCGGCAAGCCTGCGCTCATCGCGACGACCGTGCTCAACGCGAAGATGGTGAACCTGGCGATGCGCCTCCCGCCGCCGATGACCGGCGACGAAGAAATGCTCGACAAGGTGATGAAGCGCGTTGCGCCCGCGTTCACGGCGCTGCGCGGCGCCGTCGACAAATCGGACATGGAGGCGACCAAGCAGAACGCCACCATCCTCAAGCAGGCCTTCACCGAGACCGAGGCGTTCTGGAAGTCGAAGAACAAGCCGGACGCCATGAAGTGGGCGGGCGATGCGAAGGCGCAGGCCGACGCGATCGAGCGCGACGTCGCCACCGGAAAGTGGGACACCATCAAGACGTCGGCGACCACTCTCGGCACGTCATGCGGCAGCTGCCACGGCGTCTACCGCGAGCGGTTCGACGACGGCTCGTATCGGATCAAGATGGGACCGAAGGAAGGGAAATAAGCCCGCGAGATTCGCGATCTTCTGGGGTTCGCGCGGTTCTAGAACGCTTCCTGGATGGCCAGGTAGAATCCGCGCGACCCGTCTTTGCCCCAGGCGTAGTCGGTGCACAGGTTGGTGCGCGACCGCTTGTTCAGCAACACCCGCAGTCCGAATCCGGCCGCTGGCGCGACCGCGTCGAACAGCCGCTCGCCCGTCTCGCGGCTGTCCACCGTCGTCGCATTGAGAAACGCGACGACGCCGAGCAGGCCGTTGGGCGTCACCGTGCCGCGGTATTCCATTTCCCCGTACAACATGCGCTCGCCGCGAAAGCGGCCTTCCGCGTAGCCGCGTGCGGATCGGCCGTCGCCGCCGTTGGACGGCAGATCGAGATATGGCGCGACGCCGCCGGTGACGAGGTCGCCGAGGAACCAGAAGGCCAGCTTGTGCCGCGCGTCGGGCGTGAGCTCCCGGTAGGTCCGCGCGTCGAGATACAACTCCTGCCAGGTGGAATCGCCGTCGAGGAACCCGCTCATGAACGTGCGGTAAGTGGCACTCGCCAGCCACCCGCGCCGCGCGTTGATCGCGTTGTCGCGCGTGTCGAACAGCAGCCCGACGCTCGTCCCACTCGAGGTCTGCGTGTCCTCGGAGAAGCCGTGGCGATCGTTGTAGGCCACGTACGCGGATTCATCGAAGGACGACTCGCCGCTCGTGCCGGCCCGCGCGCTCGCGTGGACGTCGACGTCCAGTCCGACGCCGACGAACAGACCGCGCTTCACCTTGCGGTACGCGGTTTCGTACAGGCGAAAGAAGTCGTACTTCACGTTCGCGCTGCCGGCCAGCGTCGGCTGTGTGCCGAGAGCGTACGTGTTCTGCGACGTCCACGTCAGCCGGTTGTCGCCCTGCAGGAACCAGCGATCGTCCGACGTGAAGATCGAAAACTTGACGCCCGAGAGCGTCTGCGCCTTCTGGGAGACCTTCATCCCGGCTGACAGCACCGAAATGCGCGTCGTCTCCGGATCGCCGCGGAAGAACGCCAGGTTGCTGCTGAAGCCGCCGCTGATGCCAGTGGAGGGCTTCGAGCCGAACGACGGCGCGACGACGAGGAAGTGCTGGCGCGATTCGTCGGTCTCGCCATCCTCGGTCGGCAGTTTGTGGCGGAGCAGCCGCCACATGTCGCCGACGTCGGTCGGTTCCGGCGCTTGTGTCGATTCAGTCGCTTGCGTCGAGCCGGCGTCGGCGGTCGAAGGCAGCGCCGACCCGTCGGCGTCCTGTCCGGCGGCGGCGGAACAGGGCGCTGACAAGGCGATGACGAGGCACGCCGACAAGGTCAGAGATTGGAGATGCGTAGTCCCCAGTATAATCGCCGGTTCTTCCACTCCCTGGCGAACACACTTTTTTCACACGGCTCAGGCGAATCCCGTCATCAGTCCGCTGAGATTGCGCCGTTCTCGCGATCGCCCGCACAATGCTCGGATGGCCACTGTCGAGTGCGCTCGCCTGTCTGCCGTCTCCCGCGCGGGTGTCTTGCTTGCGCTCGGGCTGATGCTGGCGTCGCCGGTCCGCGCGCAAGAGTCAGTGTCGCCTGCCACCACGGTCGAGCCTGAGGTTGCGCCGGCGGTTGCTCAACCGCCGTTGTCGGCGACCGCGTACGTGCCAATCACCGGGCTGCAGCGCATCGACTGGATCGTCGATGGCACGATCGGGCGCCGCAGTCTCGGCGTCGGCGTGCTGGCCGACATCTGGCAAACCGGATTCAACGTGCCGGACGAGTGGGGACGCTCCTGGGATGGCATCGGGAAGCGATATCTCGAGCGCGAAGCGGACGTCGCGATCTCGAGCACAATCGAAGCGGGGGCCGGCGCGATCTGGGGCGAGGATCCGCGCTACGTGCGGTCGGGGCGCCGAGGCCTGTGGCCGCGCACACGCTACGCGCTCAAGACGGTGTTCCTCGCGCAGCGGCGCGACGGCCGCCTCGCGCCGGCGTGGGGCCGGTACGCCGGCAACGTCTTCAACAACGTGATCGAGAACGCGTGGCTGCCGCCGAGCGCGACCACGACGGGTCAGACCGTGGTCCGCAGCGTCAACGGCTTTCTCGGCCGCGCGGGCGGCAATCTGTTCGACGAGTTCTGGCCGGACGTCGTCCGGCATTTCCAGCGGAAATAGCGAGCCTTCGGCCAGGCGTCAGCGCTTCTGCAAACCCTTCTCGCGCATCACCGCCTCGATCGCGTCTGGTTCGATCGGCACGAAGGCCGAGAGATTTTCGTAGCCGTCCGCGGTGATGAGGATCATGTCCTCGAGCCTGATTCCGAGATGCTCGTCCGGGATCTGCATGGCGGGCTCGATCGTGAAGATCGCGCCCGGTTCGAGCGTCGGCGCCGGGCGGCCGACGTCGTGCACCTCCATGCCGACGGCGTGCCCGAGGCTGCTCGCCGTGCTCTTCCGGTACTGTTCGACGAATGCCTCGGCGGCGCTCTTGATCTTCGCGTCGGTGAACGGATGGGCGTTCAGGATCGCGTCCATCTTCCCGACGGCGTCGGCGATGATCGCGTGCGGCGCGGCGTGCACGCGGATCGAGGTCATCAGCGCCTGATACAGGCGCAGGTAGATCACGTACATCTCGCGCTGCCGGGGCGTGAAGCGGCCGTTGGCCGGGAACACACGCGTCACGTCCGACTGGTAATACTTGTAGTCGGGCGCGTAATCGAACTGCACGAGATCGCCGTCCTGCAGCACCGCCGTGTTCCGGTGATAGTGCGAGTAGAACGTGTTGCGGCCCGTCGCGATGAGCGCAAAGTAGGACGGCCCATACGCGCCGAACCTCTTGAACACGAACTCGGCGTCCGCCTGCAGCTCGTACTCGTGCAGGCCTGGGCGCGCGTCGCGCATCGCCTCCATGATCGCGAGGCCGGTGATGCGCGTCGCCTCGCGGATCACGGCGATCTCCATGGGGCTCTTAACCGCACGCATCGCGTCGAGAATCGGATCGAGATCGGCGACAGCCGATTGTGGCGCCGCGGCCTTCAGCTTCGCGATGAACGCATCTTCCCGCGACGGCCGGCCGTCCCACGGATCCTCCCGCGTGGCTTTTGCCAGCGCCGCAGGATCGGTGGACGAGGCTTCGCCGAGCACTTCCGGGCGAAATGGCGTGAAGATGCGGCGGCCGTCGCGCGCCAGCGCCGCCACCGCTTCGGCAAACGCGTCGCGCGGCAGGACGGCGTCCATGCCGGCGGCCGCAGCGGCGTCGGCGCCCGGATGCAACCCGGGGCCGAACATCCGCTCCTCGCGACGCTGGTTGAACGGCTGCAGGAACAAGGTCGTCTGCTTCGTCCGCGCGTCGATCACCACGATCGCGCGCGACTCGACGACGCCGGTCAGGTAGAAGAACTGGTTGTTCTGCCGCAGTGCCTGCTCGCCGGGACGCTCGGTCGTGCCCTGCAGGATCGCGACGCCGCCGTCGATCTCCGCCATCACGCGGGCGCGGCGCGCCGCGAACTCCTCCCGCGGAAAGACGTCGGGTCCGGTGAACACCGGCTGGGCCGAAGGCCACGCGCACAGCCCGATCAGTGCGACGACAACGAGCAGTGGACGGCATCTCATGGGATGGGCGCTGATTGTATATCCTGCCGGCCGCGGCCATCAGCGGCCATGAAGCGGTTACTCCGGCCGCAGCGCGTGCATCGGCTCCGTGCGCAGCGACCGGAGTGCCGGCGCCAGACACGAAAGCGCGCCAATGGCCAGGAACAGCACGACGACCGCGCCGAGCACCGCGGGATCGCCAGGCGACGCCTGATAGACGATCGTCGCCAGCAGGCGGCCGGCCGCGACCGCGAGCACGAGGCCGACCGCCGCGCCGACCGAGAGCAGCATCGCCAGGCGTCCCAGCACGACGCGCAGGATCTGGCTCCTGCTCGCGCCCATCGCGATGCGAATGCCGATCTCGCGCTGGCGCTTCGACACCGCGTACGCCACCAGTCCATGGATGCCCGTGGCCGCGAGCACCACGGCGAGGAGCCCGAACGCCGTGAGCGCGATCGCGGCGGCACGGCTGGGAAACATCGCGAAGCCGAGCATCTGCTCGAGCGAGCCGGCGCCGTAGACGGGCAGCGAGGGATCGATTGCCGAGATCGTCTGCCGCATGCCGGCGACCACCTGATCGGTCGGCCGCATCGATCGGACGAGCATCACCGTCGTCCCGTTGTA